>USAI01000001.1 GCA_900552675.1 uncultured Prevotella sp.
TTAACTTCGGGCGAAGCCCAAACTTCTTTTAACTTCTATTTTGACACACCCTCATCAATATGCATATTCAGTGTTTTATCAACAAAGTAGCGTGGGCGGCGTTTCACCTCGGTGTATATCTTTCCAATGTAAACGCCTGTGATGCCCACACCTGTGGTGATGACGCCACCGATGAACCACATCGACACCAGAATAGAGGTCCAGCCCTCGATGGTGTTGCCTATGATGTGCTCGTACAGGGCATAGATGATGATGCAGAGGGCCACCAGCGTCATGGTGAGACCCGCAAAGGTGATAAACTTAAGCGGACCTGTTGAGAACGAGGTGATGCCGTCGATAGAGAAGCTGAGCATCTTGCGCAACGGATATTTTGACTCGCCAGCGGTGCGCGCCGTGCGATCGTAATAAACAAAGCCTTCGTTGAAGCCCAGCTGGCGCACAATGCCACGTAAGAACATGTTGCGCTCGGGGTATTGCATGAGGGCCTCGAGGGCGCGGTGCGACATGAGGCGGAAGTCGGCATGGTTGTATAGCATATTGCGGTCGGCCATCTGCATAACGCGGTAGAAGCCTAAGGCGGTGATGCGCTTAAACCATGTGTCGGTCTTGCGCTCTTTGCGCACACCATACACAATGTCGGTGCCCTGAAGCCACTGCTCGGTCATGCTGAGAATGGTGTCGGGGTCGTCTTGCAGGTCGGCATCAATCGACACGGCAGCATCGCACAGCGGCAGCGCCTGTTCCATGCCCGCCCACAGCGCGTTTTGATGACCCACGTTGTGTGCCAACTTCAGTCCGGCCACAAAAGCGTAGCGTGCGGCGGCCTCGCTGATGAGACGCCATGTGGCATCGCGACTGCCATCGTCGACCAGCAGCAAGGTGGTGTCGACGTGATGTGTTTCGTTCAACTGTTCAACCAGCGTGGTGAGGCGTTGCAGTGTCCAAGGCAGCACCTCTTCCTCGTTGTAACAGGGGATGATGATAAAAAGGCGTTTGTTCATATCGTGCAATGTGATATAGGGTTATGTGTGGGTTATGAGGTGAAATTTTTTCTCACAGGATACCATGCGGCCACCCATCCCACCACGAGCACGGTGACGAGCACTATAAACACGTCGCCATAATGCACGCTCACGGGGTAGGCGTTTACCACAAAGGTGCCGCTGCTCTCGCCCATCGACACCAGTCCGAACTGCTGTTGCAGCCAGCATAGCAGCAAGCCTAACAAGATGCCTACGATGGCGCCAATGGCCGATATCATGCGGCCTTCGAACAGGAAGATGCGGGCAATGGTGCGGTTGTCGGCTCCCAGGTTGCGCAGGGTTTGCACATCGGCCTTCTTGTCGATGATAAGCATTGACAACGACCCGATGATGTTGAAGCACGCCACCAAGAGGATGAAGGTGAGGAAGAGGTAGGCCAGCACCTTTTCAATCTGCATGATGCGGAAGGTGTCGGCCTGCTGCTCAAAGCGGTCGAGCACACGGAAACGGCCTTTTGAAACCTGCTGCATACGTTGCTTCACGGCGTCAAGGTCAGCGCCAGGTTTCAGCTTCAGCTTCAGCGATGTTACCATGCCTTGCATCTGGAAGATGCGACGCGCAAAGCCTATCGAGGTGATGAGGTAGTCGCGGTCGTACTTGGCCTGATTGACCGAGAACACCACGCCGGGCGATAGCAGCGAGTCGGCCACAAAGCCGTCGGCATCGCTGGCCATATCAATGAGCTGGCCCTCGCGCTGGGGGGCAAAGATGGTGAGAAAGCCATCCCACTGTGCTCCGAGGTCGAGGGTTTGGGCCAAGCGTATGCCTGGCACACCATATTGTAGGTTGGCGGCCTGAAGGCAAAACTCGCCCTGCCCATATAAAATGCTGTTGATATGGGTGAGCTGTGCAAAATTGTCATCGACACCCATCACGTTTACCATGGCTTGGCGCCCGTTATAGTAGGCCAGGGCTTGATCGGTGACACACTCGGTGGCCACCAGCACCTCGGGCATGGCTTTGATGGTGGTGAGGGCGGGGTCGTCGGCAGGGGCCGACTTGCCACGGGTGGGCACCACCTCTATCTGTGGGTCGAAATTGGTGAAGAACGACGCCACCAGGTCGTGAAAGCCGTTGAACACGCTGAGCACGATGACCAGTGCCATGGTGGCTACGGCCACGCCCACCATAGAGATGCCTGATATGATGTTGATGGCGTTGGTGCTCTTCTTCGAAAACAGGTAGCGACGCGCTATGAAGAAAGGAAAATTCATGCTCACTATATGTGTTTCACTATATGTGTTTCACTGAATGTGTTGTTCGTTTTGCAAGATGTTTTCCGTAGCAGGGTTATTTCTTCAGCAGGTTGTCGATGCGTTCGATGTAGTCGAGCGAGTCGTCGATGAAGAAACGTAGCTCGGGGATGATGCGCAACTGGTTATGCACGCGGGTGCCCAACTCGTAACGTATGGTTTTCTCGCTGGCGTTGATGTTTTTCATCAGCTCGTCGCCACGCTCTGAAGGGAAGATGCTGAGGTAGGCGGTGCAGATGCTGAGGTCGGGCGATACGCGACACTTGGTAACGCTCACCATCACACCGTGCATCATACGGGTTTGTTGCTGGAATATTAAGCTCAGCTCTTTCTGAAGCAAGCGAGCTATGCGGTTTTGTCTTGTTTCTTGCATATTGTTTGTTGTTTTTTATTATTTTTTTTATTGATGATAAGCCTGTATAGGCCTTTCTAAGCCTTTCTAAGCCTTGGGTGACTAAGCCTTTATGGGCCTTTCTAAGCCTTTCTAAGCCTTGGGTGACTAAGCCTTTCCTCTTACTGTTTCCATCGCCACAGCTTCACCAATATTTTTCCTACGGGTGATGCTACTCGGGTGAGCGAGTTGAAGTGGATGTTCTTGCCTGCCACAATAAGCATTACGGCGCCCAAGATGAGCAAGATGCCGATGACGAGGCGAACGGTGAGCAGCTCGCCAAAGAGGGCTACGCTGATAACCACGGCGGTGACGGGCTCGAGGGCTCCGATGATGGCGGTGGGCGTAGAACCAATGTCGTGAACGGCTACCACCATGAGCACCAACGACATAACGGTGGGCAGCAAGCCCAGCATGAAGGCTAAGCCCCACTGCTGGGGGGTGTGCAACAGTTGCAGCTGTGTGACTGGCTGGAACAGCGATGTTACCACAACGGTGAGGGCTGCAAAGATGAGCACGTATAGGGTGAGCTTGATGCTCGACATGCGCAGCGTCGACTTGTTGACGATGATGATATACAGCGCATAGGTGAGCGACGACACCATAACCAGGGCCACACCATTGGGGTTGAGCACGCTGCCATCGTCGCCACGATATAGCAGGGCGATGCCTACCAGCGACAGGGCAATGCTAACCACCGTTGCCACGGTGATGCGCTCGTGAAAGCACACGGCCATGATGATGGCTACCATGACGGGATAGACGAAGAGCAACGTTGAGGCGATGCCTGCACTGATGAGGTAGAAGCTGAAAAACAGCGACAACGACGACGAGGCAAACAGTATGCCCAGACCAGCTAATATCATCAACTCGCGCCCACTAACGGCGAAACTCTTGCGCTGCACCAGCATGAGCACGGCCAGCATGAGCACAGCGGTGGTAAAGCGATAAAACAATACCGAACAGGCGTTGATGCCATCGGCATACAGGGGTAGCGCCCCTAAGGGGTTTGTGCCGTAGCACACAGCGGCAATGATGCCGCAGAGGGTTCCTCTTAATTTTGCGTTCATTACTTTTTTAAAGGTGACTAAGCCTTTCTAAGCCTTTATAGGCCTTTCTAAGCCTGGGGGACTAAGCCTTACTGGGCCAAGCCTTTATAGGCCTTTCTAAGCCTGGGGGACTGAGCCTTACTAAGCCCTTCTAAGCCTTTTTGTATCTTTTCACTCGTTCGTCGTCAATCACACCTTTCCAGTTGAGGCCGTAGGCGAAGGGCAGACCCTCTTTGGTGATAATCTTTACGCCCGACTGTGGTGCGTAGCCCAGCACTACTTACAATTCAACGTGTGTTACGTTTATCTTTTCGTGCAAGAATATCTGTGCGCTTTCGGCAAAGCGGTCTTCGCTCTCGGTGGTGAGGTAGTGGCACTGGCCACCGCGCGTAATGTTGGCCTCGATGTCGGGGTGGCGCTGTAGATAGCTGTTGAGGCTATCGGCCACATAGGTGCCTTGGGGCATTACACGCACACCGTCGGGCACATTTCGCACAATGCTGTTCATAAGCAGCGGATAGTGGGTGCAGCCAAGGATGATGGTGTCGATCAGTGGGTCGCGACGCATGAGTTGGTCGATGCGCTTCTTCACAAAATAGTCGGCACCGGGGCTGTCGGCCTCGTTGGCCTCGACAATGGCGGCCCACAGGGGGCATGGCTGTCCTGTAACCTTAATATCGGGGAAGAGCTTGCCTATCTCCATTTCGTAACTGTTTGAACGGATGGTGCCCTCGGTGGCGAGGATGCCCACATGACGTGAGTGTGTGAGCTGGCCGATGCTCTCGGCTGTGGGGCGAATGATGCCCAGCACACGTCGTGAGGGGTCCCAGTCAGGCAGGTCGCGCTGCTGTATGCTGCGCAACGCCTTGGCCGACGCCGTGTTGCACCCTATCACCACAAGGTGGCAACCCATGGCGAAGAGCTTGAGCACTGCCTGACGCGTAAACTGATATACCACCTCGAAGGAGCGCGATCCGTAGGGGGCGCGGGCGTTGTCGCCGAGGTATAGATAGTCGTATTGCGGCAAGAGCTGGCGTATGCCGTGCAGGATGGTGAGTCCGCCGTAGCCAGAGTCGAAGACGCCGATGGGGCCTGGTGCTTGTGGTAATGTCATGGTGCTGTGTTTTTTATCTACGCTTTTTTAGCAAGTCGATAAGGGTGTCGGTGATGTCGACACTCATGGCGGGGTTTACATAAGGGCATGCGTCGGAGCCCGTGTTCAGCACGAAGGCCAGCTGCATGTCTTTTGCTACCTGTTGCAGCAGTTCGTTTATCTGCTCGCGCAAGGGTGCCATAGCGTCGGCCTCGGCCTGAGCCAGCAGTCGGCGTGCTTCAGCCTTGAAGGCGATGTTCTTCTCCATCATGTCTTGCAGTTCGGCCTGACGCTTGTGAAGGATAGAGGGCACGAGGTCGCGCTGCTGGTCGAGAAAACTTTCATACTTGATGTTGAAGTCGTCTTCTGAACGCTTCATCTCGCGGTCGTATTTCTGACGTAGCGCGGTGAGTGAGCGTTGTGCCATAGCATATTCGGGCATGGCGTGCAGCACCGAGTCGGTGTTGACAAATCCGTAGCGGAACACGAAGGTTTGTGCCGTGGTGTGGGTGCTCTGCGTGTCTTGTGTGGCGGTGTTAGCGCTGGCGTTCTGGCTGGCAGCGTTGGCGTTGAGTGTGTTGATTACTTGCTGCAACGTCTCGGTTTGTGCCGTCATGGGCAGTGCGCATGAGGCGAGGGCCAACAGCATGAGTATGTTCTTTTTCATGATGCGTAGGGGTTTTGTGGGTTATTATACAAAAACGTGCCGGAGGGCGCTGGACTCTTCGGCACGTTATATGTCGTGTGGCAAGGAGCCGTTACCGACAAGTGCTTTACTTTTTCTTGGCGGTGCTGGGCTTGTTCAGTTCGGCTTTCACCTCAGCGGTAACATCCTTGCTCAGGGTCTCGCTAACGTAGGGGATGCCCATCTGTGTGTCCATGATGTAAACATAGCCACCTGCTTTGCCTACTGCCTGGATAGCGTTGACGAGGCGCTGTGTGATGGGAGCCATCTTCTCTTGCTGAGCCTTCTGCAGAGCCTGTGAGTTGTCTTGGTAAGCCTGCTGAATTTTCTGCTGCAGATCCATGAGCGTTTGCTCGGTCTCCTTCTGCTTGGTCTCGTTCATGGTCGACTTGCTCTTATCATACTCTTGTGCTTTGCGCTGGAGCTCGTCCTGCATAGCCTTCAGGTCGTTTTCATACTGCTTGGCAGTAGCTTCTATCTCGCCACGAACTTTGATAAACTCAGGCATTGATGCCATTACTTCCTGTGCGTTGATGTGTCCGAATTTCTGCTGTGCGAATGTTGCCAGAGGGGCAAACAGCATCAGCATCATAAAAAGTTTTTTCATTTTGTATATTTTTTTTATTGTTATTATTTCTTTTTTGGGGGGCCTTGCTAAGCCAGAGGATGATAAGCCTCACTAAGCCTTGCTAAGCCTTTCTAAGCCGAGGGGACTGGAGGAGAACAGGAGGGTGAAAGCTCACGAGAGCGGCAAAGCAATAGGATTTTTCACTTTTCACTCTTCACTTTTCACTCTACTCTTCCCTTTTCCCTTAATTATATCCCAGCTTTTGCAGCACCTCGTTAGAGATGTCTATCTTGGGAGAGCCGTAGATGATGCCAGCGGCTTCAGAGGCGCGGTCGAGCACCAGCGAATAGCCACGCAGTTCGGCAATTTCTTTTACGGTGTTGTATATCTCGTCTTGTATGGGCGACATGAGGCTTTCGCGCTTCTTGAAGAGCTCGCCCTCGGGGCCGAAGTATTTGCGTTTCAGGTCAGAGGCATCTTTCTCTTTCTTCATGATGGCCTCTTGTCGTGCCTTCTTTTGTTCTTGCGAGAGAAACACCAGTTCGTTTTGATAGTTTTTATACATTGTGGTGGCCTCGGTGTTGAGGGCCTCGACCTCGGCCTGCCATTTCTTCGATACCTGGTTGAGCTGCTCGTTGGCACGCTCGTAGGCGGGTATGTTTTTGAGGATATACTCCATGTCGAGCAGCGCAAACTTTTGTGCGCTGGCCGTGAGCACTGCCGAAACAGCGATGACGGCTAAAAGAAGAAATCGTTTCATACTCTGTTTGTTTGTTGAGGCCCACCTCGTGCCGTCCCTTTATGAGAGGCGGCGTGGGGGAGGGGCTGTTTGTTAGAATTCTTGTCCAAGGATGAAGTGGAAGTTGCTTCCACCCTTTGTTCCAAACACCTTGTCGAAGCCGTAGGCCCAGTCGATACCCATCATACCCACCATGGGGAGGAAGATGCGCACGCCGATACCTGCTGAACGCTTCATGTCGAAGGGGTTAAACTTCTTGGTGTCGTTCCATGCGTTACCAGCCTCGACAAATGAGAGGCCGTAGATGGTGGTGTTGCCCAAGAGGAATGGGTATCGCAGCTCGAGTGTCATGCGGTCGTAGGCGTAGCCCTCGTATCCGTAAGGTGTGAGCGATCCGTTTTCGTAACCACGCAATCCGATGGTTTCTTCGGCATAGCCTGTTGAGTAGCCCGACATACCGTCGCCACCCACATAGTATGTTTCGAAGGGCGACTTCTTATATTTATTGTATGTGCCCAGCAATCCCATCTCGACGCGTGTCATGAGTACGAAGCATTTCTGTCCGCCCGACAGCGCGGTGTAGGTTCTTGCCTTGAACTTCCATTTATGATATTCTACCCAGCGGTATTTCTCTTGCTGTTCGCGCTCGTAGGTGCTCGAGTTGCGGTCGTTGGCCAGGTTCTTATAGTTTTTGTTATCCCACTTTGACCATGGCGGGGTGAGTGTTACCGAGAACAGAAAGTCGGATCCGCGGCGTGGGAACATCTGGTTGTCGGTAGAGGTACGGCTGAGTGAGATGCTCAGGTTGAGGTTGTTCGAGTTGCCGTTGGTCATGAGGAAGTACTGCCAGTTTTTCAGCATGTATCGTGTGTACGACAGCATGAGCGAGAGCTGGAAGTAGTCGTCGGGCCAGCGCAGACGTTTACCCCATCCTACGTTTACGCCAAACATCTTGACATACTTGTCGGGGTCGTAATAGTTCTCATAGTTATTATAGCTATAATTGCCGTATCCGTACAGATAGTTGTAATAGTTGTTATAATAACCGTTGTTGTAGTAGTTGCTTGACACGTCGGTCTGCTTTGAATAGTAAGCGCCTACTGAGAACTGTATGGGTCGTTTTCCACCAAACCAGTTGGTGCTATACGATGCGTTGTACGACTGGTAGTAGGTACCGTTGGTTTGCACGCCCAGCTGCATTACCTCGCCATCGCCGATAGGCATGATGCCACGGTGCTCTTTGTTTTTGTTGAAGAGGTTGCGCATAGAGAAGTTGTTGAGCTTCAATCCCACACGTCCTATCACACCTGTCTGTCCCCATCCCAGTGAGAACTCAATCTGGTCGTTCGATTTTTGTTCAAGGTTCCAGTTGATGTCTACGGTACCGTTTTCGGGGTCGGGCTTCACGTCGGGGTTCACCTTTTCAGGGTCGAAGTGTCCCATTGACGCCAACTCGCGTGCCGAACGTTGCAGTGCCTCTTTTGAGAAGAGGTCGCCGGGCTTGGTGCGCAGCTCGCGTCGTACCACGTTTTCATACAAGCGGTCGTTACCGTTGATGCGCACATGGTTGATGTGTGCCTGTGTGCCCTCTTGAATACGCATTTCGAGGTCGATGCTGTCGCCCACGATGTTCACCTCGGTAGGCTGCAGCGAGTAGAAGAGGTAACCGTTGTTCCAGTAGTTGTTGCCCACGGCATCGTCGTCTTCGGTCAGACGTTTGTTCATGAGCTTCTGGTTATACACGTCGCCCTTCTTCATGCCCAGCACCTGTGCCAGATAGTCGGAGGGATAGATGGTGTTACCCACCCATGTGATGTTACGCAGGTAGTATTTCTTACCCTCGTCAATCTTTAAATATATGTTTACGTGCTTGTCGTCGGCGTTCCATACGCTGTCTTCAATGATGGTGGCGTCGCGGTAGCCATATTCGTTATACTTGTCGATAAGGTTCTGCTTATCTGTTTTCCAGCGCTCGGGTGTAAACTTCTTGGCTTTCAAGAAGGTGCTGAGCTTTCCTGCCTCGTGTGTTTTTGAGAAGGCACCTTTGCGGAACAGTCCGCCCTTGATTTTCAGGTTCGACAACTCTTTGTTGCCTTCAAGAATGATGCGGCGCACGCGCATTTTTTGCTTCTTGTCGATAATCACGTCAAGGATAACCTGATTTTTGTTCGACACGTCGTCGCGCTGATTAATTTGTATGTCGGCGTTCTTGAAGCCCTTGTCGTCGAAGTATTTTTTAGCCAAGATTTTGGCGCGGTCGATCATGTTTGGGGTGATTTGTGCACCCTTCAGCAGGCCCAACTTCTCTTCCATGTCGGTGCGTTCCGACTTTTTCAGGCCGATGTAGTTGATGGTAGAAACACGCGGACGAAGGCGCAAGAAGATGTGCAGATACACCTTGTTGCCCCCGACGATAGAGTCGGCCGAGATAGAGACGTCAGAGAAGAGTCCGTATTTCCAGTAGTGCTTTACGGCTTCGGTAATCTCGTTGCCAGGCAGCGTGATGGTCTGTCCGATGGTGAGTCCTGAGATGCCAGTAAGCATATAGTCTTCATAGCCTTCGGCACCCGACACGTTCAGGCCTGCAAGGGTGAGCGTGCGTGGTGTTCCAGCATACGATATGTCGGGGTAGGTGACTTTGTCTTGCGCTGTCATGCCGACGCAGCAGAGCAGCGCCACAAATGCAGCCAACAGTTTGTGTATGTTCATCGTTGTGTTTATATTTTTCTTATCGCTTTTTCTCTTTTACACTTTTTTTCCTTCGCTTATCACGCTTTGCTTTTAGCGCTTCACGCTTTGTTTTTCGTGCTTTGCTTTTTGCTTTTAGTGCTTCATGCTTCGTTCTCTACCTGCTCTTCAGTTTTTCCGAAGCGGCGCTGGCGCTGTTGGTAGCAGCTGATAGCCTTTTGCAGGTCGGCCTCGGCAAAGTCGGGCCAGAAGGTGTCGCAGAAGTATAGCTCGCTATAAGCTATCTGCCAGAGCAAATAGTTGGATATGCGCAGCTCGCCACCGGTGCGTATCAGCAGGTCGGGGTCGGGCATGAAGGTGGTTTGCATATTGTTTGTGAGCGTTTCTTCGGTGATGCTGTCGATGTTGAGCTCGCCGTCTTTCACCTGTTGCGCTATACGTCGGGTGGCCTCGGTAATTTCCCATCGTGCCGAATAGCTCAGTGCTACCACCATGGTCATGGCATCGTTATTGGCGGTATGTGCCATGGTTTCGTTCAGCTTCTCTTGCACGGCCTGTGGCAGGCGCGCGATGTCGCCGATGACGCGAAAGCGCACATTATTCTTCATGAATATCTCGTCTTCGAGCGATGATAGCACCAGAGCCATGAGCGCTGCCACCTCGTCGGCGGGTCGGTTCCAGTTTTCGGTCGAGAAGGTGTATAGGGTGAGATATTTCACGCCCAGACGTGTACACTCAGAGGTGATGCGTCTTACCGTTTCTACGCCAGCCTGATGCCCGTAGCTGCGTGGTTGCCCTTTGGCTGTGGCCCATCGTCCGTTTCCGTCCATGATGATGGCTATGTGGGCCGGTATGTTGTTCATATCGATAGCGTCGTGCATAGATATCGTTGTTATTATCGTTTTTATTCGTCGGCGTTGTGGCACGTTCTGCATTTAGGCATGAAGCTGTAGGTGAGCGACAGCTGAAGGGCCGAGTAGCAGTCGGTGTTTTTAAACAGTCCTGAACTGGGAATGTTGTAGGGGTCGGTAGCGCCATCGAGGTTATCGCTTAGCGAGAAGTGTATGGCCCATTCAAGGCCCACGTTCAGGCGGGGTGCCACCTTATATTTTATGCCCAGTCCGATGGGTACGTTGGCGGTAAACACGCTTTTTGCGCCCTCGTTAGCCTTTGAGGCGAAGGTGGCGCCGAGGCCTCCGAAGATGAAGGGTGTGAGGCGTTTTGCCCCGCGATAGTCGCGCCCTGTGCCGTAAGGCCAGAAGTTGTATTCGTAGGTGAGGCTCATGTCGGTCACGCCACAACTGAAGGTGTAGGGCTTTCCGTCGTAGGCAGGATAATAGGTTGATGCGTTGTCGCTGCCCCCACTTATCTTGCCATATTGCACCGCCAGCCTAAATCCCATGAAGGGGTTGACGATGCGTCGGAGCATGACCGATGCCATAGGCTTCATGCCCGAGGCGATGCTGCCGTTGAAGTCGCCCTGATACGCCATCATACCCACGCCCCCGCCTATCTCCATGCGGTATTGGTCGTCGGTCTGTGCTTGTGCTGTGCCCAGGCATAGCACCATGCACACGGTTGCTATGATGCGTGTGTAGAGCATTATTTGTTTTTGTCGTCGCGCCATTCAAAGATGTCTTGGCGTTTGGCCCATCCCAGCCTGTTCAGGCGTCCGCGCCATACCTGTCCGCTGTTTCCGCATACCAGCCATACATAGTTGTTGGCATCGATGGTGAAGGCCAGGGCGTCGTCGCTGCTTTGGAAGCCGGTGGGCACGGTTACCACGGTGTCTTCTTGCCAGGTAAGGCCCTTGTCAGTGCTGTTCCAGAACATCTTGTGTGCTTGTTTCTTGCAAGCGCCCAGTCCTTTTCCGCCGAAGGCTACGAGGCCGAGGTCGCTATTTGCCATCTGAAGGTGTGCCAGACGTGGCAAGCGATATTTAGCTTGCGAGCCAGCGCCATAGTAGCAAATCCAGGGCTGAGTATTGTCATTGGGGTCGATCACCTTTGTCCACACCACGTTTGCGGTGTCGGCGCTATATGTGTTAACGTCGCGGCTACCCTGCATGATAAGTCGGTAGCTGTCTTTGTTTGTTATCAGAGCCTGTGTGGCGCTGCTTATGTTTAGGCTGGGCAGGTAGGCTGCCTCGTCAGCGTCAATATCTTCTTTTGTCCAGGTTTGTCCGTTGTCGGCCGAGCTATTCAGGGCACCCTCAGCGTCATAGGCCACCAGCAGCTTAGTGCTGGCTGCCACCAGCTGCTTTTGTGTGGTAGCGGTCCAGGTCCAACTTTTCCCGTCGGTGGTGGCGTAGAGATAGCCGCCTGAGATGAACAGGGCATTCTCGCCATCGGTCATCAGGTTCTGATAAGCGTTGGCGTTGAGTGTGGCGGGTGTGGTTTGGCTCCAGTTTGAGCCATCGGCCGAGGTGTAGAGGCGTGTGGCGGTGCCATCGGTGCCAGCCAGCACCAACTGGTTATTAGGCAGTGCCACCATGCGCATATCTTTCAGTGCGCTGATGCCCACCTCGGTGGTGTTGTTATTGAGCTTTGTCCACACAAATTTGTCGCCATCTTCCTTGTGCACGTTCAGCGTCACCTTATATCTATGATTTGAAAGGGTAGAGTTAGAGTAAACAATCAGTTCGCGCGGCTTGGTATAGTCGACGCTATCGGTAGACGAGAAAATGCGTGTGGTATCGCTGTCAACGTTCTTGATGCCCACCATTCCCGAGTTGCGTGTGCTTGCTGTGGCCAGCACTTTGGTGATGTCGCAACCCAAGGGCAGCGAGTCGGCATTGAAGATGCGTCCACCCAGGTGGTCGATGGTCATCTTCACCGAGCTGAAGTCAACGCTCTTCACATACGAGCTATCGCGCAGCCCATCTTTGGTTTTGCAAAAGAACGTTTGGTTGATGTTTCCCAATGTAAAAGCGGTAATGGCTGCATCGTCGTCGTACACGAAATCGTTGTCTGAATTGAGGCATGAGGTGCACAAAACAGCACTTGCCAAGAGCATTACAATAGAGAATATGTTTCTTTTCATCATTCTGTCGTCGTTGTTTTTAGGTGCAAATTTAGTCAGAATTCCGCAAATAGCGGTCGTTTTGTCATTTTATTATGCAAATTAAAGCAGAAAAGTATTATTTTTAAGTTTGTTTAGTGTTTAATGTATTGAACCTAATGGCTATATACGCCTATGGGCATAAAAAAAGGACGACACGATCACTCGCGCCGGCCTTCCAAAGAATAATGTTAACGCACGTTGGTATTTACAAGAGCGAAAACGCTCAGGAGGGTTACGATTGCAACACCTACCAACACTGCGGATGTTTCAAAGTCTAATAACATAATCTTTACCTTAAATCTATCAAACTACTAACCTAATGAAAAAACGTTGTATTCTCACGAACACATTGCAAAGTTAATGTATCGATATTAAAAATAATGTGTGAAATTAATAGTTTTTTGTGTGAAAAAGTTATTAATTGATTTATATCAGTTTCAATGGATATCACATTTTGCTTTGCGCACATGCGTGGTAATTGTGCAAGAAAGGGGCTGAGGCAAAAAGTGTGAGGAGGGGTGTGGAAAAAGGGGCGTGGCGGTGTATAGCGGTGTATAAGATGTGTATGTATAACGATGCGTGGAGGTGTATGGCGGCGTATAACGCAAAAGAGGCAGCCACTCTTTCGAGCTGCTGCCTCTTTTTATGAATGTTGTCCTAGGCGGATTCGAACCACCACAAACAGAACCAAAACCTGTTGTGCTACCATTACACCATAGGACAAACATATCGTTGTGTTAGGTATGAACCGCTGTTTAGCGACCCTCCTTCGCACAATTCGACTGCAAAGGTAATGCTTTTTCTGGGATTACCAAAATTTTTTGCGGTTTTTTCTTTTGAAGGCCTTTTGGGCGGAGAAGGGTTACAGGGTCTTTCTAAGCCTTCCTAAGCCGAGAGAGACTGGAGGATGATAAGCCTTTCTATGCCTTTCTAAGCCTTCCTAAGCCGAGAGAGACTGGAGTGAAGCAGGAGGGTGTGAGAGCCGCAAAGCTATAGGATTTTTCACTTTTCACTCTTCCTTTTTCCCTACCTCCTACGCCTCTGGCTTTCTGGTTCCCATTCTTGCCTCCACCACGTTCACCACGTAGTCGCCCAGTTTTTCGCACTCGCTAATCATGTCCATATACATGGTGCCGATGGCGTAGTCGTATTTGTGGTCGTTTACGTCATTAATGTTTTGGCTCTTCAGTTGGTTGCGATAGTTGTTAATTTCGTTTTCAATGTTAAACGAGCGGTTTGCATCGCAGTTTTCGCGGCGGCCTGTGAGCAGCACGTTCATCTGTGTGAGCGAGTCGTCGGTCAACTCAAACATTTGGTGTAGGTGCTCGTATTGCTGTTCGGTGAAGTCTTCTTTGCCTTTCATCTTGCGGTTGATGGTGCGTGCAATGTTGTAGCAGCTGTCGCCAATGCTCTCTATCTCGCTAATCTCGCGCAACATAGCACGTATCTTAGCCTTTGTTTCGTCAGAGAGGTGTGCATCGCTCACATCGTTCAGATAGTTGGCAATCTCAATCTCCATGTTATCGCTAATGCTCTCATACTTTTCAATGCGAGCGTATAGCTTTGTGAAGGCGGCATCGTCTTTCACGCCCAGCAGTTCGCGCACCATGGTAAACATGCGCTGTATGCGCTCGGCAAACGACTGTATCTCTTTTTGAGCCTCCAGCACCGAGAGTTCAGGTGTTTTCATGATGCTGTTGCCCCCGATGTAGCGCAGGCGGAAGTCGTCTTCCTCGTCTTTGGTGCGTGGCTTGATGAGGTAGCACACCAGGCGCTCCATTTGTGGGATAAACCATATCAGTATGCAGGTGTTGCACACGTTAAAGCAGGTGTGGAAGGCGGCCAGCACTACCGATAGGCGTGCAACGTCGATATGGTTGGCATGAGGGTCGACACCCACAAATCCGCACACCATGTCGATGAAGGGATAGAAGCCACACAGCACCCACAACACGCCAAATACGTTGAAGGTGAGGTGAGCCATGGCGGCGCGTCGAGCCTGTGTGTTGGCGCCCATGGCTGCGATGTTTGAGGTGATGGTGGTGCCAATATTCTCGCCCAGCACCAGCGCTATACCCATATATATGGGCAGCACACCGCTCGAGCACAGCACCATGGTGATGGCCATGAGGGCTGCCGACGACTGCATACAGAAGGTGAGCACCGTGCCTATGCCGAGGAACGAGAAGATGGTGATATAACTGTCTTTGTTAAACGACGCAAAGAAGTCGATAACAGCTTGGTTATGGCTGAGGTCCATTTCCTTGCCCGTGGCGCCGAGGGTGGAAATAGCGAAAAACATAAAAGCTACGCCAAAGAGAAAATCGCCTATGTAGTGGTGCTTACGTGTATAGATAAGTAGCAGGGCGATGAAGAATGCCGGGAACACAAGGTTCGCCATATTAAACGAGAAGCCCAGCGTCATGATCCATGCTGTAAACGTGGTGCCAATGTTGGCGCCCATAATTACAGAGATGGCTTGTGCCAGTGTGAGCAGTCCGGCGTTCACAAACGATACGGTCATTACCGTCGTAGCTGTCGACGACTGCACGGAGGCCGTTACAAACATACCGGTCAGCAGACCAGTGAAGCGGTTGGTGGTCATGGCTCCAAGGATATGGCGCAGCTGCGAGCCCGCCATCTTCTGTAACGCTTCGCTCATGACCTTCATGCCATAGATAAGTAGCGCTAATGAGCCAATAATCTTAAAAATTATCCAAATCGACATATTTTTGTTTAATTTGTTTCTTCTTCGTAAGTGCTTGTCGAAAATAAGGTGTATCTTTACAACCGCAACCCGAGGGTTGCCTTCAGCACGCCTTCGTCTATTGGTTGCCTATACATTATTATACATTATTATATATATACTAACGCTGTAAATACGTCAACGCAATGAAACAGATAATACAAATTCGCTGCAAAAATAATAAAAAAACTTTAAATGTAGAAATTGGAAGCACACTTTCTGATGTTTTTGCAAAATTAAATTTTGAGATGCCTTACGGCCCCATTAGTGCCAAGGTAAACAATAAGGTAGAGGGGATGAACTTTCGCCTCTATCACAACAAAGACATCGAGTTTTTAGATATGTATTCGTCGTCGGGGTCGCGTGCCTACACCCGTTCGCTGTTCTTTGTGCTGTGCAAGGCCGTGCACGACCTGTATCCTGAGGGCAGCGTGGTAATCGACATTCCGGTGTCGAACGGCTACTACTGCGACCTGCAGATAGGGCAACCCGTTACCGCCGACGTGTGCAACCGCCTGCGCCAGCGCATGCACGACATTATCAGTGCCACCATACCCATACGCCGCCACGAGGCACCTACCGAGCAGGTTATCAGCATGTTTCAGAAGTTGGGTACCCACTCAAAGGTGGAGTTGTTGCGCACCACGGGTCGTCTCTACACGGTGTATTATGATATTGATGGATACGTAGACTATTTTTACGGCACGTTGCTCACCAACACATCGCAGCTATACCTCTTTGGCCTCGAGCCTTATTATGATGGCTTGCTGCTGCGCATACCGTCGCCACAAAACCCCGCCGTGCTGGGCGAGATGGTGCGACAAGACAAGATGTTCGACATCTTTAAGGAGCACCACCGCTGGCAAGACATCTTGGGCATGGGCACCGTGGGCATGTTTAACGCAGCCGTGAAGGCGGGCCATGCTAACGACATTATCAACGTGTCAGAGGCGCTGCAAGAGAAGAAGATAGCGCACATAGCCGAACAGATAGCCGACCGCAAGGGCGTGAAGATGGTGCTCATTGCTGGCCCCTCGTCGTCGGGCAAGACCACTACGTGCAAACGTCTTAGCATACAGCTGCTTACCTGTGGCATACGCCCTGTGCCCATCTCGCTAGACGACTATTTTGTTGACCGCCACAAGACGCCCCTCGACGCCAAGGGCGACTACGACTATGAGCACCTGCACGCCCTGAACCTGCCGCTCTTGAACAGTCAGCTTGAGGCGCTGTTCCGTGGCGACGAGGTAGAGCTGCCGCGCTACAACTTTGCCGAAGGGCGTTCAGAGAAGAGTGGGCACCGCCTGCGCTTGCAGCCTAACGATGTGCTGGTGGTTGAGGGTATTCATGCCTTGAACCCCGAGCTCACGGCACAAATTCCTGACGAGCAGAAGTTTCGTGTGTATGCCTCGGCGCTTACCACCATCTTGCTCGACTCGCACAACTATATCCCCACCACCGATAACCGCCTGTTGCGCCGCATCATACGCGATTATAAATATCGTGGCTGCTCGGCCGAAGACACCATACGGCGCTGGCCCAGCGTGCGTGCTGGCGAGAACAAATGGATATTTCCGTATCAAGAAAATGCTGATGTGATGTTTAACACGGCTATGCTGTACGAGCTGGCGGCCATCAAGAAGCAGGCCGAGCCTATTCTTGAAAATGTGCCCGAGAATAGCGACACCTATGCCGAGGCTTACCGTCTGCGTAAGTTCTTGCGCTACTTCTCGTCTATCGACTACGACACGTTGCCGCCCACCTCGCTCTTACGCGAATTCCTCGGTGGAAGCTCGTTTACCTATTAAAAGAAATTAGAAGGGGGGATGCTACTTCAAAGAAATTAGAACGGCACTACCGAGTTGAAGGTCAGCGGTTTGCCGCTTACGGGATGCGTGAAACAAAGTTGGGCTGCGTGCAAACACAGCCTCTTGCTTGGCGTGGGCGCTATGCCTCTGCCATACAGCGGGTCGCCAGCGATGGGGCATCCCAGCCCATCGGGGTGCGCACAGTGCACCCTCAGTTGGTGTGTGCGCCCTGTAAGCGGCCATAAACTAATGTGTTGCAGCCCGTTCTCGATATGTCCCAGTGCAAAGTGGCTGACAGCTGTTTTGCCGTTAATAGGGTCAACCACCTGTAACGGTCGGTTGTAGGGGTCGGGCCTGAGAGACAGACTGATGCTCTGCTTTTGCCAGTCGACGGCAGCCCCATGCTGTTGCACCACGCCACTGAGCAGCGCCTCGTAACGTTTCTTCACCGTGTGCTTTAAAAACTGTGTTTGCAGTGCGCGCTGTGCCGCTTGGGTGCGAGCAAACACCAGCAGTCCGCTGGTGTCCATATCAAGGCGGTGCACTACGGCTGTTACCTCGGCAGGTATGTTAAACTGTTGGCGTACAAACTGTTCGGCCGACAGTCGGTTTTCATCTTTCCCCGGCACGCTTAGCATGCCTGCAGGCTTGTCTATCACCACGATGCTATCATCGGCATACAGCACGGTGGGCATATCGTGGGTGCGCTCGGCCGATCGGTCGGGCTCTACGTCCAATCCTTGCAGCATAAACGGTAGTATGGGTCGGCACTTGCTCTGACAGGCAGGATAATAATGCCCTAGCTGCCGTAGGTAGTCGTTTGAGGGTGGCCCCCACCAAAATTCGGCTATGGCCAGCGGCTGCAGCCCATGCTTATAGGCATATTGTAGTAGTTTGGGTGCGCAGCAGTCGCCTGCGCCAGCTGGTGGCAGTTGGTCCGTTTCTTCGGCAAAGAGGTCGAGCAGCGTGCGCGTTTCGCCCCGCGCGTTGCACACCTTGTATTGCGTAAAGAGCCATTGCTGCAAGGCTTCGCTCTCGCGTCGGCGGTCGTCGCGCAAGGTTTTTAGTTGGTCTTCATATTCAGAAAGCGCCTGTCTGGCAACCATCGTGTTGTCAGACAGGCGTTTTTTTATGCGGCGCAGTTCGGCCTTGTCATATTGGCTCTCGTGCACCATGGCTTGCAGTTCGGCCTCGCTCAGTGCGGTGCCCGCCAGCTCGGCCTCCTGTCGGCGCTCGTTGCGCTGGGCTTTGCGGCAGCGCAGGGCCTCTCGAGCCTCGCACAGTTGTGCCTCGGCATTGTGCTCGGCGCTGGCAAGTGCGGCTTTCGCCTGAAGGTAGGCATCGCTACGTTCTACGCTGGCTATCAGGTTGCTAAGGTGCGATATATGTCGCTCGCTCACCTTAAAATGGCCATCGGGCTGCTGTGCGTCGAACACGGGCGGCACAAACCACGGCCAGTTGTTTCGGCCTGAGAGCAACCCCGAATAGGCAGCCACAAAGCCTCGTTCGCCAGTGGTGGTGCGCACCACCAGCACCCCAAACATCTTGCCCTGGTGTTCCAGGTCCATGAGCTGGGGTGTGGTGTCGAGATAGTGTTGTACGGCGGCCGCCGCCTCGATGCACAGACTGTGCGGTGTGTAACAGAACGGGTTGTTCATGCGCACGGGGTCGGGCACAGCGGGGTGGTGCAATGGGTGTAGGCAGTCGTCAATCATATTTTTTACTTTTGGCTCTCAATAACGGGCATGATGGGTGTGCCTATGCAGGCGTTGGGCTGCTGTATGTTCAGCAGAGCGCATACGGTGGGAGCCATATCGGTGATGTGGGTGCGCTGCTTGGTTGAGCCATGACCAATGTGCCATCCCATGAACAGCAAGGGTATGTGAGCGTCGTAGGGGTTCCATGCGCCGTGTGTGGTGCCTTTATAGTCGGGACCCACCTTCCATGAGAAGACTTGCGGGTTTGTTATCACCATGATTTGTCCTGTGCGGGTGCGGTGATAGCCATTGATGGTCATCTCGCGCAGCACCTCAGGCATTGATGTGGTGGCGGCCTTGTCGAGGTCAACCACGAAGGCCAGCTCATCGTTCTCCTTCAGTATGTCGACGATAGCATCTTTCACAGCCTGGAAGTCGAGGTTGTTAGCCTTTACAAAGTCGCGGTTTACGTAGATGTAGAAGCCCGAGGTGTCGAGAATATACTTGCCCTCAACGCCAAACTTCTTTGCCAGACGCTCTTCTACACGTTTCATCTCGGCTGCGCTATCCCATCCGTCGGCGGGCACGCCATGAGCCTTCATCAGGTTGGGGTTGTGTGCGCCACCGTGGTCGGCGGTCAGCACCACGAGATAGTTGCCTTTGCCCACCTCTTGGTCAAGGGTGGTAAGGAAGTGTGCCAGCGCCTTATCGGTTTGCATATACACGTTATAGTTGTCTTCGCCACGTGTGCCTACGGCGTGTCCTATGGCGTCGGTGCTTGAGATGCTCACGCACAGCATATCGGTAACCTCGTCTTTACCCATCTGCTCGTTCTTTACGGCAGCCTCGGCCAGGCTAAAGGTTTGTGTGGCGCCCTCGGGCAGCATGATAAGGTTGGTGCCAGGCTTAATCTTGCTGTTTTTGTTGAAAGCAACCATCCAACTGGGCAACTTATCCATATAATATGAGCTGGTGATGAAGCGGCCCGTCTTCTGGTCATACCAGTAGGCGGCATCGGCGCAGTGGCCAGCGGGCAGAATTGAGGCACGGTCTTTGATAGAGACGCCTATCACCTTGCTCTTGAAGTCGGTGGCCACCTTCAGCTCGTCGCCAATGGTGGTAGCCAGCAGGTTGTGGGGTGAACGCTCGCCAACGCTACCTTCTGAACCTACGTTCTTCACGCTGTGGTCTTCGCACGACGATACCTTTTTGCCATTGATGTAAAAGTCGTTGCCAGTAATGCCGTGCAAGGCGGGCACCGAGCCAGTATAGTTGCTGCTGTGTCCGATGGCGGTGACGGTGGGCAGATAGTTAATCATCTGGTTGTCGCAGCTGAAGCCTTCGTTCATCAAACGCTTGAAGCCGCCCTCGCCAAACTGGTTATAATAATAGGTGAGATAGTCCCAACGCATCTGGTCGATGATGATGCCCACCACCAGCTTGGGGCGCTGCACTTGTGCTCCTGCCATCAATGCGATGAAACAGAAGAGCACGGTAAGAAAATGCTTTTTCATTTGTTCTATTGTTTTTGGTTTCTGTCTTTTAGTATAATGTTTTATCTGTTCTTAATGTTGTGTGACGTTTAGGCTATGTTGCCAAGCCAAGGCAAAGTTACAAATAATATTTGTAATATGTTTGTACCAAGTATAAGGATATGCTTCTTTTTGACCTTTTTGCAAGCTTTTTCACACTTTTCTAGGGGAACTTTCCCATGTTTCCTACACTTTTCTAGGGGAACTTTTTCATGTTTCCTACACTTTTCTAGGGGAACTTTCCTATGTTTCCTACATTTTTCTAGGGGAACTTGCCCCAAGCACACCTTTTTTGTTTGTATAAAAGCCGAAAGGTGGGGTGCTGGAGAACAGGGCACGGAGGCCCTTGTTCTACTATGGTTCGCATGGCAATCTTTAGTAGGACGGTGGCCTCCGTGCCCCGTCCTCCAGCAAGCAACGTAATCTATCCTCCAGCACCCCAACATAATCCATCTTCCATCCTAAAAAATATTAATAAACTGTGGGTTGCTGGAGGACGGGGCACGGAGACCACCGTCCTACTATGATTAGCAAAGCTTCGTAGTATTTTGGGATGGCAAATTAAAGTCTCCTGTTCGCCCACACAAGGGCGAAAACGCTGTTGCGTGATAAAAAGATGGGGGTTTTGTTTTGTGTTGTCGTCAAAAAGTCGTAATTTTGGCCAAAAGGTTTTCCGATTGTAAACGCAAGTAAAAGCATTACTACTATGAACGAAAAGGATAAAAAGATTACACAAGAAAACTTTGAGTCGACCTATGAGGACGAGATAGAAGTGGCTCGCATAGATAAGTTTGTGTGCGATGAAATGGCCCGCCAGATACACCGTTATATCAAGGCCATGAAGGGCAGCAAGCATATCATGTTGAAGTTTGAAGAGAGCATAGCCCCCCTGTCGGTGGCTGAGAAAGAAGAGGTGATAGCCAAATATATCGACTTGAACCGCAAGGCCATCAGTGGTCTCGACTTTAAGATAGTGTTGGCGCGCGCTATGGCCAACTATTGCGACACCTTTGCCTATCTTGTGCATTTGGTGAACGACAAGCGCCGCATGGTGTTTTACCTTAACCGTATAAAAGACAAATACTTACAGTTTCATGAGGTGTTTGAAGAAGACGGCCACTTTGGCATGAAAGACTACAAAGGGCGCGTGCTCATTACGCCACGTTACGACTTCTTGCGCACCTGTTACGTGTATGTTGACGACCTAAAGTCGCTGCCAGTCATCGCACAGAAAGAGGGCAAGATGGGATTGATTATGCCCGACGGCTTCGATACCGTGGTGGCCGACTTCCTGTACGACGACATTTCTCTGCGCGACGAGTATCCTTACTTTGAGGCTGTGAAAGAGGGCCAAGAGGGATACATCGACAGTGAGGGCCGTTTTATAGGCAAGGTTCAGCAGTAAAACACCTATGCGTTGCTTGCTGAGCCATCTTCATGCAGCAGCGCTACGAGTCGACGCATACCCTCGCTGGCTCCTGCCTTGATGTGCGTAACGCCATGCAGATGGCTGCCCGTCATGGGGTCAGGGTCGATGAGGTAGAGGGGTGTGCCGCGCCGTGCATATTGCACCAGTCCAGCCGCGGGATATACGTTGAGCGATGTGCCAATGATAACCAGCGCGTCGGCCTGCATCACGGCCTCGGCAGCCACCGATATCATGGGCACGCTCTCGCCAAAGAACACGATGAAGGGCCTGAGCAGCGACCCATCGCCCGCCTTGGTGCCTGGCGCTACGGTGCAGTGGTCGGGGTCGAGCTCTTGCTGATAGCGTGGGTCGTCGGGGTCTCGGCTCGAGCACACCTTGCTCAGTTCGCCATGCAGGTGTATCACGTGGCTGCTGCCCGCCTTTTCGTGCAGGTTATCAACATTTTGTGTGATAACCGTTACGCTATATTCTTTTTCCAGTGCTTTTATTAGTTTGTGGCCCTCGTTGGGCTGTGCGGCATACAGCTTGGCGCGCAGCATGTTATAGAAGCGGGTCACCAGGTCGGGGTCGGCCAGCCATCCTTCGTGTGTGGCCACTTGTTCTACGGGGTAGTTTTCCCACAACCCATCGTTTCCGCGGAAGGTTTTAAAACCACTTTCTACCGACATTCCGGCTCCTGTAAGAAACACTAAATTCTTCATTTTACGTTCTCCTCCTAATTTTTGTGTTTACATGTATAATGGTTATAATGCTTTGCACCTCTTGGGCTTAGCAAAGCCAAAAACGTGCTAAACTATGCAAAAATAATGTTTTTTCTATACATAAGGTGGCATTGTTCAGGAAAATTCAGTATTTTTGCACCGTTTTTGAAGATACACAATAATATTATAACATATAAATAGAAGACATGGACAAATTAAGTTACGCTTTGGGTCTGGGCATTGGTCATCAGCTGTCGCAGATGGGTGCCGAGAACCTCAACATCGACGATTTCGCACAAGCCATTAAAGACGTGATAGCAGGAAATGAGCCGAAGGTGAGCAACACCGAAGCGCAAACCATCGTACAAGAGTTCTTCCAGAAGCAGGAAGAGAAACAGCGTGCTGCTGCCGCCGAGCGCTTTAAGGGCACACGCGAGGAAGGCGAGAAGTATCTTGCCGAGAACGCAAAGAAAGACGGCGTGGTAACCCTGCCCAGCGGTCTGCAATATCAGGTGCTGAAAGAGGGCAACGGCCGCAAGCCGAAGGCTACCGACACCGTGAAGTGTCACTATGAGGGCATGCTGGTTGACGGCACCATGTTTGATAGCTCAATACAGCGTGGCGAGCCCGCCGAGTTCCCCCTGAACGGTGTTATTCGTGGCTGGACCGAGGGTCTGCAGCTCATGCAAGAGGGCGCTAAGTATCGCTTCTTCATTCCCTACCACCTGGGTTATGGCGAGCAGGGTGCTGGTGCCGCTATTCCTCCCTTCGCAGCCCTCATCTTCGATGTAGAGCTTATTGAAGTAAAGTAAAAACAATAAACTGAAAATTTTATTACACAAATAATCACAATGAAGAAATTATTTTTCGCAGTTGCTATGGCTGCAATGATTGCTGGCATCACATCGTGCGGCAATTCTACCCCCAAACCTTCGCTTAAAAACGATGTCGACACCCTGAGCTATGCTATGGGTCTGGCTCAGACACAGGGTCTGAGAGAGTATCTTGTACAGATGGACGTTGACACCGCATATATCGACGCCTTTGTAAAGGGCCTGAACGACGGTGCCAACGCTGGCGACGACAAGAAGAAGGCTGCCTACTTCCTCGGCATCAACATCGGTCAGCAGATTTCTAACCGTATGGTGAAGGGCATCAACCACGAGATCTTTGGCGAAGATTCTACCAAGACCATCTCGCTGAAAAACTTTATGGCTGGCTTCATCACTGGCGCCACAAACAAGAAGGGCCTCATGACTGTTGAGCAGGCCGGACAGCTGGCTCAGAAGAAGATGATGGATATCAAGGCCAAAAACATGGAAAAGACGTATGGCAACAACAAGAAGGCTGGCGAAAAATTTATGCAGGAAAACGCTAAGAAGCCCGGTGTAAAGACTCTGCCCAGCGGCGTGCAGTATAAGGTTATTAAAGAGGGCACCGGCGCTCTGCCTAAAGATACCTCAATGGTGACCGTAAACTATGAGGGCCGCACCATCGATGGCAAGGTGTTTGATAGCAGCTACAAGCGCAATCAGCCCGCCGAGATGCGCGCTAACCAGGTAATCAAGGGTTGGACCGAGGCACTGGTTCGCATGCCCGCAGGCTCTGTATGGGAGGTTTACATTCCTCAGAACCTGGCTTACGGCGAGCGCGAGGCAGGCGAAATTAAGCCCTTCTCAGCTCTGATCTTCAAGATTGAACTGCTCAAAGTAAAATAAGTTTTTAAGTTGACCCGTGACGAGCTGACCAGTTGCTACCAAAGGTTATCAATAAATGTATTGAACCCTGAAAGCAACAAAGCAAACAGCTTGTCAACTCGTCACTCGTCAACTCGTCAACTATAAAAAGAGTGGCATCGAGAGCAGGCATAAGGCCAGCCACGGTGCCACTTTCGTTTTAACACTAAGATAAGATGAAAAAGATAATCTTGATGGCCGCCATCATCGTGGCCAGCACAGCGCTCTACGCAGCGCCTTCAAAAAAGAAGAAAAAAGAGGTTGCTGCCGCAAAGGTAGAAAAACCCGTTGAACTGATCTCGGCCTCTGACTCGCTGAGCTATGCCGCAGGAAAATTTATGTCGCGCGGACTGCTTGAATATCTGCAGCGCAACCTGCAGGTAGACACCGCTTACCTGGCCGACTTTATCACTGGTTTCCGCGAGGCAATGGAGAAAACTGGCGACCCCAAATATACCGCTATGAACGCAGGACGCACCATCGCACAGCAGGTTGACAAGCAAATGCTGCCCACCGTGCAGAAGCAGTTTGAGGGCACCGAGCACACCATCGACGCACGTCTGTTGCACGAGGGCTTCATCTCGGGCGTATTGGCCGACACCACCATCATGACCGAGCCACACGCCGTAACCTTGTTTAAAACCACCAGCGAGGCCGACGAAAAGAAGAAAAACGAGGCTTACAAAACCGCTAACGAGGCTTGGCTGAACGAAAACAAAACAAAAGAGGGCGTACAGACACTGCCCAGCGGACTGCAATATAAGGTGCTGACCACAGGCAATGGCAAGGTGGCCAAGGCCGACGATATGGTGACCGTGAAATATGAGGGCAAACTGATTGACGGCACCGTGTTTGACAGCAGCTATAAACGTAACCCGCAAACCACCGAGTTCCGCCCTAACCAGGTAATAAAGGGCTGGACCGAGGCGCTGTGCATGATGCCCGAAGGCAGCAAGTGGGAACTGTATATACCGCAAGAACTGGGCTACGGAGCACGTGGCGCGGGTCAGCAAATCAAACCTTTCTCTACCCTTATCTTCACGGTTGAGGTGGTAAAGGTGCAAGAGGCTGAGAAGAAGGAAGAGGCCGCTGAAAAGGCTAAACCCGCCACTCCTGCTAAGAAATCGGCTGCCAAGAAATCGGCTGCCAAGAAATCTGCTAAGAAAAAGGTGACGAGAAAGAAATAATCCATCCCCGTCCTAAAACATATTAATAAACGGTGGGTTGCTGGAGAACAGGGCACAGAGACCCTGTTCTACTATGATTAGCATGGCAAACTTCAGTAGGACGGTGGTCTCCGTGCCCCGTCCTCCAGCAAGCAGCGTGCTCCATCCTCCAACGTAACGAACCATTTTATAATAAAAACATTTTTTGGTTCTCATTTCTGCATATTTATGCAAGATGGGGAGCGTGTTGCAATACCCATCAAATTACGGACTGAAAGCCTTGGTTTCGCATCCTGAAACCAAGGCTTTTAGCGTCTGAAACCCTTGGTTTTAGGGCCTGAAACCCATGCTTTCTCAAATCAGTAGTATCAATAAAATTTTCTGTAAGCAAACCCCTTGCTTTTACTTACAGATTATCACAAAATTAAGAAATGTTTAGTTAAAAACGGGCTCTCGCCCACATTGTATATTTATACAAAAACAGTGTGCCTTTGCATATTTATACATTTTTCGTCTGCCCTTTGTGTATTTATAAATCGAAAATATTCTCATTCATATTTCGCTCAACGAAATAATAATCAAAGTTTCGGCATGGAGGACGGGGCACGGAGGCCACCGTCCTACTATTTTTTGCACACACCTTAGCCCTCCGGAGACCCTGTTCTACTATAGTTAGCGAGGCAAATCAAAGTAGGACGGTGGCCTCCGTGCCACGTCCTCCATCAGCCAACGTTTCTCGTCTTCCAGCAATTGACATAGGTCCTCTCAGGGAGGACGGGGCGCGGAGACCCTCGTCCTACTATGATATCCCTTGCTTGCCTCACTATATTGTCACTTGCTTGCATGTCCCCCTCCTTAGTAGGACGGTGGCCTCCGTGCCCCGTCCTCCAACACCCAACGCATCTCGTCCTCCGACACCCAACGTATCTCGTCCTCCATCGCCTTCTGCGCCCCGTCCTCTCATCTTCCTTCATCGCCCTCTCTTGTTAACGAATATTAAAAACCAATGGCTAAGGGTAATAAATGTTTGAAAGGTATGGCGCACCGATGTTTTTTTTTTATTTTTGTGTGGTAATGTGAAATGCATCTGTGAGACAATGCATGATACGCAAAGAAAAAACTCACATAATATATTAACTTATTAACAAAAAACTTCAATTTTTATTATGGCAACATCATTCTTACTCATCGGAGGCTTGGGCACTCCTGAACTCCTCGTCATCTTACTGGTTGTATTGCTGCTCTTCGGTGGCAAGAAAATTCCTGAACTGATGAAGGGCTTGGGCAAAGGCGTGAAAAACTTTAAAGAGGGCGTAAACGGTATTGAAGAAGAAATAAACCGCGAACCCACAAAACCCTCAAACAACGCTCAGCAAAGAAAAAATTCACCCGAAATGCCCGATGAGAAATAATAACCTCGATCACCCAAATAACGAGCAATACAACAACGAGCAAGAAGCTGAAAATCAACAGTATTCAGACGAACAATATTCGGATGAACAGTATTCGGATGAGCAATATTCGGATGAGCAGTATTCGGATAGTGAGCCCTATTCTGACAATGAACAGGAGGCTGACGACGAGCAAAAGGCTGACGATGAACAGGAGCCAATGTCGTTTTGGGACCACTTAGAGGCCTTTCGCTGGATGCTCATACGCATCATTGGCGCCATGGCCGTGTTTGTGCTTGGTGGCTTCGCCTTCATACCGTGGCTGTTTCAGCATGTGGTGATGGCGCCCAGCAAGCCCGACTTCTTCTTATATCGCTGGATGAAAACGGCGGCGGGATGGGTGTCGGTGGTGCCCGATGACTTGTTGCAACCTTTTCATGTCGACATCATCAACATTAACCTCTCGTCGCAGTTCTTTCTGCATATGTCGCTGTCGGTATGGGTGGCATTGCTGCTGGCGTTTCCATACATCGTGTTCGAGGTATGGCGCTTTGTGTGCCCTGCGCTGTATAAGAACGAGCAACGTGGCGTGCGCTTCGTCTTCGTCTTTGGCACCGTGATGTTTTTCATGGGCTGCTGCGTGGGCTATAGCGTGGTGTTTCCGCTCACGCTCAGGTTCTTGTATAGCTATCAAATTAGTCCGGAAATTACCAATCAGCTGTCGCTCGACTCGTATATGAACAATTTTCTCATGCTCACCTTCATGATGGGCATCATCTTCGAACTGCCGCTGGTGTGCATGGGAATATCAAAAATCGGACTGCTGAACCGCAGCTTCTTCTCGCGCTATAGGCGACATGCCGTTGTGGCGCTGCTCGTCTTGGCGGCCTTTATCACGCCCTCGGCCGACCCCTTCACGCTCATGTCGGTGTTTATACCGCTGTATGTGCTGTGGGAACTGAGCGCCTTCCTGGTGAAACCTGCGCCGAAGGTGGAAGAGGAGGATCCGCTGAGCGAGGCCGAAGCAAATGGCGACTTTAGCGCGCACGGCGATAGCTTGTAAGAGGCATTGCCCCCAAAAAATAAAATATTGTTTACGAAACTGTAAGCACACCCTTCACGAAACGTTCTTTGCCAAAGCAGTCGAGGCGCGTTTCGATATGGCTGAGGCCCTCGTCAAGCATCATTTGGCGTGTGGCCTCGGCGTATAACGCATTGATTTCGAACAACACACAGCCGCCAGGACGTAACGCCTCGACGGCATAACGCGTGATGGCTCGGTAGAAGCGCAACGGATCGTCGTTGGGCACAAAAAGGGCCATGTGGGGCTCGTGTGCCAACACGTTGCGGTGCATGGCTTCGGCCTCGCACTGGCATATATAGGGCGGATTGCTCAGCACCATGTCAAGACAGGCGTGGTGCTGCGGAGGCTGTAACGCATCTTGCTGAATGAACGACACTTGCGCTCCCAAACGCTGGGCGTTGCTACGGGCTTGCGCAAGGGCTTGGGGCGAAATATCCCAGGCTTGCACCGTGGCTCGGGGTAGGGCTAAGGCCACGCTGATGGCTATGCAACCGCTGCCCGTGCCTATATCAAGAATGTGAAGAGAGGGGCTTGTTTGGGCTTTGACGTTTGTTTGGGCTTCGACGCTTGTTTGGGCTTCGACGCTAATCATAGCCTCGGCCGACTGCACGGCCCAGTGTACCAGCCCTTCGGTTTCGGGTCGTGGAATGAGCACGGCGGGGCTTACCTCGAAACTGTGGCCCGCAAAGGGGGCATGGCCTAACACATATTGCACGGGT
Source organism: uncultured Prevotella sp. (assembly GCA_900552675.1). Lineage (GTDB taxonomy): Bacteria > Bacteroidota > Bacteroidia > Bacteroidales > Bacteroidaceae > Prevotella. The sequence goes on from USAI01000001.1 coordinate 28,582, forward strand.
TCGGCCTGTTCAAGGCGGCGCGTCATGGCCTCCAGCCTACGGGCATCGTCGGCCGACAGTTGCGACACCTTGCCACAACAAATATCGGTGAGCGAAAGGCCAAACGCCTCGTCGAGCACCCAGCGCGCCACGGCTTGCGCCTCGCGCTCATCGTAAACGGACGTCAGCCGTTTGCGCAGTTCTTCGTACGACATTTTAAGTGAAAAGTGAAAAGTGAAAAATGAAAAATCTTTCTAGCTCTTCTTATTTAACAAACGTTTCAATAATATTTTCTTCCCACAGCTCTTGCTTTTTCAGCTTTAGGTCTGCTGGCAGGGTGGGGGCAACGGTGCCCGTAGCAAAGGTGGTGGGAGCGGTTTCAACACGTATCTCGTCGTACAGACCACGGTTGATAAACTGCTGAAGCAGGTGGGCGCCACCCTCTACCAATAGCGCTTGGCGGTGCTCGGCTTGCAACTGGCTGAGCATCTCGTCGATGCTGTGATAGCAGCGCCAGTGTGTGGGCAGCCCTTCGGGCACGCTGTGCGACAACACGATGGGCAGCGGCGCATGGCCCGCCCAGTGGCGCACGTCGAGGTGGGGATGATCGCGGTTATAGGTGGTGCGGCCCACCACAATGGCATCGCACTCGCTACGAAGTTTGTGTACCAGCATCTGCGTGAAGGGCGTTGAGAGGGCCGTAGGGGCGAAGGCGTTGTCAATGAGATGGTTGGCGCTCTGTGCCCATTTCAGTATGATGTAAGGTCGCTGCAGCGTGTTCACGGTGATGAAGCGGCGTATGAGGGCACGACATTCGGCCTCGAGCACGCCCACCGTAACATCGATGCCCGCCTCACGAATTTTTGCTATGCCACGGCCATGCACCTTGGCAAAGGGGTCGACACAGCCCACCACCACGCGTCGCACGTGCTTGCTCACAATGAGGTCGGCACAAGGGGGCGTCTTGCCGTAGTGGGCACAGGGCTCAAGGCTCACGTAGATGGTGGCCTCGGGTAATAGCGCCTCGTCTTCCTTACGCACTGAGGCAAAGGCGTTTACCTCGGCATGGCCTTCGCCACAACGCACATGATAGCCTTCGCCTATAATGCGGCCTTGTGCCACAATAACGGCACCCACCATGGGGTTGGGCTTGGCGTTCTGCTGGCCATTGGCGGCCAACTGCAAGCAGCGCCGCATATATCTTTCATCAATGTTTGTCATCGTTTATTGTTTTTTGGGGGAAATAATGATAAGCCTTTCTAAGCCTTTCTAAGCCAGAGGGTAATAAGCCTCACTAAGCCTTTATAGGCCTTTCTAAGCCGAGGGGACAATGGAGACTGGTGGGCGTGAGAGCCGCAAAGCAATAGGATTTTTCCCTTTTCACTTTTCCTTTTTCACTTTCCCCTTTTCCCTTTTCACTTAAATTCTTCCTACATATCAAACTGTGAGCAGTGCCATGAGAAGATGAAGGGGTAGAAGAAGCCGCGTACGGCGCCCATCACGCCACGCACGCTTTGTGCCTTGGGATACAGGTTGTTACGGTGCTTCATGCACAGCCAGCACAGCTGCATGAGCGGCCATAAGCCGGGGCGCAACATTAATGAAGCCATGCGGTGAGGCAAGGCCAGGGCGGCATTGCCCGCGGTGTGGGTGGCAATAAGGTTATACACCAGGTGCCAGTTGGGTTTGCGCTGCAGGGCGCGATAGTTGCGCAGACCATAGACGTAAGGTTGCCATGTGGTGCGTTTCTGCTCGCCACACACCGCAATGTTTTGCAGCAACGCCGCCTCGCCGTCGTGCGAGCGGTGCCAGTTGAGCGGTTCGTCCACACGAACGATGGCGTTAGGCTGGCGGAAGAAGTAAGCGTTCAGCGCCAGACTCCAGTCGTACACAATGCGGTCGTTGGTCCAACTTTCGGGGCGCTGTATGAAGTCGCGGCGCGCTATCATGGTGTGGCCCGCAATGCCCGTAAAGAGCATGGCCTCGAGGTTGCAGCGTGGTGCCACGGTGTGCGCTGTGGCCATATCGCGCCCACGTAGGTGCGTAGAATAACAAATGTTGCAAGGGCCAATGGCCTCAATCTGTCGCTCAAGCTTGTTGGGCATCCACACATCGTCTTGGTCAGAGATGGCAATGTAGTCGGCCGTGGCGCGCAGGCACGCCGTGTGGAAGTTGCGGTTGAAGCCCAAGTTCTTCTCGTTAACGTGTATCTGCATTTGTGGTACACGCTCGGCATATTGGCGCAGAATGTTTACGGTGTTGTCAGTCGACCCATCGTCTTGCACAATGATCTCGGCTATGGGGTAGGTTTGTGCCAGGATGCTGTCCATCTGCTCGCGCAAGAAGCGCTCGCCATTGTAGGTACACATCACAACGGCTATGGTTGGTGTTTCTTTCATATTTTCTATTGTTTTATTCTTATGGGTTATAGGCCTTACTAAGCCTTTCTAAGCCGAGGAGACTGGAGGAGACTGGAGGAGGATAGAGGGTGAAAGCGAACGAGAGCAGCAAAGCTATAGGATTTTTCACTTTTCACTTTTCACTTTTCCTTTCCCTTTTCCCTTTCCCCTTAATAAACCCAATGCACTCTTGAAGGATGTGTGCGCCAGCTATGCGCATCACGCCATAATAAAGCACGGCGGCCATGGCTATGCGAGCCAAGAGCTTCAGCCACAGGTTGTTGATGGGCTCGGTGGCTATCCATGTGGCCAGACTGGTGGCCAGGGCAGCCAAGGCAAAGGGCACAATGTCTTTTAAGAACGGCCATAGGCCATAGTGCAGCAGGGGCGCCGCCAGCACATACCACACCATCATTGACAGGGCGGCCACCACCACATAGGCCACCACCATGACGTGTATGCCCCAGGGCCACAGCGTACACATGATGGCAATGTTGGCCAGGCTCACGCCCAAGGTGGCACGGAAGAAGGTGCCTGATCGGCCACAGCTAATGATGGCGTTGCCCAGCAGCGTACTTATAGGTGTGATGGCACCTGCCACACACAACATCTGTATCAGTGTGGCGCTGGCCTCCCATTTCTCGGTGAGGGCCAAGATGATAAACTCGTGAGCCACGATGCCGAAGCCAAAGAGCAGCGGAAACGACACAAAGGCAGTAAAGCGCATGAGCTTACGGAAGGCGGCCGTTTGTCGGCCCGCATCGTCTTGTAGGTCTACCAACACAGGTTGCGATACCTGCGCCACCATGTTCTGTATCAGCGAGTAACATTTAAAGTTCCATTGATATGCTTGGTTAAAGTTGCCAGCGTCGGTGGTAGAGAAGTAGTGGCCCAACAAGATGTTGAGCACATTGTTATTGACGTGTGTGGTGATGGTTGACGCCAATATCTTGCACGAGAAGCGAAACATACGGCGCACAGGGGCAAACGTGATGCCGCGCACCGATGGGCGCCAAGGCGAATAATGCCACAAGAGTAAGGTGTTAAGCGCCACATACACAATGTTTTGCGTGGCCAGCGACCAATAGGCCATGCCCGCAAAAGCCATGACGGCACCCGTGCAGCCCGACAGCGTGATGGCCGTCATCGAGGCTTTGGCTATCTGCTTGGCTCGTAGGTTTTTAAACAGCCAGGCCGACTGTGCCGTGCCCATCGACGCAATAACGATGCTGAGGAAGGCGTAACGGCACAAGGGCACCACCTGTGGCGTGTTATACCAGCGGCCAATGAGGGGAGCGGCGAAGAAGAGCACAAGGTATAGGCTGCCACCCATAAGAATGTTGAACCAAAACACCGAGTTGTATTCGGTGTGCGTGGGCGCCTTCTCGTTGGCTAGCGCCACCTTGAACCCGCTGTCTTGCAAGGCTGTAGCAACAAGGGCAAACACGCTGATAATGGCCATCATACCATAGTCGGAGGGTGCCAATAGGCGCCCCAAGATGATGCCAAACAGCAGTCCGATAACCTGCTGCACCATGGTGTTCATACCGCCCCAAAATAGTCCGCGGGCGGTCTTCTCTTTTAATGTCTCCACGTTGTTGTAGTATATATCTTCTTCGTTGTGCAAAATTACTGCTTCTTGCTGAATGGCACAAGTAATTATGTGCGAAAAAGTAACAAATGGCTGCCAAAAAGCCTTTGCCAGAGCATGAAAAGATGCCGATTGGCCCTTCAAATGCCATAATTATATAAATAAAGGCGCAAACATTTTCGGTAGTGTGAAAAAAATGTTATCTTTGCACGCCTGTATTATGTTCGCACGTCAATAGCGCTGCGCATAATGCCGACCTTGACAAAGGAGACCCTTGAAACGTACTTGACAAAGAAATCCCCTTGACAACGTACTTGACAAAGAAAACCCCTTGACAAAGAACTTGACAACGTAACCCCCTTGACAATGCCCCTTAACAAAGAAGGAAAAAACTGAAAAATAAATAAACAAAAAAACAAGAAAATGCAGAACAAAGGAATTGTAATCACAACAGCCGTCTTGCTGACGCTGGCAAGCCTTTTCTACCTGTCGTTCTCAGCAGCTACACGCTACTATGACGCTCAGGCAGCAAAGATTCAAGACCCCATCGCACAGCAAGACTACAAAGACTCTGTGAAGTACCTTGGCATCTACTCTTACCAGAAATGTCTGGAGACACAGATTGGCCTCGGTCTTGACCTTAAGGGAGGTATGAACGTCATCCTCGAAGTGAGCGTGCCTGATGTTATCGAAACATTGGCCGACCACAAGACCGACGCCGCCTTCAAAAAGTCGATGAACGAAGCTAAGAAGGAAGAAGAAACCAGCCAGAAAGACTTCATCACCCTCTTCGTTAACGCTTACCATCGTAACGCCCCCGGACATCGTCTGGCCGAAGTATTCGCTACACAGCAGATGCAGGGCAAGGTGAGCTCGCAGAGCACCGACAGCGAGGTAGAGAAAGCCTTGCGCACTGAGGCTCAGTCCGCTATCGACAACTCGTTTAACGTGGTGCGTACACGTATCGACAAGTTTGGCGTAGTGCAGCCCAACATTCAGAAGCTGGAAGGCCAGCAAGGACGTATCATGGTAGAAATGCCTGGTATTCGTGAGCCCGAGCGTATGCGTAAGCTGTTGCAGGGTAGCGCAAACCTTGAATTCTGGGAGACCTTCAACGCCGACGAGATTGTGCCCTACCTGGTACAGGTTGACCAGCAGGTGGCTAACGGTGGTCATGCTGAAAAGGCCGACACCGCTGCACAGGCTAAAGCTGATGAAGCTAAAGCTGAAGAGGCTAAGGCTGACGTAGCAAAGAATGAGGCTAACGCTAAGTTTAAGATTGCCGACAACACCAAGGAGGAGACCGCTGCCGATAAGGCTGCCAACACTCGCACCGAGGAGGCTATGAAGAAGCAGCACCCGCTGCTGGCCATCCTGCAGACCACTGGACAGGGCGCGCTGAGCACCGTAGGCTATGCTAACGTGCGCGACACCGCTGCCGTAAACGCTATCATCAACTCGGCTGCCGCTAAGCGTATTCTGCCCGCTAACCTGAAGCTGCTGTGGAGCGCTAAGCCCGCCGACGGCCTCACCGTTAAGAATGTATATGAGCTGCACGCCATCAAGGTTACTTCAACCAATGGCCGCGCTCCGCTGGAAGGCGACGTTATCACCGACGCTAAAGACCAGTTTAATCAGCTCTCAAATGCTCCTGAGGTAAGCATGAGCATGAACACCGACGGTGCTCGCCGCTGGGCAGCGCTGACCAAGGCTAACGTAGGTAAGGCCATCGCTATCGTGCTTGACGGAAGCGTTTACTCGGCTCCCCGCGTAAATGGCGAGATTGCTGGCGGACAGTCGTCAATCACAGGTAACTTCACCATCGAAGATACAAAAGACTTGGCCAACACCTTGAAGTCGGGTCGTATGCCCGCTCCCGCACGTATCGTACAGGAAGAGGTGGTAGGTCCTACACTGGGTGCACAGTCAATCCAGCAGGGTATTATCTCATTCGTTATCGCCTTCGTTATCTTGATGCTGTACATGATCGTTATGTACGACGTCATCCCTGGTATGATGGCCAACTTGGCACTGATTGTCAACTTGTTCTTCACGCTGGGTATCCTAACCTCGTTCCAGGCAGCCCTCACCATGAGTGGTATTGCTGGTATGGTGCTGTCGTTGGGTACCGCCGTCGATGCTAACGTGCTTATCTATGAACGTACTAAGGAAGAGCTACGCTCAGGCAAGGGCATCAAGCAGTCAATCCAGCTGGGTTACAGCAACGCCTTCTCGGCTATCTTCGACTCTAACTTGACATCAATCATCACAGGTGTTATCCTTTATGTGTTTGGTACAGGCCCCATCCGCGGCTTCGCCACCACTTGGATCATCGGTATCGTTTGCTCATTCTTCACCGCTGTGTTCCTCACACGTCTCGTTTACGAGCATCAGATGAAGAAGGATCGCTGGTTGGGTCAGACCTTCTGCACACGCTTCTCACGTAACCTGATGCAGAATGTCAACTTCCCCTTCATGAACATCTATAAGAAGACTTTCGCCCTCGTGATTGTTTGCATCGCTGTGTTTGCAGTAAGCTTCGGCGTGCGTGGCTTGAGCCGCAGCATCGACTTTACGGGTGGTCGCAACTATGTTATTGCTTTTGAGAAGGCTGTTGAGCCCGAGCAGGTTCGCGCACTGTTGCAGGAGGCTTTCCCTGGCTGCACATCAAGCGCACTGGCACTGGGTACTGACCATAAGACCATTCGTATCTCAACCAACTATAAGATTGAGAGCAACGACCCGAAGGTTGACGACCAGGCCGAGACCATCTTGTTCAACACACTGAAGAAGGCTAACCTGGTAACACAGAAGGATGTGAAGGCCTTTAAGAACCCCGATATTCGTACCGGTGGCTCTATCGTTACCTCAACAAAGGTAGGCCCCTCTATCGCTAAGGATATTACTTATGGCGCTATCATCAGCGTGCTCATCGCATTGGCAGCCATCTTTATCTATATCTTGATACGTTTCCACAACCTGGCCTTCTCGGTAGGTTCTACCGTGGCGCTGGCTGTCGACACCGTGTTCGTGCTGGGTATCTATTCGCTGTGCTGGGGCTGGATGCCATTCTCACTCGAGATTGACCAGACGTTTATCGGTGCCTTGCTTACCGTGATAGGTTACTCTATCAACGATAAGGTGGTGGTATTCGACCGTATCCGTGAGAACCTGGGCTTGCATCCTAAGGCTGAGCTGCAGTCGCTCTTCAACGACTCTATCAACCAGACCTTGGCACGTACCATCAACACATCACTCTCTACATTGATCGTGTTGCTCTGCATCCTCTTCCTCGGTGGAGAGAGCATCCGCAGCTTCGCCTTCGCTATGAGCCTTGGTGTGGTTATCGGTACATTGTCGTCAATCTTCGTGGCTTCGCCCATCGCCTTCCGCGTAATGGGTCGTCGCATCAAGGAGACTGATGAGGCTACTGTTGTAGCTAAGGCATAAATGAAATGCTGTTCTGAAAAGAATAGATAATAAGAAATAATGAAAAAGGCCTGCCTCACGTGATTGTGAGGCAGGCCTTTTTTGGCTTATGGGGCTTATGGGCCTTATAGGTCTTATGGGGGTTATAGGTCTTATGGGGCTGGGCTTATGAGGCTTATAGGTCTTATAGGGGTTGAGGCTAATGGGCCTTATAGGTCTTATAGGTGCCCCTTATATCTCTGGCTGCTCGGCCAGCCCCATAACATACTGGTGTAGCTCCTTATAGAACTTGTGTCGAGCCAGCGTGTCGGCATTGCCTATGATGATGAGTTTCATGCGCGCACGGGTGATGGCAACGTTCATGCGACGTAGGTCAGCGAGGAAGCCTATCTGTCCATCATCGTTGGCGCGCACCAGCGATATGATGATGATGTCGCGCTCTTGCCCTTGAAAGCCATCGACGGTGTTGATAGTGATGAGGCGTCGTAAGGGGCGCAGCCATTCGTCAGAGCGCACCAGTTGGCGCAGATATTGCACCTGAGCACGATAAGGCGAGATGACGCCCACATCTATTTGTTCGTCTAAGGCTCGCGCGCGTCCTATCTTCATATAATAGTCGCGTAGCGTTTGCACGCAGAGTTTAGCCTCTTGACGGTTTACGCGCCCAAAGCTTTCGCCCACAAACTCTTCGTGAGCGCCCTCCAGTGGCGTGTCAATCCATTGCATGGGGCAGTCGTAGTCGAGTATGCCGCGATGCTCTACCTCAGGGGCTGTGAGCACCTTCCCGCCGTAGAACCAATTGCTTGAAAACTGCATGATGGTGCGTTTCATACGATATTGCATTTCAAGCAGTTGTACCGCTTCGGGGTGCGTGTGTACGATGCGCTCCATCAGTGTGGTGGACAGACCTCCGCGCATGGCTGCCACGCTCTTCACGGTGGGTGGTAGCTGACAGTGGTCGCCCGCCAGCACCACACGTCCAGCTCGCCGTATGGCTATCCAGCAGGCCGCTTCGAGGGCTTGCGCCGCCTCGTCGATAAACAGCGTGGCAAAGTGTTGCCCCTCCATGGCTCGGCTGCCAGCTCCCGTCAGTGTGCAGGCTATCACACGTGCCTCGCCAAACACGTCGGCATGAATACGCACCTCCAGTTCTACGGCTCGGCTTTTCAGCCGTTCCACCTTTTGGTGCCAGTTGTCGGTTCGGCGTCGGGTGCCACGCAGTTCGCGTATAGCCTTTCGTATGCTCCACAGCTGAGGGTAGTCGGGGTGGTCGGCAAAGCGTCGTTCGTAGGTGCTGGCCAGCAGATGGTCGTCAACGCGAGCGGGATTGCCAATGCGCAGCACGCTGATGCCGCGCTCCATCAGTTTGCGTGCTATCCAGTCGACGGCCATGTTGCTTTGTGCGCACACCATCACTTGGCTTTCACGCGTCAGCGTTTCGTTGATAGCCTCTACCAGCGTTGTGGTCTTGCCTGTGCCAGGAGGGCCGTGCAGTACCATCACATCTTTAGCGCAGAGCACGCGCCCCACGGCTTCTTCTTGCGATGCGTTGAGCCAAGGCATCCGAGGCGGTGTGAAGGTGAAGTGTTGCAGCGCCATTTGCGGTGTGTAGAACACGTCGCGCAGATAAGCCAAGCGGTTGCCACGGGCACGGATGGCGCGGTCGAGGGCTTCAAACATCAGTCGGTAGCTGGTTTCGTCGAAGCCTATCTGCACGCCCACGCCCGTAGCCTGTTGCAGTTGTGTGCCTTGCGACACATCGGCCACCTGCACGGCCATGCGGTCGGTGCCAGCCCAGCTCACGGTGCCCGTCATGGGCAGCCAGTGCAGTTTGTCGGGTGCTGCGGGGTCGAGGGTGAAGAAGCATACGGGGCGCCCACATTCAAAGTTGTGTTCAATGTCGTCGTCGGCCGTTCCTGTGTCGCGTCGCACCAGCTCAACGATGGCTTGGTTCAGCGAGTTCCAGTAGGTGCGTCCCACCGACACCTGTAGCCACGCGTCGCCACGTTTCACCTTTCGGGCCATTGATGTGGCCTGTGTCAGTTGTTTGAATTGCTCCTTCTCGCAAGCATATTCTATCTGCAACAACATTTTTTGTTGCATGAGTGCCTGCACGGGCGTATTTGATGTTTGCATGCCTTAAATTCTTGTTTTTCTTTCTGTTTCTTGCAAAGGTAAATAAAAAATGACGGGCAAATAAGATATTTTTCTATAAATTTGCACATAAATATCAACAACATTACGCTATGCAACCCTATGAGATACCCACCCACGGTGCTGAGAAGAGGCCAGCCTCAGGCAATGGCCAGCTCACCCAAGGCATCGCCCTCAACCACCTTGCCATAGGCTATGCCGCCCGCCAAGGCTCTGCCCACATTGTGGCTCAAGGGCTTGTGGCCGAAGCCCATCCCGGACAGCTTACCTGCCTTGTGGGAGGCAATGGTGTGGGAAAGTCGACCTTGCTGCGCACGGTGGCCGCTCTGCAGAAGCCGCTGAAGGGCTGTGTGAGCATTGATGGCCAGCGCACCGATGTGCTGAGTGCCGCCCAGCGAGCGCAACAGGTGGCGGTGGTGCTGTCGGCCACGCCCCAGTTGCCACATACCACCATCGGCCGACTGGTAGCTATGGGCCGAGCCCCCTACACAGGCTTTTGGGGCCGACTGTCAGAAGCCGACCATGCCGCCTGCACCGAGGCTATGCGCCAGGTGGGCATTGAGCATCTGCGCCACCGCTTGCTCGACGAGGTGAGCGATGGCGAGCGACAGAAGGCCACCATTGCCCGCGCCCTGGCTCAGCACACGCCCGCCATTGTGCTCGACGAGCCTACCGCCTTTCTCGATTATCCCAGCAAGGCGGCCGTGATGGCGTTGTTGCGCCGACTGGCTGTTGAGGGGCAACGCACGGTGTTGCTCTCTACGCACGACTTGGGACTTGCCCTGCAACTTGCTCACCACCTATGGGTGATGACTGATGGAGCGTTGGTGCAGGGGTCGCCCGCACAGTTGGCCGCCGATGGCACCTTAAACCGCTTCATCGACAGCGACTTGCTCTCGCTTGATGCTGCCTCGCTCACCATTCAGATGAAAGGGGTGAGATAATGGGCATGAAGATGTGTCAAGATGTAGGCTGACAAGATAAAAAAAGCGACCTAAATAGTGGGCCGACCCGAAAATTATAGGTATCTTTGCAAAAAGATATATATGTTGGGCGTACCGCGACGATGCGTTGCACTCAATGGCATTAAGTTACTATCAGGAAAAGAAGAATGTTGAACTTAGACAACTTTTACAAGGCTCGCTACGTGTTGAGCAAAACCATCAGAAAGACAAACCTCGTGCATGCACTTAAGGTGAACCCCGAGTGTGACGTGTACCTAAAGCCCGAGTGCTTGCAGAAAACAGGATCGTTTAAGATACGTGGCGCCTATTATAAGATATCGCAGCTTACCGACGAGGAGAAGGCGAAGGGCGTGATAGCTTGCTCGGCAGGCAATCATGCACAGGGCGTGGCGCTCGGCGCTTCGGCCATGGGCATCAAGTCGCTCATCTGTCTGCCCGAGGGCGCTCCCATCAGCAAGGTAGAGGCTACGCGCCGTTTGGGTGCCGAGGTGTGCCTCGTGCCTGGCGTGTATGACGATGCCTATCAGAAGGCGTTGCAGCTGCGCGACGAGTTCGGCTACACTTTTATCCACCCCTTTGACGACGAGAACGTGATTGCCGGACAAGGCACCATAGGCCTTGAGCTACTTGACCAGCTGCCCGACGTTGAGGCCGTGGTAGTGCCTGTGGGCGGTGGCGGCCTTATTTCGGGCATTGCCTTCGCTATCAAGTCGTTGAACCCCAACATCAAGGTGTTTGGCGTTCAGGCCGAAGGTGCTCCCAGCATGGTAAACAGTCTGCACGACAACAAGCAAGAGGCGCTGCCCTCGGTGTCGACCATTGCCGATGGCATTGCCGTGAAAGAGCCTGGCTCGCTCACCTTCAAGACGTGTTCTGAATATGTTGACGACATTGTAACCGTGACCGAAGACGAGATATGTGCCGCTATCTTGCATCTGCTTGAAAGCGAGAAGATGGTGGCCGAAGGTGCGGGTGCTGCCAGCGTGGCCGCCGTTATGTTTAACAAGGTGCCGGTGAAGGGCCTGAAAACGGTGTGCGTGGTGAGCGGCGGAAACATCGACGTTACCATCTTGAACCGTGTGATAAACCGCGGCTTGACAAAGAGCGGACGCATCTGCACGCTGTGCATTGAGCTTGACGATAAACCCGGACAGCTGGTGGCTGTAAGTTCGGTGATAGCCAGCTTGGGCGCCAACATTATCAGCGTGAACCACGAACGCAATGCCGACAGCGAACATGTAAACGCTTGCCTCTTGCGCCTCACGGCCGAGACCAAGAACAAAGAGCATGTGAACGAGATACGACGCCAGCTGAAAGAGCAAGGCTTTAAGATTGTGTAAGGTTAGGCTGCTAAGCTTAAGCCTGTGACAGTGCCTGTGCCTGTTAGGCCTTTCTGGGTCTTTCTAAGCCTTTGTTAGAATTGATTACTACGGCTTATTTAGGCTTATCTTGGCCTATTTAGGCTTATTCTTTAATAATAACAATATAATTATGAACAAAGCAATACATACCGACAACGCTCCCAAAGCGTTAGGTCCTTACAGCCAAGCCATTGAGGCTGGCAACATGGTGTTTGCATCGGGACAGGTGCCCATCGACCCTGCCACCGACCAGTTTGTGCCCGGAGGCATTAAAGAGCAAACCCGTCAGGCGCTTACCAACGCCCGTAACATCTTGGCCGAGGCTGGCACCGACCTTGCCCATGTGGTGAAGACCACCGTCTTCCTTTCAGATATGGACAACTTTGCCGCTATGAACGAGGTGTATGCTCAGTTCTTTGAGCAGCCCTATCCCGCACGCTCGGCTGTGGCCGTGAAAACATTGCCCAAGGGTGCCCTGGTAGAGGTAGAGTGTATCGCTGTGAAATAAAACCAAGAAAACCTATGCACGTGCATCCGCTGTGGAACGACCAGTATTGGCCACTCATCATTAAGCTATATCTTGCTAAGCCTATGGGCATGAAGGCAATGTATAGCAAGGGGGTGGTAGACCTGAGCATCGAACTGCACATACCGCCTTTCTACATTTATGAAAGGCTGGAGGAGGTGGAGCGCAACCAGCGCCCGCTGATACAACACCTGCGCACACTGTATGAGGGCAACGCTCGCCGACTGTCGCGCGACGCGAAGCTGCTCAGGCAGATGGCGGGCTTTGGCACGGGCGGACTGTTCTTCGACGATGTGTGCATAGACAACGACTTTGAGCGCGACTACTGTCCTGTGGCCGACGATACGGTCATGACGCCCGCTATGCTCACCCTCATTCTGAACCTTTATTTCCAACTTATTCCTGACACGATGAAGGCTACAACGCCTGAGGTGCAACTGCTGGCCAAACGCCTTCATGTGAGCGCCGACGAGGTGGTGCAGGTGCTGAAGCTGTGCTTGGCTGAAGACCCTTGCATACCCGAACATCGGCGCGAACGGCTGTTAGGTTCTTCCTGTGTCGCTGACCCTCTGCCCTCGCTATCACAGGCTGTAAACAAGCTGTGGCACCGCTATGGCAATGGCGATGCAATAATGGTGGAGGAGGCTGCCGAGCGCTTTGATCCTTATTTTGAGTGATCGTTAAACGACAATACGCTATAACAATCAACAACCCTGAGCAACAAAAGAACAACAAACAATAATATTGTACAACGCACAATAAAGCAACAACGCTGAACAACAAAAGGACAACAGGAACAACTGTAGTTTCATACTGAATAGTATTGAAAAAGTTGTTCCTGTTGTCCTTTTTTTGTTCTATGTTGTTGCGCTTTTTTATTTTGGCACAAGCAATAACGTTTTCTTATTTCTCTAACGCCTGTCTAAACTGGTCGCTGGTGACGTGCATGGCAGCGATGCGCCCGTTACGAATGATAAGGTTGTCGGGCAAATCGTAGAGGCCGAGGGCGCGGAAGAGGGGGCTTTGCAGCATCTGTCCGTCGCACACGGTGGTGCATTGTGTGATGCCTTGCTGTTTCAGCGTCATCACAGCATCCTTGGGCGAGGGGTCGAGGCAGATGCTCAGCACGCGCATATTGCCCTCTTGCATGATGGCCTTTTCGGTGGCTTGGCGCAACATCGACTGGCTGGTATAGTTGCTCGTAGCCCATACACACACCACGGTGACGGGCTTTTCAGTGAGCCATGCCTTGTTGATGCGTGTGCCGTCGGTAGCCACGGCGTTAACGGTGGGTACAGGGCTTCCCACCGTTAGGCTGGTGCCCATGGCCTGTAGCTGCTGTAGCTGTCGTTTGATGTATCCGTTTTTGGGTTGCTCCTCGGCTATGAGCTTTAGCAGACGGCTGGCGCCCACCAGGTCGGGTTGCTGCGTTTGTATGAAGTAGCGCCACACCAGATAGTTGCTCACCATTGATGCGGGATGCTCTTTGATGAAGGCTTCGGCCTTGCTTTTAGCCTCTTGTGGCGAGCACGACGCCACCTGCTTGCGAAAACCGTTCATCAGTTCGTTGTCTTTTGTTCCCGTAACCTTCATCTCTTTCAGGTGCGATGCCTCTCCCTCAATGTCAACACTCTTTCCGGGCTGTGCAAAGACGGGCTGCTCGGTATAGTTGGGGAAGACAATCATCAGCGTTTGTGGGCGTGTGCACGGCATCTCGTAGCTGAAGCGTCCGGCCTGCACCTTGATGGTGTCGATGGCGTTTAGGTCGCCATCGGGGCTGTAAACATAAAACTCGCCACCGTTTATGTGCAGCAGTCGGCCTTCAATCTTGAAGTGTCCGCCGTCGGTGCCACAGGCTGTTAGTAGCAGCAGTGTGGCGCACAGCAGTAGCAGTGTGCAATGTCTGATTAGTAAGCTGCAATGTTTCATCATAAAAGCAAAAACGCCGAGCATCACAAGGCCAACAGAATGGCGCGTGCTGCTCGGCGATATAAAATTATATTTAATTGTTGAGATATCTATTTATGATAGACGTTTCTCTCGTAGCGCGGGCTTATTACTTAGTGATAGCCAGCTCGAGGTCGTTGTCAGCGTATGCCTTCAACGAGGGATCCTTCTTCAGCGCCTCTTTCAGGTATGAGGTAGCAGCAAACTTGTTGCCACGACGTGCTGCCACGATAGCGTGCAGATAGTCGGTTATAGCGTCGGCGTTCTCTACCTTGTCAAGTGTCTTTGAGGCAGCGTCGTAGTCCTTAGCTAAGAGCTGTGCCAGGGCAGCGCTGTTGGTCTTCTTGTCGCCGAAGAGCTGCTGAGCCTGAGCATAGTTGCCCTTAGCAAGGCTGAGCACACCCTGTGCGTAGGCGGTGGTCTCTGAGGTAGCGCCCTTAGCGATAGCAGCCTCGGCCTCGGCCATGTTGCCAGTAGCCAGGCTCATCAGGCCCTTGTTAGCGTTGCTCTCAGCCGAGTTGGCGTCGAGTGCCAGAGCCTTAGCCAGGTAAGAAGCGGCAGCAGCCTTGTCGCCCTTGCTCAGAGCGATGGTAGCGAGGTTGTTGTATGCGCGATAGTCTTTGTCATACAGCTCGGCAGTCTTCTTGTAAACCTTCTCCTGGTCGGCCTGAGTGTCTTGCAGAGAAGCAAAGTAGAGAAGCTCGTCGGCTGACAGCTTAGCAGCGTCGGCGTTGTACTGCTCCTGAATCTGATCGTCTGAGCGACCGATTGTTTCATAGTTGATGATGAGGCGTGAACGACGCAGCTCGGGCAGGATGCCATCGGCCAGCTCGCGGAAAGCGGCAGACATGTTACGAATTTGCTGCTCGCGCTCCTCGGGGTCTTTGTACATACTCAGCACGCGCAAGATAACGTCTTTGTCTTGCAGGTTTGAAGCCTGTACCAAGCGCTGGAAACCGTCCCAGTCTTGTG
Organism: uncultured Prevotella sp.; assembly: GCA_900552675.1. Classification (GTDB taxonomy): domain Bacteria; phylum Bacteroidota; class Bacteroidia; order Bacteroidales; family Bacteroidaceae; genus Prevotella. The sequence continues at coordinate 43,905 of USAI01000001.1, forward strand.
CGGTATAGTGAGCGTCGATGTTGGCGTTCATCTTAGTCTTCTTCAGCTGGTCTTTTACATACTTCTCAGAAACGTTCTGACGTTTGCCAGCCAACTTGTCGTTGAACTTGAAGCCACCCTCAGGTGAGGCATAAGCCTGTACCTCTACGTTTGAGAGGTTGAAGCCTTCGCGGTCGGCATTGATTTTCTTCAGCATTTCAACAAACTCGGTTACCGAGTTGTTCTTCAGCTCGCTCTTACGCAGGTTGGCCTGGTTTACGAGGAACTTGATGTTTGCTTCCTGCTTCTGAGCTTTTACACGCTGGAACGAGTCAACGGCCTGGCAGCCACCATCGCTCAGCAATGTCTTTTTGTAAAGCTCGCTGGTAGCGATAACGCCATCGGCAACCTTTACGGCAGGTATCTGAATTTCCTTCTTGCCTTTGTAGGCCTTGAAGGTCATCCACAGTTCGCTCTTCTGCATATCGTCGTTGTAAGGAACGGTTGAGCGCATGGTGTAGCGTCCGCCCAAACGGTAAGAAATGGTCTGGTTGTTGCCCAGCACCTTTTCGCCCTGGAATGTTGCCGACTGGCCCTGTGTGGCCTGTCCAGCGTAACGCAGCTCGGGGATAACGGTTACAACGGCCTTCTTCTTCATGAATTTCTCAGGGAAAGAGCCATTGATTGTTGAGGGAACCATGCCCGTCTGTGTCTCCAGCGGGTTGGGTACAACTTCGAAGTTGTCGGCTGTAAGAACCATCTTGTTCGAGCAGCTTGACAGTGCCAGCATTGAGCAAGCAGTGAGAGTAAGAACTTGGATTTTTTTCATACTATACTTAATATATCAAGAGTTTTCGTAATAATTGTAATTTTATATCTGTTTAGGGTATAAAGTTGTCGTTGTGCCGCGAGCGGGACTCGAACCCGCACAGCCATTACTGGCCAAGGGATTTTAAGTCCCTCGTGTCTACCAATTCCACCATTGCGGCAGCCTTTGCGTTTGAAAACTACATAAAAAGATGTTGCGTGAGCGGAAAACGGGACTCGAACCCGCGACCCCAACCTTGGCAAGGTTGTGCTCTACCAACTGAGCTATTTCCGCGTGCGTATTTTCAAATGCGGTGCAAAGATACGTGTTTATATGCAAAGCGCCAAAACAATTTACACAATTTAAGGTTTTCAGCCCTTTTTCTTGCTTTATGATGCCGTGTTTAGTGTTTATCGTGATTATTTTAATGGTTATGGCACGGAGGCCAGAAGCCCCTCCCTAGCGCCGCTACGCGGCTTCCCCCTCCCCGTTGGAGAGGGGAGTGAATACCCTCGCTTCTTGTTGGAGGACGGGGCACGGAGGCCAACAGCCCCACTGTGATTTGCGATGCAGTTATTCGTAGGACGAGTCTACTTAAGCAAGGGATATCATAGTAGGACGGTGGCCTCCGTGCCCCGTCCTCCCTGAGATAACCTATTTCACTTGCTCTTGGATGGGTGCTGGAGGACGTGGCACGATGGGTGCTGGAGGACGTGGCACGATGGGTGTTGGAGGACGTGGCACGGAGGCCACCGTCCTACTATAGTTTGCGATAGAGTTATTATAGTTTGCGATAGAGTTATTATAGTTTGCGATAGAGTTATTAATCCATAGTTAGCAAGGCCATTCACTCCCCTCCATAAGGGGAGGGGAAAGCCGCGCTTGCGCGGCGCGGGGGAGGGGCTTCAGCTTGTGGGAGGGGCTTCAGCTTGTGGGAGGGGCTTCAGTTTGGGTGCGGGGCTTCTGTATAAATATACAGTTTTAGAGAGGGGTGGATAGTGTTTTCTGAAAGCCATCAAATTACGGTCTGAAAGCATGGGTTTTAGGGTGCGAAACCAAGGGTTTTAGGGTGTGAAAGCATGGGTTTCAGGACGTGAAACCAAGGGTTTTGCAAATGAGAAGTATCAACTTTGAAAACTGTAAGCATACATACCGCGTTTGCTTACATACTGTAAGATTATTAACAAATGTTGTGTGAAGAAATGTAAAAACAGCGTGCTGTATATTTATGCATTTTGGTTTGTATTTTTGCATAAATATTCATTTCTTGGGAAGATGATGAGGTGCTGATGAGTGTATGTGGCAAAAATGTGTTGCCGTCGCCGAAGGCGGCGAATGTTCATAACCGCTGGCGAAGCAGCCAGAGGCTGTAAGCCTGCGGAAATAAGGGTATAAGAAAAGCGTCCTCGAAGAGGGCGAACATATTTAGTATTAGCTACTCATATTATGTTATTAGCTACTCATATTATGTTATTAGCTACTTATATTATGTTTGCCCTCTTCGAGGACGCTTTTCCTTGCTTTCTATTAGCCGTAGGTTCTCTCACTTCGTTCGGTCACCCACGGTTATGCACCTTCGCCACCTTCGGCGACGGTGTATTGATTACGATAAATTCGTATTACTTTTGTGCAAAACGTTCGCTTTGCTGACGAATGAGGTCGAGGTCGTTGAAATAGTCGATGCGCATGGCGTGGCGTACCTCGTCCATGGTTTGTGCGGCTGTTTCGCGTGCCTGCTCGGTGCCTTTCTTCAATATTTCGTATATGCCAGGTATGTCTTGCTCCCACTGGTGACGACGCTGGCGCATGGGCTCGAGCATTTTGTTGATAACGTTGTTCAAGAACTTCTTACACTTCATGTCGCCCAGACCGCCACGGCGGTAGTGGTCTTTCAGCTCGTCGAGGTTCTGATATTCGGGCCAGAACTCGGCAAAGTCGGCATCGGTAGAGAAGGCGTCGAGGTATGTGAACACGGCGTTGCCCTCTACCTGTCCGGGGTCGCTCACGTTCAGGTGGTTGGGGTCGGTGTACATTGAGCGCACCTTCTGCCATACCTCGTCGGCCGAGTCGGAGAGGTAGATGCAGTTGCCCAGGCTCTTCGACATTTTTTCTTTGCCATCGGTTCCGGGCAGACGTCGTGCTGTAGCGTTTTCGGGCAGCATGATGTTTGGTTCAACCAGCACCTCGCCATAGGTTTGGTTGAAGCGGCGTGCCAGCTCGCGTGCCACCTCAATCATGGGCTCCTGGTCTTCGCCAGCGGGCACGGTGGTAGCCTTGAACAGGGTGATGTCGGCGGCCTGACTTACGGGGTAGCAGAAGAAGCCGAGGGGGATGTTTGCCTCAAAGTTGCGCATCTTGATCTCGGTTTTCACGGTGGGGTTACGCTGCACGCGCGACACGGTGATGAGGTTCATCAGATAGGTGGTGAGCTCGGCCAGCTCGGTTATCTGACTCTGTATGAACAGTGTACACTTTTCGGGGTTGAGGCCAGCGGCCAGATAGTCGAGTGCCACCTCAATAATGTTTTGACGTATCTTTTCGGGGTTGTCGGCATTGTCGGTCAGCGCCTGCACGTCGGCCATGAACACGAACATACGGTCATAGTCGCCCTCTTCTTGCAGCTGCACGCGTCGGCGCAGCGAGCCTATATAGTGTCCCAAATGCAGTTTTCCGGTGGGACGGTCGCCGGTAAGAATTACTTTTTCCATATTCTGTTTTTCTTGTTTTTCGTTTCTTGTTTGTCAAGTGCTTGTTGTCAAGCGTTTGCAAAGGTACACAGAAACCTTGAGCCTTTCAAATTTTTTCGGCTCCTTTTATTGCAGTTCGCTGTATATCACCTGTACCATCACCTGTCCTACGGTCTTCAGCGTGTTGCGGTCGATGTGTTGCATATCGTCGATCACGGTATGCCAGGTGGGGCCGAAACTGCTCTGCTGGCAGTCGGGGTAGTAGTTGATAACGTCGATGGTAGGAATGTGTGCCTTCTCGTTCAGGGGCACGTGGTCGTCGGTAATCATGCCGCCATCGAGGGCGGGGAAGTAGCTCTCATAGCCCGCTTTACGTGCTGCTGCCCACACCTTTTTTACTATCTCGGGGGCATACTGCTTGCTCACGCCCTCTTGGTAGAAGCGTGCGCCCTGTCCGCCCACCATGTCGAGCAAGATGCCGTATCGCACCTCGTAGCCTTGTGGCAGGTTGTCGGCAAAATATTGTGCGCCCAGGGCCCACGAGTTGCCATCGTCGGCCACGTCGGCCCACTGTGGTGTGCCCCAGTCTTCGGTGTCGAGGCACACAAAGTCGATGCCCAGTTGCAGTGTGCTATCGTTTTGCACCAGTCGGGCCAGCTCCATCATCACGGCCACGCCGCTGGCACCATCGTTAGCGCCCATCACTGGCTTGCGCCAGTTGGCCGAGTCGGGGTCGTTATCGGCCCAAGGTCGGCTGTCGTAGTGTGCGCAGAACAGTATGCGTGTGGTGGCATCGGGGTTGTGTCGGGCAATGATGTTTCGGTTCTTCAGCACGGTGCCGTCATAACCTTTCAGGTCGGCCTCTTGTGTGGTAACCTGGCAACCGTATTGCTTAAACTTGTTCTCTATCCACTGTGCACAGCGGTCGTGTGCCTCGCTGTTCATGGTGCGAGGTCCGAAGGCGCACTGTGCCTCGGTAAAGGCGTAGGCGCTGTCGGCGTTGAAGTCGGGGCCTACGAGGGCCACGGTGTCGGCATCGTCGGCCGCCTTCTTCGTGTTCTTGCATGAGGCGCAAGCGCCTATCATAATAACGGCTAATGCCGATGCTATTAATGTTGATATTGTTTTCATTGTTGTTTTTTTTGTGAGAAAAAGCCTTTTGGGCGGGGTGCCTTTTGGTCGGGGAAGCCTGTATAGGCCTTTCTAAGCCTTTCTAAGCCGAGGGGACTGAGGGGCGTGAGAGCGGCAAAGCTATAGGATTTTTCACTTTTCACTTTTCCTTCTTCACTTTTCCCTCTTCCTTGCACCTCTGCCATCACTCTTAGCCAGTTTCCTCCCCACAACTTTTCAATGTCGGTGGTGGTGTAGCCTTGCATTAGCAGGTGGCGTGTTAGGTTCATGAGGTCGCTGCTGTCGGCCAAGCCAGGCACGCCGCCATCGCCATCAAAGTCGGTGCCAATGCCTACGTGGTCGATGCCCATCACCTCGACGGCGTGGTTCAGGTGCTGCATGAAGGTGGCTATTGAGGCGTCGTCGTTCAGGCTTAGGAAGCCGTGGTAGGCCGTTACCTGCATTACGCCGCCCTTCAGTGCCAGTTGGCGCATCTGGTCGTCGGTGAGGTTGCGTGGGTGGTCGCACAGCGCTCGGCAACTGGAGTGCGAGCACACGATGGGTTTTGAGCTGAGCTCGAGGGCGTCGTAGAACGATTGCTCGCCGCCGTGGCTCAGGTCAACCATGATGCCCAGGCGGTTCATTCGCTCGATGACCTGTCGGCCGAAGGGGCTCACGCCGCCCCATGTGTGGTTGCCTCGTGCGCTGTCGCATATCTGGTTGTCGCCGTTGTGGCACAGCGTTATGTACACGATGCCACGCTGCGCAAAGTGGTCGATGTTGTCGAGATTGTCTTCAATGGCTTGCCCGTTCTCAATGCCCAGCATGATGGTGTGCTTGCCAGCGCGTTTGTTTTGCAGCAGCTGTTGGGGTGTGGCGGCCAGAGCCAGGCGGTCGGGGTGGGCCGATACGATGTCGTTTATCTTGTTGAAGATGAGGTCGGCATAAGCCTTAGGACCCTCAACAGGGAAGGGGGCAATCTCGGCAAAAGTTTTACCTTCTTTGGGCTGCTCGAGATAGGCCACCATGGTTACGGCAGCCTGACGGCCATCGTCCATCTTGTGAAGGTCGACCAGCAGATGGGGGTCGCGTGTGCCAAAGTCGACGCCTTGTGGGAAGAACATTGGCGTGTCGCAATGCGAGTCGAGCACGATGTGTGCATCATGAAATGCCTTGGCCTCGGCATACAGCTTGGCTTCGTTTATCAGCCATCTGAACAGCGGTTGGCCATCGGCCTTCAGCCATTCGGGATGCCACTGCACGCCCAGCAGCGCCTTGTGCTCGTTGCTCTCTATGGCCTCGATAATGCCGTCGGGAGCCAGCGCGCTCACCTTCAGTTTAGGCCCTGGTGTGCCTACGGCCTGGTGGTGGAAGGTGTTGACGTAGATGTGCTCGTCGTTGTTGAAGAGCGAGCGCAGCAGGGTGTCGGGCAGCAACGTTACGCTGTGGGTGGGCTCGCTTTTGTCGGCATCTTGGCTGTGCTTCAGTCTGCCTTCCTTCGGCCCCATGTCTTGCAGCACGGTGCCACCCAGGGCTACGGTGAGCATCTGCAAGCCTCGGCATATGCCCATGATGGGCACGCAACGGTTATAGGCCAGGCGGGTGATGAGCAGCTCGGGCAGATCGCGTGCGGCGTTGATGTGGCCCAGTGTGGGTGCGGGTTCTTCGTTGGTCCACAGGGGGTTGAGGTCGGCACCGCCTGTGAGCAGCAGGGCGTCGATGCTGTCGAGTGTAGAACAGATGACATCGGCATCGGCCACTGCGGGTATGATGAGTGGCACGCCTCCTGCCGCCACTATCTGTTGGCAATAAACCTGTCGCAGGGTGTAGTCGTCGCCCTCAACATTGGCAGTGATGCCTACCACGGGGCGATGCTGTCCCTCGGGATAGCGCTGGTAGAGCGTGTCGAGCTGTTTTGATAAACAGAATGTCTTCATGCTTCGTTGTTGTTTATGAAGTGAAACGTTACTGACGTTATTTGTTAGCGATATAATCGTTAGCCAAAGTAAACTGTTAGCGATATAAACGTTCAAAAGCTCCTTTCCAACGCTGTGTCATGGAGTGTTGGAAAAGAGCTTTGTGTTTCTTGTTTTTGGGTTGTTACGTTTACTGCCGTAGGCAATGTTACTCGGCCTCGGTGTTAACGGGAATTTCGCGCTTGATGCTTTGCTCGAGCGAGATAAGGGTTTCAGTAGACACTACGCCTGGTATGCCTTGCATCTTGTTGTTCAGCAGATCCATCAGCTGCTCGTTGTCTTGTGCATACAACTTTACCAGCATGGTGTAAGGGCCGGTGGTGAAGTGGCACTCTACAATCTCGGGGATGGTGAGCAGGCGCTGTACCACATCTTTATACATGCTACCGCGTTCAAGGTTCAAGCCTACGTAGGTGCAGGTTGAATAACCCAAACTCTTGGGGTTTACGTCAAACCCACTGCCAGTGATGATGCCGCCTTCCATGAGGTGTTGCACACGCTGGTGAATGGCTGCGCGCGACACGCCACACTCGGCAGCGACATCCTTGAAGGGTATGCGTGCATTTTTCGAGAGGATACTCAGTATCTTCTTGTCCAGTTTGTCAATTTTATCCATGTGTGTATGTTACGGTTTGTCTTTTAGTTATATTTTGATAGCAAAATTAACTATTAATTATGATATAGCAAACATTTTGTCATGTTTTTTTCGTTCTTGCGTGCTTTTTGTTGACTTTTTGTCTTCGTGCTCGTAAACAACGCCTGGTATTGAGCCTCTTGTGTGGGCATGTTGAATTGTTCTATTTTCAATGCTTGGCCACTGCTGTATGGCTTTTTTCTTCTTTAATGTCTTATTTTTTTGGCATATTCGTGTTTTTCTCGTAACTTTGCATGCTTATATTGCATCAATATAAGATGCACTTTTTAGGGGCGTGGGCAATGTTCGTTTCGTGTTAAGCACGTCCTTGTTATTTTTATTTACAACAACGTTGATAAACGTTTAAAAAACATTGCTGATGAAAGATATTTGCTGCATCGGACACATCACTCGCGACAAAATTGTCACGCCACGCCAAACCGTCTATATGGCCGGTGGCACCTCGTTTTATTTTGCTTATGCCCTTAATGCGCTGCCACAACGTGTGTCGTTTGAACTGGTTACAAAGGTGGGCGACGATGGCCTTGAAACTGTTGAACAGATGCGACAGGCGGGCATTAACGTGCGCAACTATGCCAGCGCACATACTGTGTTTTTCGAAAATATTTATGGAGAAGACCAAAACGACCGCACACAAAAGGTGCGCGCCAAGGCCGATGCCTTCACCATCGACGAGATGAAGGATGTTGAGGCTGGGGTGTTTCACTTAGGATCGCTCTTGGCCGATGATTTCTCGCCCGAACTGGTGCGCTATCTTTCTACCAAGGGGCGCATCTCGATTGATGCGCAAGGCTATCTGCGCGAGGTGCGCGGCGAAGATGTGTTTGCCATCGACTGGGCCGATAAGCGCGATATATTGGCTTATACTGATGTGCTGAAGGTGAACGAACACGAGATGGGGGTGATAACGGGTGAGGCTGAACCGCACGATGCGGCTCGCACGCTGGCTTCGTGGGGCGTGAAAGAGGCGGTGGTAACGCTGGGCAGCTATGGCAGCATTATCTTGGCCGATGGCCATTTTTATAATATTCCGGCCTACGCACCACGCGAGATTGTGGATGCTACGGGCTGTGGCGATACTTACTCGGCAGGCTATCTCTATTCGCGTGCTCAAGGTGCTTCTATCACTGAGGCTGGCTGCTATGCTGCCGCTATGTGTACGCTGAAGTTGGAGCACAGCGGACCCTTCGACCGTAGCGAAGACGATGTGCTTAGGGTGATGAAGGAGTAAGGCTTTTAGCAAAATAAGCCTTTATAGGCCTTTCTAAGCCGACTAAGCCTTATTAAACGACTAAGTCTTCCTAAGCCGCTGTGTGAACCTTTATCGTTAAAGGCTCAGTCGGCTTAGAAAGGCTTAGTAAGGCTTAACACTGCCAGCAGTGTAAATGCTATCAGCGAGGTTCTAAAGGGCCTCGCTTTTTTTATTTCACCTCTTAGGCTTTTTATTTCACCTCCCAAGTGTCTTGCGTGTCGAGCAGTTCTTCGAAGGTGTGGTAGGGCTTTTTGCCCTTTATCTCTTCTATCTGTGCGTTTACGGCATCGTTGTAGGTGGGTGCCTCTACATCGCGTATCACACCGAGGGCTACGGGAAAGCCGTGCTCGTTGTCCATCATGGCCAACTTTAGCTGAAGGGTGTTGTCTTCGGCATGAGCATCGTGCACAAGAATATCGTTGAGGGTGACGCCATTTTCACCTATCTTCACTACCTTCAGTGCAAAACCGTCTTGCATGAGGCCGTATTCTTGGTTCTCGCCAAACACCAGGGGCTTGCCATGTTCTACGTAGATGGCATTCTTCGAGCGTCCCTCGCGAGTGTAGATGGGGTCGTAGGCGCCATTGTTAAAGATCATGCAGTTTTGCAGAATTTCGCACACCGAGGCACCTTTGTGATGATAGGCTGCCTTCAAAATCTCGACGGTGTGGGCGGCATCGTTGGCCACGGCGCGAGCAAAGAAGTGTCCGCGAGCGCCAAAGCAGAGCTCGGCAGGGCGGAAGGGGTCTTCAACAGTGCCATAGGGCGACGACTTGCTCACGAAGCCGCGGGGCGATGTGGGCGAATATTGTCCTTTGGTGAGGCCGTAGATGCGGTTGTTCAGCAATATCATGTTTAGGTCGATATTGCGTCGCATGGCATGAATGAAGTGGTTTCCGCCGATGGCCAGTCCGTCGCCGTCGCCGCTAATCTGCCAGATGGTGAGGTTGGGGTTCACCACCTTTGTGCCTGTGGCGATGGCTGCTGCACGGCCGTGAATGGTTTGCATGGCGTAGGTGTTGACATAATAGGGCAGGCGGCTCGAGCAGCCGATGCCTGATATGACAGCCGTTTCGTATGGCGGAACACCTATTTCGGCCATGGCTTTATAGAGTGATGCCAAGAAGGCGTGGTCGCCACATCCGGGGCACCAGCGTGGCTGACCTTTCTTATAGTCTTGTATTGTGTATGACATTGTTCTATCTTTTTTAGCCTTTTTCTTTGTTTACGTCCCTTCGACTGAGGGCTTTCTTTCTCTTTTCTTTCCTCTTTCCTCTTTCTTTTATTCTTTGATAATTTTCTCAAAGTAGCTTACCAGTTCGCTCACCACGAAGGGCTGACCCTTCACCTGGTTAAACTTATAGGGTGCGAAGCCTGGCACGCGGATGCGGAGGAAACCAGCAAACTGTCCGAGGTTTTGCTCGGCCACCACCACTTTGGGGTAGCGCTTCAGCACCTCGGCGGTGTTGGCGGGCAGCGGGTTGATAAACTCGAAGTGGGCGAGTGCCACTTTGTGTCCGCCTTTACGCAGTTCTTCCATAGCGGTATAGAGGTGGCCATAGGTGCCGCCGAAGCCTACGATGAGCAGTTCGGCATCGTCTTTATCGCCTTGCACCTCGACATCGGGCACGGGTATGTGTGCCACCTTATCATAGCGCAGGTGGTCCATGCGGTCGTGGTTCTCAGGTTCGGTGCTGATGGCGCCTGTGTTTCCATCCTTCTCCAGTCCGCCTAAGATGTGGGTGTAGCCCTCTTGTCCGGGTATAGCCCAGTAGCGCACAGCCGTTTCGGGGTCGCGCTTGTAAGGCGTGTACTGGCCCTTCATTTCGGGTGTAGCATAGTGGGGCTTGATGGTGGGCAGGTCGGCCATCTTGGGCAGTTTCCATGCGGCCGATCCATTGGCAATATAGGCATCGGTGAGCAGCACCACAGGGGTGAGGTGCTCGAGGGCTATCTTGGCAGCCATGAAGGCAGCGTCGAAGCAGTTGGTGGGGCTGGTGGCGGCGATGACGGGCATGGGGCTCTCACCGTTTCGGCCGTACAGCACCTGTAAGAGGTCGGTTTGCTCGCTCTTGGTGGGTAGACCGGTTGAGGGGCCGCCACGCTGCACGTCGATGACAACGAGGGGCAGCTCGTCGATAACGGCCAGGTTGATGGCCTCGCTCTTCAAGCAGATGCCTGGGCCTGAGGTGCTGGTGGCGGCCAGTGCTCCGGCAAAGGCAGCTCCTACGGCGCTGGCGCATCCCGAGATTTCGTCTTCGCACTGCACGGTGGTAACGCCCAGCGACTTATGTTTGGCCAACTCGTGCAGAATATCGGTGGCTGGGGTGATGGGATATGAGCCGAGGTAGAGGCGCAAGCCCGCCTTTTCGGCAGCGGCTATTAAGCCATAGGCCGTGGCCTTGTTGCCAGTGATGTCCATATAGCGTCCGGGCACCTTCGTCTTCGACTCTACGCGATAGACGGCGGGCACCGAGGCATGCACGTTGTGTCCATAGTCGTAGCCAGCATGCACCACCTTGATGTTGTTTTCGGCTATGGCGGGCTTCTTCGCAAACTTCTCGCGCAGGAAGTTTTCTACCAGCGTGAGGTCGCGGTCGAAGAGCCAGCATACCAAGCCCAGTGCAAACATATTGCGACATTTCAGTATGCTCTTGTTGTCCATGCCGCTATCGGCCAAGCACTGTTTTACCATCTGTGTGATGGGGCAGGCCACCACACGGTCGCGGTCGATGTTCAGCTCGCTCAGATAGTCGGCGGTTTGAAACTGAGCCTTCTCCAGGTCGCGTTGCTCAAAGCTGTCGGTGTCGATGATGATGGTAGCCTGAGGTTTGGCATGTGACAGCTGTGTCTTCAGGGCGGCAGCGTTCATGGCAACCAGCACGTCGCACAGGTCGCCAGGGGTATATACACGGCCGGCACCAATGTGTACCTGGAAACCTGACACGCCCGTGAGCGACCCTTGCGGGGCGCGGATGTCGGCAGGATAATCGGGGAATGTTGAGATGCCGTTGCCGACGGTTGCCGACACGGTAGAGAAGATGTTACCAGCCAGCTGCATGCCGTCGCCCGAGTCGCCCGAGAAACGCACCACTACCTGGTCAAGATTTTTTATTTCCAGTTGTTGAGCCATACTGTCTGAAATGGTTATGTTGTGTTATTTATATTATTAATGTTACCTGTTGGCGGAATTAATTTAGTGCATACTTAATTCTGCCAATGGGCTTGTC
>USAI01000002.1 GCA_900552675.1 uncultured Prevotella sp.
GAGGAGATTACCATCTGGACAACAACCTTGTGGAAAGACTCAACAGATACATATCATTATCCCGAAGAAACTCTCTTTTCTTCGGGTCGCATACTGGTGCCAAACGGGCAGCCATGTTCTATTCCCTTGCATGCTCCTGCAGACTGCAAGGTGTTAACTTCTTTGAATATATTTCTGATGTCATCAACAAAGCTGCAGCACTGCCGCCAAGAACACCGCTAAGCAAGTACCGTGACTTGCTGCCGGATAAATGGAAACAAAAAAATATCGCTCAAGAATAAAAACTTGAGCGATATTTTTTTTGACGTGTATCTACTAGCATCGCGGATACGCTTACGAATTTATGCTCTTTTCCTGTCAAAAGATTGAAATAATTAATGCTCTGTTGTAGAAATAAAAACGCGAATTGTATATTTATGCATGAGGTTGTATAAATATGCAATTCGCGTTATTTTATGCTTACGATAAAACTCATCAACGCAAAGCGCGTGATAGATATTGTTTTGCTTTTGCTTATACAGCAGCAGGTTGTGCCACGACGGGTGTGCCCTGATCGTTGCCCGAACTATTGCTTACCAGGTCGCTACGCTTTTGTGCCGTGCGGCTGATGCTGAGGATGGCGCCCAGGTATATACAGTTGATGATTGACGAGGTGCCGCCCTTGCTGATAAGAGGTAACGGCTGACCCGTGATAGGCGCCAATCCCACCGCCACCATCATGTTAAACAGCGCCTGTGTTACCAGCATGAGTGCGAGGCCCATGGCCAGGTAGGCAGGAAAGTTGTTCTCGCAGCGGTTGGCAATATATCCCGTTCGCACCAGCAATATCATGTATAGCGAAGCCACGAAGATGGCGCCAAAGATGCCCATCTCTTCAATGATGATGGCGAAGATAAAGTCGGAGTAGGCCTGCGATAAGTGGTCGCACTCTTCCGAGTTGCCAGGCCCTTTGCCTTTGATGCCCGACGACACGATGGCAATATTGGCATGAGCGCGTTGCGCATCGGCATCAAGGTCGATGTCTTTTGGTGTCAACTCTTTCGTATCGAAGAATTTGTCAATGCGCGATTTCCACGTGTCCAAACGGTGTAGCAGCTTCGAGGCAATGCCATTCTCCTCCTCCTTTTCTGTAGTGGTAGTCACCAGTTCGGTTTTCGCTTTTCCCTCTTTTTCAGCCTCGCGCTCCTTATCTTTACCCAGCAGCATGATGGCCGACAGCGCCAGCGTGATGCCCAGCAGCGCCACGCCCAGCAGTTTCCCCAGTTGCGATACAGGCACACGGCCAATGATCATCATCATATACACCACGGCGCTAAGCAGCACAGCGGTCGACAGGTTTTCGAAGAAGATGAGAGGAACAATCATGAACCACACCGTGAGCACATATTTAAAGGCCAGCCGGTCGGCGCCATGTTCGGTTTGCATGGTGCTTAATATTTGTGCTGTTGCCAGCACCATAGTGCCTTTGCCTATCTCTGAGGGCTGAAATTTAATGCCCAAGATGCTTATCCATCGGTGTCCGTCGTTCACAGCACCCGCAAAGTAAACGCCCACGAGCAAGAGGATAGAGGTAGCCAAGAGGAAGGGTAGCGCCACCTTAAAATATTTGCACGGTATGTTCATCGTCACAATCATAGCTCCCACGCCCACGATAAGCAAGCCTATGTGTTTAGCCACAGGCTTCAGATAGCTACCGTTTTCGTAGGTGAGCTGTGACGAGGCCGAATACACCTCGACGATGCTGATGACGCAGAGCAATAGGAAAATCATCCATATCACCTTGTCGCCCTTGAAGATGTTGTTCAGAGTCTTGTTCATTGTTTATGCGTTTTATGACTGTTCGTTAGCCATTGCGCGCACCAGTGTTTTGAACTGTTCGCCACGGTCTTCCATGTTTTTGAACAGGTCGAAGCTGGCGCAGCAGGGGCTCAGCAGCACGGTGTCGCCAGCCTTGGCCAGCTCGGCACACGCCTTCACACAGTCGGGCATGCTATGTGTGTCGCGCACGGGCAGCCCGAGCCCATCGAAGAAGTTGTGCAACTTTGTATTGTCGGCACCCAGATACACCAGGGCGGCACATTTCTTTGCCACCATATCTTTTATTTCGTTATAGTCGTTGCCCTTATCCTTTCCGCCCAAGATCAGGATGGTGGGTGTGGTCATGCTCTCCAGCGCATACCAGCAGGCGTCGACGTTGGTGGCCTTCGAGTCGTTAATGTATCGCACCCCGTTCACCACGCCCGCCTTCTCCAGGCGATGTTCCACACCGGGGAAGTCGGCCAGGCCAGCAGTAAGTGCCTCGTGACTGATGCCAAAGATGTTGGCGGCCAATCCGGCAGCCAACTGGTTATAAATGTTGTGTTTGCCCTCCAGCGCCAGTTCTTCGCGTTTCATCTTGAAGAGGGTGGGGGCCAGCAGCTCATACATACCATCTATGATGGCACCTTGGCATCCGTCTTCCATGTTTTCGGCAAACGGATATTGGCGCGCCTTGATGTTGTATTTAGGCAGCTCGCCCTTGATGATGGGGTCGTCGTTCCAGTAGATGAAGGCGTCGTCTTCAGTTTGGTTCTGTATGATGCGCATCTTAGCGTTGACATAGTTCTGCATACAGAATTCGTAACGGTCAAGATGGTCGGGGGTGATGTTCAGCAAGATGGCAATGTCGGCCTTAAAGTCGTACATATTGTCGAGCTGAAACGAGCTCAGTTCAATAACATATACGGGCTTAGGCTGCTCGGCCACCTGCAGGGCCAGCGAGTGTCCAATGTTACCTGCCAGGCCAGCGTCGATGCCCGCCTTCTTGAAGATGTGGTAGATGAGCGAGGTGGTAGTGGTCTTGCCGTTGCTGCCTGTTATGCACACCATCTTAGCGTTGGTATATCGGGCCGCAAACTCAATCTCGCTGATGATGTGTATGCCCTTGTCCATTGCCTTCTGTATCATTGGCGCCTCTTTCGGTATGCCTGGGCTTTTGATAATCTCGTCGGCGTTCAGTATCTTTTCTTCGCTGTGATGCTTCTCTTCCCACTCGATGTTGTGAGCGTTGAGCAAGGTTTTATACTTGTCGTGGATGGCCGACATGTCGCTAACAAACACATCGAAGCCTTCTTTTTTTGCCAGTACGGCGGCGCCAGCTCCACTTTCGCCGGCTCCTAAAATAACAATTCGTTTCATATATTTAAAGCCCCTCCCAACCTCCCCCGTGGGGAGGAGTAGAGGTGCGCAGTTATTTAAGTTCTTATTTTCCTTGTTTATTCCTATACATTAACACTGAATGAATACTGAGCTTTACCACCTCCTCCCCACCGGGGAGGCTGGGAGGGGCTCTTATCTAATCTTTAGCGTGATGATGGTCATCGCTGCCAAGATGATAGTCACGATCCAGAAGCGGATAGTGATTTTCGACTCGTGTATGGCTCCCTTCGGTTTACGAATAAGGTAACGACATTCGGGATCGAGTTGGCACTCCTGTGTGCGGAAGTTGTCGTGGATAGGTGTGCGCTTAAAGATGCGTTGCTTCACGCCGTGGCGCTTGCCCCATTTGAAGTAGTAAACCTGAAGGATAACGCTCAGACTTTCAACGAAGAAGATGCCGCACAAGATGGGCAGCATGAGCTCTTTGTGAATGATGATGGCCGACACGGCAATGATGCCACCGATGGTGAGCGAGCCAGTGTCGCCCATGAATACCTGTGCGGGATAAGCGTTATACCACAAGAAGCCGATGAGGGCACCAATGAAGGCGCACATAAACACCACCAGCTCTTCCGACTGTGGTATGTACATAATATTCAGATAGCTGGCATATTCGATATGACTGCTCACATAGGCCAATATGCCGATGGCCACACCTATGATGGCCGAGTTTCCAGCACACATGCCGTCCATGCCGTCGTTCAGGTTGGCGCCGTTTGATACGGCCGTCACCACAATAATGGTCATGATGACGAACAATATCCATCCAGTAGCCGTTTTATATTTGCCACAGAACGACATGATGTGCGAATAGTCGAGGTTATGGCCTTTCACAAACGGGATGGTGGTCTTTAACGATTTGGTGGCCTGAGCACGATGCTTCACCACCAGTTCGTTCGACTGTTTGTTCTCGATGGCCAGGTTTTCGTTCATCTTCACATCGGGCGACATCCACAGCACCAAACCCACGATGAGGCCAATGCCCACCTGTCCTACAATTTTATATTTACCTTTCAGTCCTTCTTTGTTGCGGCGGAATATTTTGATGTAGTCGTCCATGCCGCCCAAGAAGCCCAGCCATACGGTGGTGATAATCATTAAGATGAGGTAAACGTTGCGCAAACGTCCCAGCAGCAGTACGGGCACCAATATAGCCATGATGATGATGATGCCGCCCATTGAGGGCACGCCTATCTTCTGCACGCCAAAGGGGTCGATGCTGGCGTCGCGTTGTGTTTCGGTTATTTGTTTGCTCTTCAAGAACTTAATAAACTTTTCGCCCATCCATGCCGAGATAATCAGCGACAGGATAAGTGCCAATAATGAACGGAACGAAATGTATCCCCACATATGTGATCCCGAGATACCATACTGTTCTAAAAAGCGGAAGATATAGTATAACATTTTTCTTGAAGTTTGTTAGTTGACGAGTAGACAAGTAGACAAGGAGATTACCTTTGTTTCTCTCGTTTATAGCTCTTTACTTGTTGCTCATTACTCATTAACTTATTGCTATTAGCTTGTCAGCTTGTCAACTTGTCAACTCGTCAACTCGTCAACTAAATTAATTAAACATTTCTTTTACTACTTCGTGGTCGTCGAAATGGTGTTTCACCCCTTTCACGTCTTGATAGTTTTCGTGGCCCTTGCCAGCAATGAGAACAACGTCGCCTTTTTGTACCATCATGCAAGCGGTGCGTATGGCTTCGCGGCGGTCGACGATGGTAATTACCTTCTTCATTTGCTGCGCGTTGAGGCCCGCCAACATATCGTTGATAATGTCTTGCGGCTCTTCAAAGCGGGGGTTGTCGCTGGTGATAATCACCTTATCGCTCTGCTTCACAGCCTCTTGTGCCATCAACGGACGTTTGCCCTTGTCGCGGTTACCGCCAGCGCCACACACCGTGATAACGTGTCCTTTGCCGTCGAGCACCTCATGAATGGCTGCCAGCACATTTTCCAGCGCGTCGGGGGTGTGGGCATAGTCGATGATGGCGGTGTAGCCTTCCGGAGCATGTATAGGTTCCAGTCTACCGTTTACGCTGTGCAGTGTGCTTAGTGTCACCAGCACATCTTCAGGCTTCTGTCCCAGCAGCACGGCGGCGGCATATACTGCCAGCAGGTTGCTGACGTTAAACTTGCCTATGAAGTGTACGCCCACCTCGTGTCCATCAATGTCGAGATACATGCCTTCAAAGTGGCACTCGATGATGCGGCCCTTAAAGTCGGCCATGGTGCGTGTAGAGTATGTTTTTACCTTTGCCTTAGTGTTTTGCACCATCACCATGCCGTTCTTGTCGTCGGCATTGGTTACGGCAAACGCCTCTTTAGGCAGATTGTCGAAGAACGCCTTCTTAGCGTCGCGATAGTTTTCAAAGGTTTTATGGTAGTCGAGATGGTCGCGTGTGAGGTTAGTGAACAAGCCACCTGCAAAGGTCAGTCCGCCGATACGTTTCTGTGCGATGGCGTGCGAGCTGCACTCCATAAAGGCGTAGCTGCATCCAGCCTCTACCATACGTGCCAGCAAGGCGTTCAGCTCAATGGGGTCGGGGGTGGTGTGGTCGGCCGGAATGGCCTCGTCTACCACATAGTTGCACACGGTAGAGAGCAATCCACACTTATACCCCAAACGCGTAAACATATTATATAATAAGGTGGCGATGGTGGTCTTTCCGTTGGTGCCCGTTACGCCCACCAGCTTCAGCTTGCGCGAGGGGTGTCCGTAGAAGGCGGTGGCCACGGGGCCCACGGCATCTTCGGTTGAAGGCACCTGAATGTAGCACACGCCTTCGGCCTTCTCGGCGGGCATGTCTTCACATAGCACCGCCTTGGCGCCCAGTTGTATTGCTTTTGGGATGAACTGATGTCCGTCTACCTGTGTTCCCTTCATGGCCACAAACAGGTGTCCGTCTTTGATGCGACGCGAGTCGATGTTCACGCCCGTAATGTCGATGTCGGTTGAGCCGACGATGCTTGTCGGCTTCAAGTCGTTAAGCAATTCTGATAATACCATAAATTATTGTCTTTTAAACTTGATATATTCAATGTTTAATAAAAAGCTGTGTCGGTGTGCTATCTAAGCGTTAGTATGCAGGCCATGCCCTTGCTGATGGTGTGGCCAGCAGCTATGCTTTGCTGCGTTACCTTGCCTCGTCCATACAGTTTGGTCTTTACGCCTCGGCTTTCAATCAAGAACACCGCGTCGCGTGCGCCCATACCCGTTACGTCGGGCATCACGTTGGCTTGTGTTTTGGCTTGTCGTGTGAGCGCTATGTGTCCGTTGCCGCGTGTGGCATGCCCCCATATGGGGTTACCATCGGCATACGATCCGCTCCAGTCGGCCCGTGTTTCATAGCCCAGGTGTGTCAGCACATAATCGGCAGCTATGATGTTGCCGCTCTTCACGTCGGGTTCCAGTATCGAGTTTTCGTCGTGGGCATCTTTCACATCCATCTTCAGGCTTTGTGCCATGATACCTTCGGCAATGTCGTGAAACACCTTACCACTCATGCCACCACCCGAGGCGGGCAGTCCCGACTTTTGTATACATACAATGCAGCTGTATCGTGGGGCATCGGCTGGGAAGTAGCCTGCAAAGCTAAGCAGATAGTGCACGGTGCCCATCTTATAGCCACCCCCTTTTGCCACTTGTGCGGTGCCCGTCTTTCCCGCCACCTTGAACGATGGCGATCCGGCGCGCTTGCCCAAGCCCTGGCTTACCACATGTTCAAGAATGGTTTGTATCTCGCCCAGCGTTTTAGACTTACAGATGCTGGATCGCATCACAACGGGTGGAAACTCTTTTATCACCTCGCCATCTTTCATTACCGCCTTCACCAGTCGGGGGCGCATCATCTTGCCATTGTTGGCAATAGCGTTATAGAAGGTAACGGTAGAGATGGGTGGCACCTGCGTTTCGTAGCCAATACTCATCCATGGCAGTGTGGTCTTGCTCCAGTTTACATATTGTTTGCCACGTTTATCTTTTTTAGGCATACGTATCTTGGCGGGCGACGATCCTGCGATGGGCAGCTTGAGGTCGTCGGCCAAGCCCAGACGGTGGATGCCTTCAACATACTTTTCGGGGCAGTTGCGGTAGTGGTCGTCAATGATGCGGCTGACGCCGATGTTCGAGCTCACCATCAATGTTTGTGGTAGGGTGAGCATGCCATAGCCGCCGCGTCGCCAGTTGTGGTCGCGCATCTCGCGGCCATACATGGGCCACACGCCGCCAGCGGTCTCTACACGTGCTGTGGTGTCAACCACGCCATCGTCAAGTGCCACCATGATGCTGGCCGTTTTAAATACCGAGCCAGGCTCCATCAGGTCGCTCACGGCGTGGTTTTTACGCTCGCGATACTCGCCATCGCCACATTTCTCCATGTTTACAATGGCTTTAATGTCGCCCGTGGCCACCTCCATCACAATGGCCACGCCCACGTCGCCATGCACATCAGGTTCTTTCAGTTCTTGCACCAAGGCGCGCTCGGCCAGGTCTTGTATGCCTACATCGATGGTGGTTACCACATCTAAGCCGTCGGTGGGTGGCGTGTCGATAATGTCGAGATATTTGTTCAATATCTTTCTGCGGTGCTTCACGCCATCAATGCCGCGCAGCTCGCGGTCGAAGGAGAGCTCGATGCCACAGATGGCCGAGTCTTTCTTTCCAAAGAGGTCGCCAATGGTGCGCAGCGCCAGCGAGCCATAGGGGTGCTTTCGAGCATTATATTCTTTAAAGATAAAGCCGCTGCGATATTTGCTTTTCATGTTGAACACGGGCAGCGCTCTCACGTCGCACAGCGTGTTATAGTCGATACGTTTGGGCCAGATGGGCCAGTATCGGCTTTGTTTGGCGCGTCCTTCTTCAAGATAGGTTTTAAAGTCGTGCGCCGAGCGTTCGGGGAAGATGTTGTTCAGCCCCGTGGCTATAGCGTCAATGTTCTCTCTCCATAGCGTGTCGGTGCCCGCATCGTGCAGCGTCTTAAAGTCCATAAATATCTCAAATTCGGGCAGCGACGATGCCATGAGCTTTCCATCGCAGCTCAATATATTGCCGCGTGTAGGTGTGATGGCGGTGCTGTCGAGCTTCACACGCTCTGACACGTCGAGCCAGAATTTGCGCTCGGCCGTCATCATATATAGTGCCTTGCCCAGCATGGCCAGCGTTACGGCCATCATGATGATAACAAGGCACGAAAAGCGCAAAGGCGTTTTCTTATGGTCAAATTTTGTACTACTCATTATCTTGGTGCGTGTTTACTATTGTTCAGGAATGTTGATAATATATGGAGGCTGTGTAGAGATGTGCAGCGTGCTGTCTTTACAGGCTTGCAGCATCTCCAGCACGCGGCTCTCACGGCTCTTCTCTGTCAGCTTACTGCTGCTTGACAGGGCTTTGGCCTTGGCATCGTTCAGCTCTTCGTTCAGCTTGTCAATTTGTATCAAGCTTTGTTGGCAGCTGTATCGGTCAGAGATGTAAACGAGCATGAAGAGAACGATGAGTATGATTACGCCAATCTGTTTTCTTACGGCTGTGGTGGCCAAGATGTCGCCACCCACAATGCTTTTAAGGGTGAGCGAGCCCAGTGGTCGGCGTTCTACCTCGTTGGCACGTTCGCGAATAACGTCGGCCAGCGATTTGCCTTCTTCGCGTTTGTCGTCGGTGTCGTTGTCAGTATTGTTGTCGGTGTCGTTGTTGGCGTTGTTCTTCTTACGCTTCTTATCTTTCTTGTTCTCCTTCTTATCCTCCTTTTTATCTTCTTTGGGGTTTTCCTTTCTATTGTCTTTTCTTTGTTCTGTTTTGTCGTTATGTTCCTCTGTTGCCTCGTCTTTGTCTTCTTTCTTCTTGCTTTGGGCAGGTGCATGGCTTTCCTTTCCGCTGTCCTGGGTGGGGGCATCGGCCATGGCGGCTTTCAGCAAAGCTTCAATCTGTGGGTCGGGGTGCGATGTGGGGTCTTTGTGTTTCATTTCTTCTCTGCAATTCTTAGTTTTGCGCTTCGGCTACGTGGGTTCTTTTCCTGTTCTTCGTCAGAGGGCACAATCACCTTGTTGTTGATGAGGCGGTAGGGCGAACTCACACGACCGAAGAAGTCTTCCTCGGCCTTGCCAGCACAGTCGCCTGTCTTCATAATGTTTTTCACCATGCGGTCTTCCAGCGAGTGATAGGTGATGACCGACAGGCGGCCGCCCTCGCCCAGCAGTTCGGTGGCAGCGGTAAGCATCTGTTTCAGGGCATCCATCTCGTGGTTCACCTCAATGCGCAGGGCCTGAAACAGCTTGGCCATATCTTTCTTTTCGCGCTCGCGGCGGAACAGAGGTTCTACGGCTTTCATAAAGTCGGTGGTGGTGGCAATGGCGTTTTGTGTGCGTGCCTTGGCCAGCGTGGCTGCAATACGTCGCGCGTTTTTCAGTTCGCCGTACAGGTAGAACACGTCGGCCAACTGCTCTTCGCTATATGTGTTTACGATGTCGGCCGCCGTCATGCCCGCACGTTTGTTCATGCGCATATCGAGCGGAGCGTCGAAACGGAACGAGAAGCCACGTGTGGCATCGTCGAAGTGGTGCGACGACACGCCCAGGTCGGCCAGCAGTCCGTCAATATGGTCTATGTTGTAATAGCGCATCCAGTTTTTCAGGTAGCGAAAGTTGCTGCGCACGAAGGTGAAGTTGTCGGGGGCATCAGGGCCAATGTTTCCTTCGGCATCGGCATCTTGATCGAAGCTGAAGAGGCGGGCGGTGGGGTCGAGGCGTCGCAATATCTCGCGCGAATGGCCTCCGCCGCCGAAGGTTACGTCAACATACACGCCTCCAGGCTGAATGTTGAGGCCATCGATGCTCTCATGCAGCAGCACGGGCACATGATAGCCTTGCGCTGTTACAATGTTGTCGGCGCCTGTTGTGGTGGCGGCTTCGCAGTGGGCCGCTATAGTGTTATCTTTTTCTGTTATCTGGGTCATATGTAATCAAAATACATGTAAAATACATGCGTACCTTAATAATAGGAATTAGTGTTCAAAGTTATATAAAATTCTGCACTTCGCGCCACTTTTCCCCATATTTTTTGTTTATCCCATAAAAAAGATGATGTATGATGATGTGGGGAGGGGTGGCACATGCCGCTATTTGTCACATTTTGAGACAAATATCTCTTATATCGCTTGCATTATTCAGACGAAACCACTATATTTGCACTGTCTTCACCTATGCCTGACCAATGTCGGCTTAGCTGAAAGCCCATGTGGGCTTAAGGGGGTGGACAAATATACATAAAAGGCGTTACTGACGCTTTGGTTTTGACGTATCTGAATCTCGCAAATTCAAACTGTAAGTCAAAAACAAAGCAACGGGGACGCCCCAAAGGGTGTATTATATCTATATGCCTAATGTCATCGTACGCTATCTTGCGCATGATGCGTTAGGGTATATCATATACTTACACGACGTGGGGCTTTCAGCGTTGCTCGTTTCGACTTACAGGGCAATGCGAGAGCCTAGATACGTGGAACGAGCAGAAGACTGGCTCCACGTTTTTTTGTATATATCCTTACTCATTTAACTATTTAGTATACCATTTGGAGCCGATGGTTAAGGGAGAAATAAATATGAATACAAATGTAGAATCAGCAAAACGTGCTTTGGTTGAAGAGATTGAGAAAAACCATCACACCTATGCGAACCCTTTTGGAAATGCAGCAAGTTACAGAAAAATTCTTGATTACATTCATGTATGTATCATGAATAACGAGTATGCAGCGGATGCCAATGAATGGCTGTACCAACTGTATAAGAAACAATCGAATGAAGAAAAGACAGTATTTCACGCACAGGTAGAACTTGTTTCTAGTGTATTGACCAGACTGAAAAATGCTGACAAACTAAAATAAAAAGATGAAAACTATGAACGTAATCAAAAGATTTTTGTTGCTATGGGTATTATCCATGGTAATTCTGCCATTATCAGCAGTTTCTTATGATTTTATAGAGAATGGCATATGTTATAAACTTCTGTCGTATGGCAATTTTGTTGAAGTAACCCAAGGGAAATCTTCATACAAAGGCGATATAGTTATCCCTACAACTGTTACACATAACGGACAAGAATACTATGTTGTAGGTATTGGCTTCGCCGCTTTTGATTGTTGTGGGAATGTAACATCGGTAAAAATGCCTGAAACGATAAGTTCAATAGGACAGTATGCTTTTAACAAGTGTAAAAAGTTGAAAGAGATACACATTCCTAAAGGAGTAAGTACTCTGTCTCTACATGCATTTGAAAATTGTACTGCTTTACAAGAAATAAGAATACCATCTTCAGTGGTTAAAATTCAAGCCGAATACGACGGTGGCCATGGAAGTTATACTTATAACACAGAGTATGGTTGTTTCTACAACTGTACAAATCTCAAAAAAGTGATTTTTGAAGACGGAAGTACACCTATAACTTTTTATCGGCCAGGATGGGAGAATCAGGATTTTCGCTATCAGACAATTTTCTATGGATGTCCCATTGAAGAAGTTTATTTCGGTCGTGAGTTCGCTAATAGCTCTAATAACTTTCAAAATTTCTCTACGCTAAAAAAGGTGGAAATCGGCCCATGTGTCAAAACTCTACAGTATGGTTTCCTTCGGGGAACTGGAGTGAAAAAAGTCGTTGTCCCTGACAATGTAACAAAAATGTTCGGTGCCTTTTATGAATGTACCACCCTTGAAGAACTTTATGTGGGAAATGGAATTACCGATCTTTCTGATATTGACAATACCCTTGGTGGGTGCAAAAGTCTCAAGCATCTTTACCTTGGAAACAATATTGAAAAATTACAATTATCCATGGACGATAAACTTCCAAAATTAGAAGATGTAGTAATAACATCCTCTAAAATAAGGGAACTTATAGAAAGTCCGAAGAATAGTGATGGTGCGAAAATATATCTGCCCCAAAAAGATATGTATTCCAATGATATAACAAGAGGAGAAAAATTATCCATCGCAGATTATATAGGTACTACTCAAGAATACACAGGTAACTCTCCCGAACTTAATTTTAGCACAAAAATAGAGAACGCCGAGATATCTGTAAATATTGGAAATCTTCATAAAAACGCAGGAATATACAAGGAAAATGTACCTGTTGAAATAAAAATAGGAGATTGGAAATCAAGTTTTGATACAGAGGTTTCTTATACCATCTCTAAGGCTCCGCTCACAGTTATTGCCGAAAATGTAGAGCGGCCCTATGGCAGCGAGAAACAAGACCTCACCGTTTCTTATTTCGGTTTCAAGAATGGTGAGGATGAGAGCGTGCTAACAAAACCTGTTTCTATTTCAACCACGGCAAAGAAAGATAGCCCTGTAGGTACCTATCCGATAGTGCCCTTTGGCGGTTTAGCCGATAATTATGACCTCTCGTACGAAAGGGGTGTGCTTACTATTGTGAAGGCTGCACAAACGATAGCGTGGAACGATGAGCTGCCAGCCAAGGCCACCGTTGGCACAAAAATAAAGTTGGAGGCCACCACAACATCAGGCTTGCCTGTTTCTTTCAAGAGCAGTGACGAAAGTGTGGCTAACGTATCGGTCATTGGCGGAGAGCAATATCTCATTTGTAAGAAGGCTGGTGATGTTGACATTATTGCCTACCAAGAAGGCAACAAAAACTATGAGGTTGCGCCCAATGAGACGCGTAACCTTACAATAGTAAAAACAGCACAGACGATAACATGGTTGAGCGAACTGCCCACAGAAACCACTGTAGGAACAAAGATAAAGTTGGAGGCTACAGCCACCTCAGGCTTACCAGTTTCTTTCAAGAGTAGCGACGAGAGCGTGGCCAGTATCTCATATACGGGTGGAGCCTACTATCTTACCTGTAAGAAGGCTGGCAACGTGGATATTACTGCTTATCAGGAGGGCGATAACAATTATAGCGCTGCACCTGAAGATGTGCACAACCTTACAGTAGTAAGAACGGCACAGACAATATCATGGGCGAGCGAATTGCCCACAGAAACCACTGTAGGAGCAAAGATAAAGTTGGAGGCTACAGCTACCTCAGGCTTACCTGTTTCTTTCAAGAGCAGCGACGAGAGCGTGGCCAGCATCTCATCTACAGGCGGAGTCTACTACCTCATTTGTAAGAAAGCTGGCTATGTAGACGTGACGGCTTATCAAGATGGTGATGATAAATATGAGGCAGCGCCTTATGAGGAGCATAACCTTAGAGTGGTGAAGATAGCACAGACAATAGACTGGAAAGGTGAGTTGCCTGCTGAGGCACATGTAGGCACAAAGATAAAGTTGGAAGCTACAGCCACCTCGGGATTAACCGTCGCTTTTAAGAGTAGTGACGAGAGCGTGGCCAGCATATCCGTTACTGGTGGCGTTTGCTATCTTATCTGCAAAAAGACTGGTAATGTGGACGTAACGGCTTATCAGGAGGGCGATGATAAATATGAGGCTGCTCCCGAGGAAATACGCAATATTACTGTAATACAAAGTAGTGGTATCGTTGATGCAGCGCTTAACCTTGATGGCTCAGAAAAGATTTACGACACTAACGGCAATCTTTTGGAAAAATGTCAGCGTGGCGTAAACATCATTCGTTATCCGGACGGACGAACAAAGAAAGTGGCAATAAAGTAAAGCAAACTAAATAGTAAAAACAGAAAGGGCGGTGTCTTTTATAAAGGCATCGCTCTTTTGGCATAAGCAGATTTTCTCTCTAAGTTGGTAATGCTGTGTGGCAATCTTTTTTCGCGCTTCGCGGAGTTATTAAACATCAAACAAACCGCGCAAAGCGCGTATTAATGATAATTAATGGAGATTAATGTTTAAAAACCCACAAGCAATGCAAAGCATTGCGAGCATAATAATACAAGGATATATTATTAAATTGCAAAAATATAATAATACTATCTACCCATAATATTTAGTGTTACCAACCGAAGAAATAGGCAATAAATATGTGACGTTATCTATTTAGAAGTGTTGGGTGCTGGAGGACGGGGCGCGGAGACCACCGTCCTACTTGGAGGGCGCATCCGTTTAGATAAAAATAAATACTCGCAATAATATTTTACTGAAGTCTCGCAGGTTTCCAACTTGCTGTCAGTTAATGAGTTGGAAAACTGTTTAACCTATAAAAACAACATTGAACAATAAAATAATAACTTAGAACAATAAAGGAACAATATAAACAACGTTGTTTCCTTTATCATTGTATTAGGAATGTTGTTCTTGTTGTTCCTTTGTTGTTAGTGTTGTTGTTTGCTGGTTGTGGGAGAACAGGGCGCAGAGAGCCTGTTCTACTTTAGCTTGCCCAGTAGGATGGGGTCTCTGTGTCCCCATTCTCCAGTAACAAGCAAGACGTTTATTGGCAAAAAACGGCGTAAACATCGGGCGAAATCATGCAAGAAGTAGCGCGAAACCATGCAAAAAATGGCGCGAAAGCATGGAGAATGTTATCTCACATCGACCGTTATGAACATGGAGAACGGTCGTTGCTCGTGTTCATATCGACCGTTGTGAACATGTGGAACGGTCGGTGTGAGATGACTTGTTGGTGGGTTTTGCCCGATTTTTCCGTGGGTTTTGCTCAATGATTACAATGCTTTTACTTGAAATATAGCTATGTTTTGTGCGATAGAGCACCTTTGTTACAATCCTCTGTATCAATGACAAAGCATTGTTTTGATGAGGGCGTGCGAGGTGTGAAGGTTTAAATGAGGGCGTGCGGGCACTAATCGTTTTCGTCAGGGAGTACGGGGCACGGAGACCCCGTACTACTAAACTGACTCACAAGTTGTTTTGAAGAATTTGAATTATAAAGCATGCAGCTGGTCAACTTGTCCCTCGGCTTTGCCGCTTGCCAAAGCAAGAACTAACATCCTACCTACAGCCAGCGACACTTAAAAATGTTTTTAACGAACCAAGATTTTGTGTAGTCGAGAAAAATGTGTAATTTTGTGGCTACACAACAATATATGCGGTGTAGGCCCTTTTTGCCTCACCCAAATCAACATAACCTATACAGCAAATGGACGACGAGACAAAGAATGATGATATCCTCGAAACCGCAGCAAACAAGCCGACCGACGAAGGTGACGTTATAGCCGATGATGATAAGTCTTTAAAGGATGATGACACGTCTTTAAACGACGACGATGCCCCCACAGGCCATTCCGACTATAAACCCGTAAACCGCTTCGACGCTTCGGCCGTACACCACCTTAGCGGTATGTACCAAAACTGGTTCCTTGATTATGCCTCATACGTTATCCTTGAGCGGGCTGTGCCCCATATCGAGGATGGCCTGAAACCCGTGCAACGACGTATCTTGCACTCGATGAAGCGTATGGATGATGGCCGCTTTAACAAGGTGGCCAACATTGTGGGCCACACCATGCAGTTTCACCCCCACGGCGATGCCTCTATCGGCGACGCCCTGGTGCAGATGGGACAGAAAGACCTGCTGATTGACTGTCAAGGAAACTGGGGAAACATTCTTACAGGCGACCGCGCCGCCGCCCCTCGATACATTGAGGCACGCTTGTCGAAGTTTGCCCTCGACGTGGTGTTCAACCCCAAAACCACCGAATGGCAGCTGAGCTACGACGGCCGCAATAAAGAGCCTATCACCCTGCCCGCCAAGTTTCCGTTACTGCTGGCCCAGGGTGCCGAAGGCATTGCTGTAGGTTTGAGTTCGAAAATATTGCCCCACAACCTGAACGACATCTGCGACGCCGCCATCAAGTATCTGCGTGGCGAAACCTTCAACCTGTATCCCGACTTTCCCACAGGCGGCAGCATCGACGTGAGCCGCTATAACGATGGGCAGCGTGGCGGTGTGCTGAAGGTGCGCGCCAAGATAGAGAAGCTTGACAGCAAGACGCTGGTCATTCGCGAGATACCGTTCTCAAAGACCACGGCCACGCTGATAGAATCGATCCTTCGTGCCGTAGAAAAGAACAAGGTGAAGGTGAAGAAGGTAGAAGACAATACCGCCGCCGAGGTAGAGATATTGGTACACTTGGCCCCTGGCGTGTCGTCAGACAAGACCATCGACGCCCTTTACGCCTTCTCTGATTGCGAGATAAACCTCTCGCCCAACTGCTGTGTTATTGAAGACAATAAGCCCTGCTTCCTCTCTGTGGGCGACGTGTTGCGCCACAGCGTTGACAGCACCATGGGCTTGCTGCGCAAAGAACTGAACATACGTCGTGCCGAACTGCTTGAGCAGCTGTTCTTTGCATCGCTCGAGCGCATCTTCATTGAAGAGCGCATCTACAAAGAGCGTGGCTTTGAAAATGCTGCCGACATGGATGCCGCCGTGGCCTTTGTCGACAAGAAACTTACGCCCTTTAAGAAAGACTTTATTCGTGAGGTGACACGCGACGATATCCTTCGCCTCATGGAGATAAAGATGCAGCGCATCTTGAAGTTTAATAAAGACAAGGCCGACGAGCTGATGGCGAAGATAAAGGCCGAACTGAAAGATATTGAACACGACCTGGCGCACATGACCGACGTCACCATCGACTGGTTCCGCTTCATCAAAGAAAAGTATGGCAAGCATCATCCGCGCCTTACCGAGATAAAGAGTTTCGACACCATCGTGGCCACTACCGTGGTAGAGGCCAACCAAAAGCTATACATCAACCGCCAAGAGGGCTTTATTGGCACAGGCTTGAAGAAAGACGAGTTTGTGTGCAACTGCTCAGATATTGACGACATTGTGGTGTTCTTCCGCGATGGCAAGTATCGTGTGGTGCGCGTGGCCGACAAGATATTTGTGGGCAAGAACGTGCTGTGGGTGGGCGTGTATAACCGCAACGACCGCCGCACAACCTACAACGCCGTGTATCGCGACGGACAGAACGGCCCCGTTTATATTAAACGTTTCAACCTGCCCTCGGTCATGCGCGACCGCGACTACGACCTGACGCGTGGCGAGAAGGGCTCGCGTGTGCTCTACTTTACTGCCAACCCGAATGGCGAGGCCGAGGTGATTAAGGTAACGCTGGAGGCCAACCCCAAGTTGCGTAAGATATTTATCGACCGCGACTTCTCTGAGGTGCCCATCAAGGGCCGTAGCGCTCGTGGCTTGCTCGTAACGCGCAACCCTGTGCACCGTGTGGGCTTGAAGAGCCACGGCCACTCTACCTTGGGCGGCCGCAAGGTGTGGTTCGACCCCGACGTAAACCGCATCAACTATGACGACCACGGCCGACTGCTGGGCGAATTTAATGAAGACGATGCCATACTGGTTATCCTCGAGGGTGGCGAGTTTTATATCTCTAACTTTGATGCCAACAACCACTATGAGGACAACATTGCTCGCATTGAAAAATGGAACCCCAAGAAGGTGTGGACGGCCGTGGTGAACGATGCCGACAATGGTGGCTTTGCCTACATTAAACGCTTTACGATGGATGCCCTGCGCAGGCACCAAAACTTTGTGGGCGAGAATGATAAAAACCAGTTGTTGCTGCTCACCGACACGTTCTACCCCCGCTTGCTGTTCACCTTTGGCGGCACCGATGCCGACCGTGCTCCGTTAGAGATCGACGCCGACAGCTTTATTGCCGTGAAAGGCTTTAAGGCAAAGGGCAAACGTGTTACCACCTTTAATATTGATAAGGTGGAAGAGCTGGAGCCACTGCGCCAGCCCGACCCAGAGCCCGAGCCCACCGACGCTGCCGATGAGGCCGAGCCTGAAGACCTCGACCCCGATGCTGGAAAAAGTCAGCAACAGGTGATTGACGAGATGACCGGACAACTCAATCTCTTTACTGAAAATGCTGACCTTTAAACATCTGTTTACAGCACTGCTGTTGCTATGCACCCTGCAGGCAATGGCTGTTACACGTGACGCCGACACGCTATCGTGCTCTACCACTCTTGGAGCCGATACCGTGTGGCCGAAAACGGGCGACAGCAATGTCGACCTGCGCCGCCTCACGCTGAAAACCAATGCTTTAATGGTGGGCTTTGGCGCTACCAATATTCTCGACACCTACCTCTCTACCGAGACGTATCGCGGTGCCGACATCCGCTTTCTTTCGTACACACGTCGCGAGCGCGACGCTTCGCCCTGGATAAACCAGTTTCAGCACGAGGGCCACTTGGCCTATGCTGATAACCGCTCGGGCAACGGTGGCACCATGATGGGCGCCTACACGTTTCGCTATTCGCTATTGCATAAGTGGAATGTTGACCTCTGGCGGCATCCTCTACAGATAAATGCTGGTGGCACGGTGGCTGCCAACGTGGGCTTTATCTACAACACGCGCAACGGCAACAATCCGGCCAACGCGCGCCTGTCGCTACACGTCGAACCTACCGTGGGCTTCGACTATCCGCTGGGCCGCGCCGCTCATCGTCGTGGCGTGAGCTTTCATCCAGGCCATTGCGCCCACTTCCCCCTTATCTTGCATTATGAAGCGTCGGTCCCGCTGGTGGGCTTGATGTTTTCGCCCAACTATGGGCAGTCGTATTACGAACTGTTCAACCGTGGCAATTACGACCACAACTGTGTGCCCACCACCTTTGCTTCAACCCCCTCGTTTAGGCAGTTGCTCACCCTCGACTTCCGCCTCGCCCGCACCATCTTTCGTGTGGGATACCTCGGTACCATTGAGCAATCGCACGTCAATCATCTCAAGACCCACGTCTACACCCATTCGCTCATGATAGGCATCGTGAAACGGTTCCGCACCGTGAAGCAATGAAACGTGTAGCACTGTGGCTTCCCCAATAACAGAATATAGTTTAACCAAAAGAAGAATGAATATGAAAAGAAAAGTATTAACAATGATGATGAGCGTGATGCTCTTGTTCGTGAGTGCTTGTCTGTGGAGCCTGTCGGCTAACGCACAAACGGCCCAGGTTTATGACCTTCGGCTGGAACCCAATGCTGTAGACAAAGGACGTGGCATGTTGAAGGTGCACTTTCATTTTAAATGTGTAGGCGCCAAGGGGCACAAGGTGCACCCCATTGCCTATATTCAGGCTGATAACGGTAAGATACATACCTATAAGGATGGCAAACAAGCTGCTTGTAGCGGTAAGTCAAGGGTGGCGCCTTATGAATCAACCGTATGGAAAGGCGACGAGTGGCTGGGCTTTTATAAAGATAGGCTTACGGTGCTGCCTGGTAAGCATACGTATCATGTGCGTGTGTTGGTTTACGACGACACGTTAAAACGTTATATCACCAATACGAAAAATGTGCCTCGCGTGTCTTACACCATGACGGGCAGACAGTCGGCACCATCTACACCGTCAGCTCCATCGGGCGGATATGTGCCCTACACCCCATCAACCCCAATGACCTGTGGCGTATGCTCAGGCTCTGGCCGATGCTCTACCTGTGGTGGTACAGGCATAAGCCCCAATCATGCCCCTGGTATCGAAGCTGGCTGTGGCGCTTGTGGCGGAACGGGCACCTGCTCGGCTTGTCACGGCATGGGCTACCACAACTAATTGAAAATTAACATGAAATGATAAACCATAACCCTTTTCATATCAGCAGCCGCTGGAAGAAGTTGCTTCTTCCAGTCTTGCTGCTGCTGATGATGGCGGGCTCACTCACGTCGTGTGTCGATGAAGAGGAGTTTGCCAATACGCCGCGCGGCAACTTCGAGGCCCTGTGGAAAATTATGGATGAGCATTACTGCTTCTTCAACGAGAAGAACAGCCAGTATGGACTCGATTGGAACGAGGTGCGCGCCCGCTATGCACCACAGCTTGACGACCGCATGACCGAGGCCCAACTGTTTGAGGTGCTGGGCAATATGCTGGGCGAACTGCGCGACGGACACGTAAACATGTATTCGTCGTGGGATGTGGCGCGCAACTGGTCGTGGCATGAAGACTATCCGTCGAACGTGAGCGACACGCTGTTGCGCCGCTATCTGGGCACCGACTATCGCATAGCGGCCTCGCTAAAGTATCGGGTGCTCGACGATCAGGTGGGCTATGTGCGTTGCGCCTCGTTTGCGTCGGGCTTTGGCGAGGGCAATCTCGACCAGGTAATGCTGTATCTGGCGCCCTGTCGGGGCCTTATCATCGACCTCCGCGGCAATGGTGGCGGTATGATTACCGCTGCCGAACAGTTGGCCTCGCGCTTCACTAACCGCAAGACCCTTGTAGGCTATATGCAGCACAAGACGGGAAAAGGGCATAGCGACTTCTCGTCGCGCCAGGCACAATATATCTCGCCCTCGGCCGGACTGCGCTGGCAAAAACAGGTGGTGGTGCTCACCAACCGCTCGGTGTATAGCGCTGCCAACGAGTTTGTTAAGTATATGCACTGCTTCGACCACGTAAAGATTGTGGGCGATACCACGGGCGGTGGCGCTGGCATGCCTTTCAATGGCGAACTGCCGTCGGGCTGGAGTATCCGCTTCTCGGCCTGCCCCATGTTTGACGCTCAGGGCAATAGCACCGAGTTTGGCATTGCCCCCGACCATGCCGTGGCGCTTCGCGCGGTGGATGAGGCTCGTGGCCAAGATACCCTTATCGAGTATGCGCGACAGCTGTTCTTGCAAACCGATTGGTAAAGATTTTGCTACATCATAATGACAAAATAGTAAAAATGTAAACATTTTTCGAACAAATGTTTACATATTAAAAAAAGAAATGCTATTTTTGCATGACTTTTTATAGGTAAGGCCCCTTTATGATAAAAGAAAGGCCCTTGACGTTAGTAGAAGAAAAAGATGAGCGACTTCAAAAAGACTATTGATATTGACCGTATCTTGCGTGATAAGATGGGCGATAAGGCCAAGTTTGTGCCCTCGCTTTTGGTGCGCTGGCTCAAGCACATTGTTCATGAGGATGAGGTGAACCGTTACCTTTGGGATAGCCGTAACCTATCGGGCACCGACTGGCTGGAAGAGTGTGTGCGCTATCTTGACATGAAACTCAACATTGTGGGCATGGAGAACCTGCCCGACAAGAACGATGGACGCTGCTACACCTTCGTGTCAAACCACCCCTTAGGTGGTGCCGATGGCGTGGCCTTAGGTGCTATCATAGGTCGTCATTACGACAGCCGCTTCCGTTATCTCGTCAACGATTTGTTGATGAACCTTCCTGGCTTGGCACCTCTCTGCATACCTATCAACAAGACGGGCAAGCAGGGGCGCGACTTTCCTTTGATGGTAGAAACAGGCTTTGCCAGCGACAACCACATGCTGATGTTTCCGGCTGGCCTCTGCTCGCGCCGTATCAACGGACAGATACACGACCTACCCTGGACCAAGACCTTCATCACGAAGAGCGTAGAGACACACCGCGATGTGGTGCCCATACACTTTGGTGGGCAAAACTCCGACTTCTTTTACCGTTTGGCTAACCTGTGCAAGACGCTGGGCATAAAGTTTAATATCGCCATGCTGTTCCTTGTTGACGAGATGTATAAGAACGTACACAAGGAGTTTCGTGTGGCCATAGGCAAGCCCATTCCCTGGCAAACATTTGATAAGAGCAAAACGCCACGCCAGTGGGCACAGTATGTGCAAGACATTGTCTACACGTTATAAAGCAACCATTTTTCTTCATTTGCAATATACAGAAATAGTTATCGTTATAATAAAATGGAAGAAGCAATTATCCAACCCATCGACAAGGAACTGCTGAAGCAAGAGCTGACACCTGAACGCCAGCTCAGAATGACCAACAAGAGTCATAACGAAATTTATGTTATCACGGCGCATAACGCTCCTAATGTGATGAAGGAGATAGGCCGTTTGCGCGAGATCGCGTTCCGCGAGGCGGGAGGCGGCACGGGCAAGTCGATGGACATTGACGAGTTTGACACGTGCGACAACTGCTACAAGCAGCTCATCGTGTGGAACCCCGAGGCCGAAGAGATAATAGGTGGCTACCGTTACCTCTTGGGCACCGACTGGGAGATGGATGCCAACGGGCAGCCAAAGTTGGCCACCAGCCACATGTTTCATTTCTCTGAGAAGTTTCTCACCGACTATATGCCCTACACCATCGAGCTGGGACGCTCGTTTGTGTCGCTGCCATATCAGAGCTCGCGCATGGGTGCCAAGAGCCTTTTCGCCCTCGATAACCTGTGGGATGGCCTGGGTGCCCTCACTGTTATCAAGCCCAACGTAAAATATTTCTTTGGCAAGATGACCATGTATCCCTCGTATATACGTAGGGGCAGAGACATGATTCTTTACTTCCTGAAGAAACACTTCGACGATAAAGAGAACCTCATCATCCCCATGAAGCCTCTGAAGATTGAAACTCCTGAGGCCGAACTGGAGCAGCTGTTCTGCGAAGACGACTTCAAGGCCGACTATCGCATCCTGAACCGCGAGATACGTAAGTTGGGTTACAACATTCCGCCTCTGGTTAATGCCTACATGAGCCTGTCGCCCACCATGAAGCTTTTTGGCACCGCCATCAACTATGGCTTTGGCGATGTTGAGGAAACAGGCATCTTGATTGCTGTTGACGAGATACTTGAAGAGAAGCGCGTGCGCCATATCGACTCGTTTATCAACGAACATCCCGAGGCCCTGAAAATAACCAGCGGCGCCAATAAAGTAATTTATAAGGAGAAAGCGTAAGGATAGTTAACAGCGTGTCGCAGACACGCGACACGAAAAGAAAAATATAACAATCGGTTCATAAAAGAGGGTGTGTCAAAATAGGAGTTAGAGGAAGTTAAGAAGAAGTTAATCCATCTACGATGGATGGAAGTTAACAGACAAATGCTTTATTTTCAGCAATTTATACATATGTCCGCTAACTTCTGTTAACTTCGGGCGAAGCCCAAACTTCTTTTAACTTCTATTTTGACACACCCTCTTTTTTTATTTTTGCTTTTCTCATTCTGTTTTTATTATTACACCGCCTGTGCTATCAACCACGCAAGATAGGCTATGTAGCTGATGGCGAGCACGGCGCCTTCCCATCGCTTTACCTTATAAGTGGTGCGACAGAAGAACCATAGCAGTAACATACTGGCCAGCATCACGATAAGGTCGAGCGAGGTGATGCCCTTGATGTGCATGGGTTTGACAAGGCCCGTTACACCAATAATCATAAGAATATTAAAGACGTTTGAGCCAATGACGTTGCCAATGGCAATGTCGCTGTTGCCCTTCTTTGCTGACACCATGCTGGTAGCCAATTCGGGAAGCGAGGTGCCGCCCGCCACGATGGTAAGACCTATCACGGCATCTGACACGCCGAGGGTGGAAGCTATAAACGAGGCGTTGTCGACAAACAGGTTTGAGCCTAAGATGAGGCATACTAAGCCCACCACAAGCAGCAGTGCCGCCTTGCCGAGGGGTGCCGCTGTTGTCTTTGCTTCAGTGCCTTCATTTTTGCCATACTTCACGGTTACAAACATAAACACGGCAAACAGAATGAAAAGTAATGCGGCATCCAGTCGGTCAATGCCACCATCAAGGCAGAAGATGAGCATCAGGAGCGATGCTAACACGGCAAACGGAATATCACGACGCACACTCGACCGCTTCACCATGATGGGCGCTACCAGTGCCGAGCAGCCCACAATGAGCAGCGTGTTTAGTATGTTCGATCCCACCACGTTGCCAACGGCCAGGTCGGGTGTGCCCTTTAGGGCCGATACCATACTAACACACAGTTCGGGCATTGAGGTTCCCATTGCCACAATGGTCAAACCTATCACCATTTGGCTCACGCCAAAGCGCGATGCAATGTTTACGGCACCATCGGTCAGCCAGTCGGCTCCTTTCAGTACTACCACAAGACCCATCACCAGCAGCACAATGTTTATCAGCATGCTGCCTGTTGCAAAACTAAACAATAATTGAGAAAACATACTTTTTTTTAATATAAGCCTCTAAAAAGCCATTAACAACGCTATTCAATGTTTTACTTTTCTCCTTGAAAGGTTAAAAGGCTACACGATAGGCAGCGATATGCCATTAATCTTTTGGTAGAAGTCGAGGGCGTAGACGTCGGTCATGCCGCTCACAAAGTCAATCACGGCCATGATGCGCGTTTCGAGGTCGGCGCTGCCAATGTCATACTGACTGCTGAAGCGTCGGATGAGCTGCTTAGAGTGGAACGTGTCGGGCCTGCAGGCGGCGTCGGTCAGCGTTTGCATCAGCGTTTCCATAATCTTGTAACCGCTCAGCTCTACGTCGAGCACTGGCTTGCTGTTATATATCTTCTTCACGCTCAGCGCTTGGCAGCGTCGGTAGGCGTCGCGCACCAAGGGCTCTGCGTGGTCGATGAGGCTACCTTTAAAGGTGCCGTTCAGTATCTCTTCTTCGTGGTCGATGAAGGCTTTTACGCATGCCTTTTCAAGGCGCCCTATCACACAAGCGCGCATATACACCACCTCTTCATTCTCGTCGCTCACCCCTTCTTCCTTAGCACGTTGGCGTATCTTTTCTTGCATCTCTGTGTCGAAGAAGCCAAGGAGTAGGTCGGCCGTTTCTTCATACGACAATATTTTTAGTTTGTGCGAGTCTTCAATATCCATAATCTCGTAGCAGATGTCGTCGGCAGCCTCCACCAAATACACCAGTGGGTGACGGGCGTAGCGCAGCGGTTCGCCATCGGCCGAGAGGCGTAGCAGCCCTAATTCGTCGGCAATGCGGCGGAAGGCGTCGCGCTCGAAGCTGAAGAAGCCAAACTTGCCGTGTGAGCCAGCCCAGTGGCTTTCAAACGGATACTTCACGATGCTGGCTAGCGTGGCGTAGGTCATCACGAAGCCACCTTCGCGTCGGCCATGAAAGCGGTGGGTCAGTAGGCGGAAGGCGTTGGCGTTACCCTCAAAGTGTATAAGGTCGTTCCAGAAGTCGGGCGATAGCTTATCGCGTAGAGCCTGGCCAGGCCCTTCGCTGAAGAATGTTTGTATGGCTTTCTCACCGCTATGTCCGAAGGGTGGGTTGCCCATGTCGTGTGCCAGACAGGCAGCGCTCACAATGGTGCCTATCTCTTCAAACAGTGTGCCCATCAGTTCGGGGTGTCGCTGTTTCAGCTCTCGCGCCACATCATTGCCCAACGACATGCCCACGCTGGCCACCTCAAGCGAGTGGGTGAGGCGGTTATGCACGAAGATGCTGCCTGGCAGCGGAAACACCTGCGTCTTGTTTTGCAGTCGGCGGAAGGGTGCCGAGAAAATCAGGCGGTCGTAGTCGCGTTTAAACTCTGAGCGGTCGTCGTGCCGCAACGAGTGTCGCTCTTCTTGTCCGAAGCGCTTGTTTGAGATAAGCTTGTTCCATTTCATAGGGGCAAAGATAATAAAAAAATGAGACATGAGGTATCATTTATTAAAATGCTGTGCAGTAAATAGCTATCTTGTTTGTTTAAATAAGTTTAAATAACCAGAAAGGAGAAAAAGTAGAAACCACCATCAAACAAATATCGTTTGAAAACATCCGTTATCATTTTCTCCTCCATATAATCATGCAATAACTTGCGCTAACGTATTAAAAAGTATAGGTTAGCGCAAGTTTTCTTTTTATAACCTGCGCTAATGTATCAAAAAACATGGGTTAGCGCAAGTTTTCTTTTTATAATCTGCGCTAATATATCAAAAATAATAGGTTAGCGCAAGTTTTCTGTTTATAATTTGCGCAAATGGGTGCTTTTAGGTGTATTTTGCGCAGGTTATCATGAAATCTGCTCAACTATGAAACAAAAACTGATAGGTAGAGAACAGGGGATATTTGAAAAGTAGAGGGCCAGTCTTTCGTTTCAACCATTTTTAGCATAAAAAATGAAGCATTGTGGATAATAATCAGTATTTTTGCAAATTAAATAAAAACGAAAAAAGACAATGACAGATATCACCGAAGTAAAAGTAATTAATCGTAGTCATCATCCCCTGCCACAGTATGCCACACCGCTGAGCGCCGGTATGGACCTTCGCGCCAACATCGACGCCCCCATCACCCTTCGCCCCCTTGAGCGCCACCTCATACCCACAGGCCTTTTCATAGCCTTGCCTCCGGGTTACGAGGCACAGGTGCGCCCCCGCAGTGGCTTGGCCCTGAAGAAGGGCATCACCGTACTCAATTCGCCCGGCACCATTGATGCCGACTATCGTGGCGAGCTGATGGTGCTGCTGGTTAATCTCTCGGCCGACGACTTTGTGGTAAACGATGGCGAGCGCATTGCCCAGATGGTGGTAGCCCGTCATGCCCAGGTGCAGTTTGTACCTGTGGCCGAGCTCGACGATACCGAGCGTGGCGCTGGTGGCTACGGCCATACCGGTGTAAAATAAAACACATTATAACTGCGTAAACCCTTTCGCCATGCGAAATTTATGTTTTCATACGGTGGCACGTCATGCCTCTCTGCTTGTAGCCTTACTGCTGACGAGCCTTGTCGTTGTGCCCACGCTGGCACAGACAGACACGCTGAGCCATAACGACCGTCGCCGCTATCAGTATTTTTTTCTTGAGGCCCTGCGCCAACAAAATGCTGGCCACGATGCCGCTGCGTTCGACTTGCTGTCGCATTGCCTCGCCATTAACCCCAATGCCGCCGAGGCCTACTATCTTCAGGCCATGTTTTATTCAGGGCTCGACAATAACGACCTCGCTCTGAAGAACCTTGAACGTGCCGCTGCCCTCAGTCCTGGCAACGATATGTATCAAGAGCGTGTGGCACAATATTATCTTAGCACCAACAACTATCAGCGCGCCATCGACGCTTACGAGCACCTTTACAGTCATCACCCCGACCGCAGCGACGTGCTCAGCGTGCTGGTGTATCTGTATGGCAACCAGAAAAATTATCGCGAGGTGCTGCGCTGTCTTAATCGCATGGAGGAGCTTGATGGCCCCAGCGACGACATCACGCTGAGCAAGATGCAAGCCTACGAGCAACGTGGCGACAGCAAAATGGCCTATAAAACGCTGAAGCAGTTGGCTGACAGTCACCCCAGCGATGTGAATTATCAAATCATGCTGGGCAACTGGCTCATGCAGAACAAACGCAAAGACGAAGCCTTCAAACTGTTCACCAAGGCGGTTAACGACGAGCCCGATAACGAGTATGCCTTAGGTTCGCTATACGATTATTATCACGATGCGGGCAACGACTCGCTGGCGCAACAGCTGCGCGACCGCATGCTGCTCAGTACGAAGACCAGCGCACAAACCAAGGCTACCATGCTGCGCCAAGTGATAAAAGACAGCGAGCAAGCTGGAGGCGATAGCATACCCGTGCTCAGCCTCTTCGACAAGGTGATAAAGGCCGACCCCAAAGATGTTGACGTAGCCATGCTGAAAGCCGCCTATATGGATTTGAAGAAGATGCCTGCCGAGCAGATTGACACGGTGCTGCTACAGGTGCTGCACGTAGCCCCCGACAATGCAGCGGCACGTGTGCAGATGATACAGTCGTTATGGAAGCGCCAGCGCTGGGACGACATTGTGAAGCTGAGCAAAGAGGCCGTGCAGTATAATCCCGACGAGATGATGTTCTACTACTTTCTCGGCATGGCCCACTATCAGAAAAACGATAATGATGCGGCTCTTGATGCCTTTCGTCGTGGCGTGAGTGAGATCAACGACCAGAGCGACCACGATATGGTGTCAGACTTCTACTGTCTGATGGGTGACATTTTGCACCAAAAGGGCGACAATAAGGGCGCCTATGCCGCCTACGACAAGTGCTTAGAGTGGAAGGCCGACAATATTGCTTGTTTGAACAATTATGCCTACTATCTTAGTGTAGACAATCGCGACTTGGCCAAGGCCGAGGGCATGAGCTATAAGACGGTGAAGGCCGAGCCCAACAACGCGACCTATCTCGACACCTACGCTTGGATATTGTTTCAGCAACAACGTTATGCCGAGGCCAAAACCTATATTGATATGGCGGTTAAGAACGATACCGACACGGTGGCAAGCCCCACCATCATTGAGCACGCGGGCGACATCTATATCATGTTAGGGCATGCCGACGAGGCTGTGCAATACTGGCAGAAAGCCATCGACCGTGGTGGCGATAAGGCGCTCATAGGTAAGAAGATACGCCTGAAAAAATATGTAACAAAATAATACACAATAATAATGACACTGAAAACAATGAAAAGATACGTATCTATATGCTTTTGCATGGCCACACTGTTGCTGGCCTTAGCGTCGTGTGCCTCAAAAAAAACGGCCGTGGGCGAGGGGACAACCAGCCACCATGCCACTGGCACTGAACAGTATGCTAAAGAACACTTTGCTGCCAAGGTGTTTGACAATCAGGTTTACACGCAAAACATTGTGGGCAACATGAGTTTCAACCTCAAGATGGGCAGCAAAGATATCACGGTGCCGGGATCGGTACACATGCGCAAAGATAAGGTTATACGTCTGCAACTGTTCATTCCGCT
Source organism: uncultured Prevotella sp. (assembly GCA_900552675.1). Taxonomy (GTDB): domain Bacteria; phylum Bacteroidota; class Bacteroidia; order Bacteroidales; family Bacteroidaceae; genus Prevotella. Next base: position 28,559 of record USAI01000002.1, read on the forward strand.
GTTAGGCACCGAGGTGGGCCGCCTTGAGTTTACTCCTTCGTATGTGCTGGTGGTCGACCGTCTGCATAAAGAATATATCAAGGCCGACTATAATCAGGTCGACTTTCTGCTGCGCAACGGCATCACCTTCTACAGCCTCCAGGCGCTGTTTTGGAACCAACTGTTCATGCCTGGCAAGCAAGAGGTGAAGAACGCCGACTTGAAACATTTTGTTGTGTCAGACGTTGAAGCTTCGCAGCGCTCGTTGTCGTTTGATAATGGCAACATGACCTTTCAATGGAAGGCCGACGATGCTACAGGACGTATCGCCTCGGCGTTGGTAAGCTATAAGAGTGCTCAGCATGGGCAGTCGGACCTCAACTGGAAGTATGGGGCCTTTAAAGCGGTGGGTGTGAAGCAGTTTCCGGCTCAGCAAAGTTTTACCTTCACTACCACGGCCACCAAAAACAAGCAAACCATGCAGGTGAACATTAAGATGAGCGAGGTGAAAACTACTGATAAGTGGGACACTGAAACCACGCTGAGCAGTAAATATAAAAAGGTGGAGGCCGAGGATGTGCTGGGCCGACTGCTGCAGATGTAAACTTAGGCACACTATATAATACTATATTATACAATACAATATAAATAATATAATACTATATAATAATGTGTGCCTTACGGCTCAAACAGATGATTCTTACCCCTTTAAACGGACGAAAGATACCGATAAAAATGAAACGATTATTCTTACTTTCTCTTTTGGCGCTAACGGTGCTGGTGATGCCAGCTCAGCAAAAACGCACGGGCACGAAAGCCAAAACTACAGCTCAGACGCGCAAAACCTCTACTGCGCGCAAGAAGGCGCCTGCAAAGAAAATCACTACGAAGAAGAAAACCACTTCGAGGAAGAAAGCCACGGCAAAGAAAGATACTTATAGCAATGCCTCTATTCGTGGCCTTCAGAAGCAGCGCTCGCAAATTCAACAAAAGATAAAACAGCAGGAAAAAGCGTTGCGTGCCAATCAGGCCGATGTGAAGAAACGCTTGCAAAACCTTATGGTGATAAACACCGAGATAGGCGAGCGTCAGAAGAATATCAACAATATTCAGAAAGACATTACCCATATTGAAAGCAATATGGATATCTTGAAGGCGCAGCTGGAAACGCTTGAGAAACAATTGGCTGAGCGTAAGGCTCGCTATATCAAGTCGATGAGCTTCGTTACGCGTCAGCATACATTTCAAGACCGCTTGATGTTTATTCTTTCGGCACACGACTTCTCGCAGATGTATCGCCGCATGCGTTTCGTACGCGAGTATGCCGCCTATCAGCGTGTGCAGGGCGAGGCTGTGAAGGCAAAACAGGCGCAGGTAGACGAGAAGCACCGCCAACTGGAAACTGTGCGTGGCCATAAGAGCAACCTTCTGGTGAAGGGTGAGCAGGAGCGTAAGGCGCTGGAGGGCCAGCAAACCGAGCAGAAAAATGTGGTGGCATCGTTGCAGAAACAGCAGAAAACCATTCAGCAGGTCATCGCTCAGCAACGTAAAAAAGATGAACAGCTGAACGCTGAGATTGACCGCCAAATAGCCATTGAGGTAGAGAAGGCGCGAAAGCGTGCGGCCGAAGAGGCGCGTAAGAAGGCACAGGCCGAGGCGGCCCGTAAGCGTGCTGTAGAGTTGGCTCGCAAGAAGGCACAGGCCGAAGCCGAGGCGCGTGAAAATGCTCGACGCATAGCCGAGGCAAAGGCGCGTGAGCAACGACTGAAAGAGGCGGCTGAACAGGCCAGCGCCAAGCAGCGTGCACGTGCTGAACAGGCGGCACGTGAGGCCGAGGCCGACCGTGAGGCTGCCGAGCGTAAGGCTGAGGCCGATGCTCGTCGCAACAAGAAAGAAATTGAAAGCGTACGCGAAGATGTGCAAGAAATGTCGTTGATGACGTCGGTCGACCGCAAACTGAGTGGCAGCTTCGAGGCCAACCGTGGCCGTCTGCCCATGCCTATCACGGGCGCCTATCGTGTGGTGAGCCACTTCGGACAATATAATGTTGAAGGACTTAAGGGCGTAAAGCTTGACAATAAGGGCATTAATATTCTGGGTCAGCCTGGCGCTCGTGCCCGCAGCATCTACGATGGCGAGGTGAGTGCTGTGTTCGGCTTCAGTGGCTCAATGGTAGTAATGGTGCGTCACGGCTCCTACATCTCGGTATATTGCAACCTGTCGTCGGTAAGCGTGAGCCGCGGACAGAAAGTGTCTACCCGACAAGCCTTAGGCACCGTAGGACGCGACAACATCCTTCAGTTCCAGCTACGCCACAATATGTCAAAGCTTAATCCTGAAAGTTGGATCGGGCGATAATAAAGAATAATTGAAACGTCCTCGAAGAGGGTGAACATCATCTCATTAGCTTTTGCTAAGTATGTTCGCCCTCTTCGAGGACGCTTTGTTTGTATTAGGTTAATATTTTCTCCCTCTCTCTTCTTACATTATCTTTCTTAATTGTTTGGACTCAGATAATATTGTTGTGTTTTAACCATTTAATGATATATTATTGCGAGTATTCATTTTTTATCTAAAAACGGATGCCCCCACCATGTAGGATGGGGCGTGGAGACCACCGTTCTACTATTAAAATGTCAATAAAAATAAGTTTTGTGTAATATTTTGTTGTAAATATATTCGTATTTCAAACACTTTTATTATTTTTGCAGCAGATATCTTATAAAATATCATTTCGCTGTCTTGTTTTTATGCAATTCTCAACAAGATGGCCTTTGCGCGCAAAGTATTACCTGAGGGTTGCTAAGAGAGATATATGAATAAACATTTTCTATTAGCTTTGGCTTTTGTGGGCTTTGCTGCCCAATCACAAGCGCAGGAACCCGTAACGTTTAAAGAGGCTCCGTTTACGTACAAACAAATTGGTACCAACAAGGTAGAGGTGTCGAAGGTAGATAAAGCTTATGCTTCAGGAACTCCCGTTACCGACTATGTGGTGCCCGCCACTGTTGAGAACGGAGGCGTTACCTACACCGTAACCGCCATTGGCGAAGCTGCCTTTAAATGGAAAGATGCTTCAAGCATCACGCTGCCCGAAACCCTCGATACCATTCGTGCCAACGCCTTCAACTCGTTTGAGGTGCCCGAGCTAAAGCTGCCGAGCAAGGTGCGCTACATTGGCGATAACGCATTTTCAAGCGACAAGTTTACATCGTTTGTAGTGCCTGAGAGCGTGGAAGAAATTGGTAATAGTGCCTTCTTTGGTTGTAACAATCTTACCAGCATACAGTTGCCTTCAAAGTTGAAGAAGATAGGCACTTCGGTGTTCTACAAGTGTGGCTTTAGCAGCATCACTTGGCCAGCAACGCTAACCACTGTTCCTTATTCAACCTTCCAGGCATGTAGCAAGCTTGAGAATGTGACCTTTCAGTCAGACATTACTATGATTGATAAGTATGCTTTCTTAAAGTGTGCTGCATTAAAGTCGATCAGCTTGCCATCATCGGTCGATTCGATTGGCTATGAGGCTTTCTGTAACACAGGCCTTGAGAGCTTTACACTGCCCAAGAGCGTAACCAAGCTGGGTAGCGAGTTTATTGCCAACGCCCCCATCACCGCCTTTAAGGTAGAAGAGGGTAACACCCATTTTGCAGTATATGATGGCGCTATCTATTCGGCCGACAAGCGTTTGTTGTGGGCTGCTCCTGTAAAGGGTCTCACTTCGTTTAAGGTGCTCGACGGCTGTTTGGGCATTTGTGGTGGTGCTTTCTCACAGTGCGAGGCCACAGAGATAACTTTGCCTGAAAGCCTTGTTGCCATTGATAGCTTTGGCTTCTGCGAGGCAAAGGTTGAGAAGATAAACTTCCCTGCAGGCTTGAAACTGATTGGTGTGCAAGGCTTTGCTGGCACAAATCTTACCGATGTTACGCTGCCCGAGGGTTGCACCGTGGTATATGAGGCTGCCTTTGCTCAGTGTCCGAAACTGAAGACTGTAACACTGCCTAAGACCCTCACCGATATTGCCATTCGTGCCTTCTTGAATTGTAGCGCTCTTAAAAAGATAACATGCCAGGGCGAAACATCGCCGAAACTGGAAGATGCTTACGAATCGTATGAAGAGCAGTTCTATGGCGTGCCTTCTACTTGCGAACTCTATGTGCCTCAGGGTGCAACACAAAGCTATAAGGCTGCTGGATGGGACCACTGGTTCAACACCATTAAAGAGTTTGAGGCCGAGGTGAAGCCCACCGTGATGACTGTTGTGAAGACCACGCCTGCCGATGGCTTTGTTACAAAAGAGAAATTCTTTAATATGTCTTTCGATATCGAGTTTGACGAAGACTTTGACGTGTTGAAGAAAGAACCTGCTGCCAAACTGCGTGAGGGCGATGCTACAACAGGAAAAGAAATTACACCTGATGACGTTTGGAACGCTTCTCATCCTAAGGCCAATCACCTAAACCTTTGGGGCTCTGATTGGGATGGCTATGTATGCTATTTCATAACAAAAGACAATACCGACTATTATCTTACCATCCCAGCCGATATTCTGAAAGGTAAGACCAGCGGCTTGAAGAATGGCGAAATCGTTATTCATTTTAGCGTGCAGTATGCCACAGGCATTAACGATGTAGACGCTGCTGCCACCGTAACAGGTGTTTACGACCTGAGTGGTCGCAAGGTGAGCGGTGTAGGCATCAAGGGCATCGTTGTGAAGAAGTTGAGCAACGGCAAGACCGTTAAGGTGCTTCAGAAGTAAACGTGACGAAAGAAACGTAAACAAGTGTTGGTAATAACTCGTTTACAGCAAGTTTTCATTTCTATCGAAACAGATGCACGCTCAAAGTAGGACGGTGGCCTCCGTGCCCCGTCCTCCAGCACCCAGCATTTATTATATGAACCAAACAAAACCCGTTGACAGAATAAAAATAAGTCTGTCAACGGGTTTTCTATTCTCTCTTTCCTATTTTCTGTTTCCTGTCTCCTATTATCGTTATTGCAACAGTTTCAGATATGTGTTGATGGCATCTTCTATCTCGCTCACGAGGATATACTCGTTGGCCGAATGAGAACGTGCCGACTGGCCAGGCCCCAACTTGAACGAGGGAAAGGGCATGAGGGCTTGGTCGCTGAGCGTGGGCGACCCAAAGGGCGTCATGCCCAGCGCAATGCAGCGTTGCACCAGCGGGTGTTGAAGGTTGATGTGTGAAGAGTGTAGACGGAACGAACGGGCGCGGCACTCGCTTTGGCAGTGCTGCTGAATGATGTTAAACACTTCTTCGTTAGTGTATAGCTCGTTGGTACGCACATCGACCACAATCTGGCAAGTGTCGGGCACCACGTTATGTTGCGTGCCCGCCTGTATGACGGTGGCCTGCATCTTGGTGGCACCGAGGAAGGCGCTCACGCGGTCAAACTGGTAGGAACGTATCCAGCAAAGGTCGTCGAGGGCAGCATATAGGGCGTTCACCCCCTCGCCGCGAGCCGCGTGCCCACTCTTGCCATGGGCGGTGATGTCGATCACCATCAATCCCTTCTCGGCTACGGCAGGCTGCATTCCTGTTGGTTCGCCCACAATGGCAACATCGATGTGTGGCAATAGGGGTAGCGCTCGGCTGATACCATCTTTGCCCGACACCTCTTCTTCGGCCGATGCTAGATAAACAAGGTTGTAAGGGCAGGTGTTGCTGCTGTCCAAGATTCGAAACACCTGAAGCAGCGATACCAATCCGCCCCCACAGTCGTTGCTGCCTAAGCCATAGAGTATGCCCTCTTCAAGCGATGGCTCGTAGGGGTTGCGCGTATAGGTAGAAACGGGCTTTACGGTGTCAAGGTGCGCGTTGAGCAGCAGGGTGGGGCGTGCCTCGTTGTAATGGTGCCCTATGGCCCACACGTTGTTGGCCTCGCGTTGTGGTGTAAAGCCGTAGCGTGTGAGCGCTTCTTGTATGATGTCGGCGGCTCGACGTTCGTCTCTGCTTACCGAAGGTGTGGCAATGAGGTGTGCCAGCAGTGTTACGGCCTCGTTGGTATATGCTTGTGTTGTCATGTTGTAAAGTGTTTTGTTACAATAGTGCAAAGATAATGCAAACCGAGAGCAAAATATCAAGCTTGCTTGAATATTATGCCGAGGTGCAGCTTATCTTATGCAAAGATACAATTATTTTGTGGGGCGTGGTTGTAGATGCAGGGAAAATGTTGTAACTTTGCAAACGTTTTTTAAGCCGACAAGTTGTCAAGAAAATATCTCAACACGAATGAACGAAAACACTGAAAAGATGCCGTTGCGTAACTGGCTGCCTGTTATAGGCTTGGCATGCACAGCCTTTGTTTTTAATACTTCCGAATTTGTTCCCATAGGATTGCTTACCGACATTGGTCACGACTTTCATATGTCGGCGGCCGACACAGGTATGCTCATATCTGTATATGCCTGGGTGGTAATGATTATGTCGTTGCCACTGATGATATGTGTGTCGCGCATGGAGATGCGACGCCTGATGCTGTGGGTGGTGGGCAGTTTCGCCTTCTTCCAGTTGCTGTCGTTCTTTTCAAACAGTTTTGGCATGCTGATGGCATCGCGCATCGGTGTAGCCTTCAGCCACTCGGTGTTTTGGTCAATCCTTTCGCCCATGGCCGCACGTATTGTGTCAGAACGTTTCAGACCAGTGGCCCTGAGCATAGTGGCCTCAGGATCCGCCATTGCCATGGTGTTTGGCATGCCTATCGGCCGAATGATAGGATTGGCGCTGGGCTGGCGCATGACGTTCTTAACCATTAGCATCACGGCCGTCGTAACCTTTATCTATCTATATGCCACGCTGCCCGTGTTGCCCAGCCGCGGCAAGTTCTCGGTAAAAAAGTTGCCACAGCTGTTTGCTATACGCCCTCTTACAGGCATCTTCTTGCTCACGGCCTTCTTTGCCACCGCCTACTATACAACATACAGCTATATCGAGCCCTTCTTGAAAGAGCAAGTGGGCATGAACAACACGTTGGTAACGGCTTCGCTCATGCTATTTGGCACGGCAGGCATACTGGGCAGTGTGGCCTTCTCGCGCTATTACACTCGTAACCGTTACGCCTTCAATTCGTGCTGTTTCATTGTTATTGGTACGTGCATAGCCATGCTGTTGCCAGTGTCGGGCAGCATACCTGTAACACTGCTGTTGCTGGCGCTGTGGGGCGTGGTGGGCACCGCCTTCAACATTGCTATGCAGAGCGAAATTATCAATATTGCTCCGCCTGAAGGCACATCGGTGGCCATGAGCATCTTCTCAGGCATCTTCAATTTTGGCATTGGCACAGGCGCCTTCATTGGTGGCATGGTGTGCCGACATATTGGCTTGCCCCACATAGGCACCGTAGGCGGCATCATTGCCGTGGGCACCCTGCTGTTTTGGCTGTTTTGGCTGCAAAAACACATGAAGGCGTTTTACATGGGTCGTTCTTCTGAGCATAGGGTGTAGGGCCTATACATCGTTATCTTGCATAATATGAATAACGTGAGCAAAAAAACGTGAATGATTGTTTTGTATTTTCTGTAAATAAGATTACCTTTGCATAAAATATAAAATCCTTTTTATTATGCAGACAAGATGTCATCTTTCAGTACTTATTCATGAACAGGCAAAGAAATATGGTGATCGTGAGGTCCTGTTTTTCCAAAGCTTTGGCAGTACGAAATGGAAATCGGTCTCATGGAACCAATTTTCTCTGAGAGTGAAACAGGTGAGCAACGCATTGCTAAACCTTGGCTTAAAACCGCAAGAGAAGATTGCTGTCTTTTCCCAAAACTGCATACAGTATCTTTATACCGACTTTGGTGCTTATGGTGTGCGTGCCGTGTCAATACCGTTTTATGCCACCAGTAGCGAGCAGCAAATACAGTATATGATAAACGATGCTAAGGTTCGCTTTCTCTTTGTGGGTGAACAAGAGCAGTATGACAAAGCTCACCGCGTTTGTGGGCTATGCCATTCGCTGGAACGCATTATTTATTTTGATAATAGCATACGTGTCAGCACGCACGACCCTCAGGCCCTTTCGTTTGAAGATTTCTTGAAACTGGGCGAAACGTTACCCCGACAGAGCGAGGTAGAACAGCTGTGGGCGCAGGCTTCGGGCGACGACCTTTGCAACATTCTTTACACCAGTGGCACCACGGGCGAGAGCAAAGGCGTAATGCTACACCACGCACAATATATGGCTGCCCTAAAGGCTAACGACGAGGTGGTGCCCTTGACCGATCAAGACCGCGTCATCAATTTTCTTCCCTTTACACATGTCTTTGAACGTGGATGGGCCTATCTGGCGCTGACAGAAGGCGCACAGATGATTATCAACACCAATCCGCACCGCATACAAGAGTCGATGCGAGAGATGCATCCTACCTGTATGAGCTCGGTGCCCCGCTTCTGGGAAAAGGTGTATATAGCTGTGAAAGAGAAGATGGACAATGCCAGCGGTATGCAGAGAAAGCTGTTTGAACACGCGCTGGCAGTAGGCACACGCTATAACATCGACTGCTTGAGTCGTGGCAAACGCCCCTCGCTCTTGCTGTCAATGGAGTATAAGTTTGTTGACAAAACCATCCTCAGCTTGGTGCGCAAGCAGATAGGTTTGCTCAAACCTCACCTCTTCCCCACAGCAGGTGCTCGCATATCGCCCGAGGTAGAGAAGTTTATCCACGCCATTGGCATCAATATGGTGGCGGGCTATGGCCTTACCGAGAGCTTGGCCACCGTGTCGTGCGACCGCAGCCATCGTGCTTATACCATTGGATCGGTGGGCTATCCCATCAATGGTCTCGACGTAAAGATAGGCGATAACGACGAGATATTGCTGAAGGGCCCCACCATCACTAAGGGCTACTATAACAAGCCTGAGGCTAACGCCAGCAGCTTTACCGAAGATGGCTATTTCCGTACAGGCGATGCTGGCTATATAAAGAATGGCGAGCTGTTCTTGACCGAACGTATCAAAGACCTCTTCAAAACCTCAAACGGCAAATATATCGCTCCGCAGATGGTAGAGTCGCTTCTGTTGGTTGACAAGTATATCGACCAGGTGGTGGTGATTGCCGACGAGCGCAAGTTTGTGTCGGCCCTCATCGTGCCCGAGTTCCGCTTGATAGAAGAGTTTGCACGCCAAAACAATATCAAATTTGAAACTCGCGAAGACCTCTGCGCCAACGAAAAGATACACAAGTTCTTGATGGATCGCATCGTTACCTTGCAGCAGCAGTTGGCTCCCTACGAGCAGGTGAAACGCTTCACCCTCATTGCCCACCATTTCTCAATGGAGAATGGCGAGCTGACCAATACGCTGAAGATACGTCGCCCCATCATCTATAAAAATTATAAAGAGGTGATTGATAAGATGTATGATTGCTAAGAGCAATTCATAATTCATAATTCATAATGGGGCTTCGCCTCTCATAAATCATAATGGCGTGGCCATTGCCGTAAATAGATATTTGTAACAAAAGAAATGATAACAGCCGACCAACTGAAAGATGTAACAGAACGTGCCGAAGCACTGCACCACTATCTCAATATTGACCAAAAGAAGGTAGAGTTTGAAGAGGAACAACTCCGCACACAGGCCCCCGACTTTTGGGAAGATGTAGAGCGTGCCCAGGCACAAATGAAAAAAGTGAAAGGCATTGAAAAGTGGATCAACGGATATAACGATGTCAAACAGAAAGCCGATGAACTGCAGCTGGCCTTCGACTTCTATAAAGATGAACTGGTGACCGAAGAGGAGGTGGATGCCGACTATGCACAGGCCATCAAGGCTATTGAGAATCTGGAACTGATGAACATGCTGCGCCAGAAGGAAGACCCGATGGACTGTGTGCTGAAGATTAACTCGGGTGCTGGTGGTACCGAGAGCCAGGACTGGGCTTCAATGCTCATGCGTATGTATATGCGCTGGGCCGAGGCTCATGGGCATAAGGTTACCATCTCGAACCTTCAGGAAGGCGACGAGGCTGGCATCAAGAGCGTCACCATGGAGATAGAAGGTGGCGAGTATGCCTACGGCTTCTTGAAAAGCGAGAACGGCGTACACCGTTTGGTGCGCGTGTCGCCCTATAATGCTCAGGGTAAGCGCATGACCAGCTTTGCCAGTGTGTTTGTAACGCCTCTTGTTGACGACACTATCGAGGTGTTTGTCGACCCTGCTCGCCTGTCGTGGGATACCTTCCGCTCGGGTGGCGCAGGTGGTCAGAATGTGAACAAAGTAGAGTCGGGCGTGCGTCTGCGCTACTGGTATCAGGACCCCGATACGGGCGAAGAGGAAGAAATCTTGATTGAAAATACCGAAACCCGCGATCAGCCCAAGAACCGCGCCAAGGCCTTACTGCTGCTGAAGAGTCAGTTGTACGACCGTGCTATGAAGAAGCGTCTCGAGGCTCAGGCAAAGATTGAGGCTGGCAAGAAGAAAATTGAGTGGGGAAGCCAGATACGTAGCTACGTGTTTGACGACCGTCGCGTGAAAGACCACCGCACCAACTATCAAACCGCTGATGTTGATGGCGTGATGGATGGAAAGATTGACGAGTTTATCAAGGCTTATCTCATGGAGTTTCCCGTCAACGACGACGACCAACAATAATAACGACAATAAAAACCAATAAATATTTATTACTATGAGCGAAAAAAGTAAAATAAACCGCGCCCGTCGTGAAGCGAAGCAGGAAGAAGAAGGTAAGAATGTAGTGAAATGGATTTTTGTTGCACTGATTGCGCTTGCCCTTCTATTCATGATTTTCACATCGATAATGCAATGAGCGGATTGGAGATAGAACGCAAGTTCTTAGTAAAAAAAGGCGACGCTTACAAAAGCGCCGCCTTTTCTCATAGCCACATCAAGCAAGGATACATTCCGGCTGATGGAGCTACGGTGCGTATTCGTGTGCGCGACGATAAGGCCTTTCTTACCATTAAGGGCCGCTCAGACGAAAAAGGACTGTCGCGCTATGAGTTTGAGAAAGAAATAACTACTGATGAAGCCGACCAGCTGTTAAAACTATGTAAGGGCGGATTGATTGATAAGACGCGCTATCTGGTGAAGAGCGGTAAGCATACCTTTGAGGTAGACGAATTTTATGGCGATAATGCCGGGCTGGTGATGGCCGAAGTAGAACTGAGCGATGAGGCTGAGGCCTTTGATGCACCTGCGTTCATCGGCAAAGAGGTAACTGGCGACCGCCGCTTCTACAATTCACATTTGCTTACAAACCCCTTCTGCCGTTGGCGCGATACCTTGCCAACAGAATACCGATAGTGGTGCCTATCGTAGCACCGATAGCGTTGGCCACAAAGTCGAGCCATTCGCCACTGCGACGTCCACCCGTGCAGTAGGCTTGCAATAGCTCGATAAGGCCACTCATCAGTATGGGCAGTAGCCACATGTAAACAAGCTGCCGCCTCAGTTGTTGCCACAGTCCATCTTGTTTTGGCCTGTGGTTTTTTTGTATCTCAAGGCCAATCACCAGGCACAAACAGCCGTACATGGTAAAGTGTGTCCACTTGTCAATAAGCGTGACGTGGCTCAGTGGTGTGTCGGGCACATTCATGAAACAGGCTATCCATATACCTATGATAAGGCAGCACGACAGTGGGTAGCGTCTCAATAAAGCTATAAAATGATAAGCTGATAAGCGTTTTTCTATATTTACTTTCATAATTGATGCAAAAGTAGATATTTTTTTATAATTTTGCATGTTGATAATATGATTTTTTTACAGACAGAAACTTTTTATGTTTCTTCAAGACGAATGTTACGTTGATATGATGTTTAGCACATTATTAAACCCAAAAGACTGCAAGCAGTTATAACAACCGATATAAAACGGCCTAATGACCGTTTTGGGTTAAAACAAAGTGCGAGAAAAATATTGTGTCGACGTTTGTATATAAAGAAAGCAAAGAAAATATGAACAACGAGGAGAGAGCCAATTTTGGCAGTAAGTTAGGCGTGATATTGGCCACAGCAGGCTCGGCCGTAGGCTTGGGCAACGTGTGGCGTTTTCCATATATGGCAGGCCAAAATGGTGGCGCTGCTTTCATCCTTATTTATATAGGTTGCGTGTTGTTGCTGGGTTTGCCCTGCATGGTGGCCGAGTTTATCATTGGCCGTCATGGCGCCTCAAACACAGCGCGTGCGTATAGCAAACTGGCTAATGGCAAACCCTGGAAGTATGTAGGCTACCTGGGGGTGCTCACAGGCTTCCTCATCACAGGCTATTATGCTGTGGTGGCGGGCTGGTGTTTACAGTATATCTTGGCTTCGGCCGTAGGGCATCTGCAAGGGTCGCCCAGCTTTGTGGCCGAATATTTCAGCACCTTCTCGCAGTCGGCCTTCAAGCCCGTGTTCTGGACGGTGGCCATCCTCCTTTTGGTGCACTGGATTATTATTCATGGCGTGCGTGGTGGTATTGAGAAAACCTCAAAACTGTTTATGCCATTACTGTTTGTGTTGCTGCTCATCGTGGTGGTGTCGTCGTGCCTGTTGCCCAATGCGGGTAAGGGTGTCAGCTTTCTTTTTTACCCCGACTTCTCAAAGGTAAGCAAGGATGTGTTCCTGAGCGCCCTCGGCCAGTCGTTCTATTCGCTTAGCATCGGCATGGGCTGCATCTGCACTTATGCCTCTTACTTCAGCCGACAAACCAATTTGTTGAAGTCGGCCGTACAGATATCGTTTATCGATACCGCCATTGCCGTGCTGGCTGGTTTGATGATTTTCCCTGCTGCCTTTTCAGTGGGTGTTAATCCAGACAGCGGCCCCTCGCTCATCTTCATCACCCTGCCTAACGTGTTTCATTCGGCCTTTGCCGCCTTGCCTTGGTTGGGGTATATTATTTCTCTGCTGTTTTATGCCTTGTTATCACTGGCAGCCATCACGTCGCTTATCTCTTTGCACGAGGTAAGCACGGCGTTCTTCTTTGAAGAGTTTCATATCTCGCGCAAGAGTGGAGCCCTCATCGTTACCTTGTCGTGCTGCGTTATTGGTGCTTTGTGCTCGTTGTCGTTAGGCGCAGTGCCAGGCTTATCGCTGTTTGGCACCGACCTGTTTGATGTCTTCGACTTTGTTACAGGCCAACTCATGTTGCCCATTGGCGGCTTCTTTACCTGCCTGTTCTTAGGTTGGTATGTGCCTAAGCAGCTGGTGCGCGACGAGTTTACCAACTGGGGCACGCTGAGCGGTCGCTTCTTTAGCCTTTTCCTGTTCTGCTTGCGCTTTGTAGCACCTGTGGCCATCTTGCTCATCTTCTTGCATCAGTTTAATTTACTTTGATTTTCCTTCATGGCTAAAATAGAAAATCGTGGCACCTTCGGAACAAAGTTGGGTGTCATTTTGGCCACTGCTGGCTCGGCGGTGGGCCTGGGCAATATATGGCGCTTTCCCTATCTTGCAGGCAAAGATGGGGGTGCCGCCTTTATCGTTGTATATATAATATGTGTGTTCATGCTGGGCATACCTGGTATGATAGCCGAGTTTATTGTGGGCCGACGTGCGGGTTCAAATGCTGCTCGTGCCTATTTTAATCTGTCGGGTGGCAAGCCGTGGTGGTTGGTGGGTGCCATGGGTATGGTTACGTCTACCATCATATTAGGCTTTTATGCTGTGGTGGCTGGCTGGTGTTTATATTATTTTTACGCTTCGCTCACGGGCCAACTGATGGGTTCAGCCCAAGAGATAGCCTCCTATTTCACGGCTTTCAGCACCCATCCCATAAAACCTGTGGCTTGCAGTTTGGCCTTTATCTTTCTTACCCATATTGTTGTTACGCATGGTGTGCGCAATGGCATTGAGAAAGTGAGCAATATGCTTATGCCCACCCTTTTTGTGTTGCTTATCATCATAGCGGTGTCGTCGTGCCTGTTGCCAGACGCTACAAAAGGCATTAGCTTTTTGTTTCAGCCCGACTTTAGCAAGGTGAACAAAGGAATGTTTCTCGATGCTTTAGGACAGGCTTTCTTTTCTTTGTCGATGGGCACGTCGTGCCTATGCACCTATGCCTCTTATTTCAGCCGACAAACCAATCTTGGCAAGTCGGCCATACAGATAGCTGTTATCGATACCGTTATTGCCATTCTTGCGGGTCTTATGATTTTTCCTGCTGCCTTCTCGGTAGGCGTCAGTCCTGATAGTGGCCCCTCGCTGGTGTTTATCACCTTGCCCAATGTGTTTAACCAAGCCTTTGCTTCGGTGCCCGCAGTGGGCTATGTTATGTCGGTGTTGTTTTATGCTTTGCTCACCTTGGCGGCCCTTACCTCAACTATATCAATGCACGAGATAGGCACAGCCTTGCTGTATGAAGAGCTGCATATCACACGTAAGGCAGGCGCCTGTATACAGTCGGCCGTGTGTGGTGTGATAGGCATTGTTTGTGCCTTATCGTGTGGCGCTGCTGCTGGCCTCTCGTTGTTTGGTAAGAGTGTGATGGATCTGTGCGACTATGTTACTGGCCAATTTCTTATGCCCATTGGTGCTATCTTTACCTGTGCCTTTGTGGGCTGGTATCTGCCAAAGAAATTGGTGCGCGACGAGTTTACTAACGCCGACACGCTACCCGCCACCTTCTTCCGCCTCTTCCTCATCTTGGTGCGCTATGTGGCACCCACGTGCATTATCATTGTCTTCTTACACCAGTTTGGCTTGTTATAAAAACTATGAAGTGGTTGAAAACCTTATTTCGGTTTGCGGGCACCGATCGGCGCATTTTGCCTCTTGCCCTTGTTGTGTTACTTATTGCCGTGGCAGGGCTGGCTTATCGTGCGGGCGTGAGCAGTACCAATGGTGGCACTTCGCAGGTTGCCGACACGGCAACGAGCCTGTTGGTTGAAGCTCCAGCTGCTACCTCTACCTCAACTTCTGCCATTGATGCGGCCCTTACACCACGCACCCCCGAACGCTTCGTCTTCGATCCTAACACCGCCGACAGCACCCAGCTGTTACGTCTTGGCCTCACCCCTTGGCAGGTGCGCAGCATTTATCACTATCGCGCTAAGGGCGGAACCTATCATCGCCCCACCGACTTTGCCCGCCTTTATGGCCTCACGGTGAAGCAATATCGCGAGCTCGAGCCCTACATTCGCATAGGTGCCGACTATCGTTTGGCTGCCGATGTTTATGCCCAAGAGCGTGGAGGGTATAGCCAAAACCGTGGCGCGTATGGTCAAGGTAGCACTGCCCAGTCTTCGGGCAATGCTGCTGCCGCACATCCACGCGACTCGATAAAATATCCTGTAAAGCTGAAGGCGGGCGAGCACATCGCCCTAAACACAGCCGACACCACCCTCCTGAAGCGCGTGCCAGGCATAGGCAGCTATTATGCGCGCCGTGTAGTGGCCTATCGTAAACAGTTGGGTGGCTTTCATTCAGCCCAACAGTTGCTCGAGATTGAAGGCTTCCCGCCCTCGGCCCTCGCTTTCTTTACCCCCGACGCTCATGGCGTGACGAAACTGAATGTGAACAAACTGAGCCTTGACCAGCTGCGCCGCCACCCCTACATTACCTATTATCAGGCGCGCGATATTGTCGACTATCGACGTATGCGAGGCCCCATCACCCATCTCGACCAACTACGCCTAATGAAAGATTTTAGCGAGGCCGATTTGCAACGCTTGGCACCCTATATTGCGTATTAAGGTGCTTGCCATATTTTGTTCATTGCGTTGTTCATACTTTATTTCATAAAGTAATTGTGCGGTTGCACTTTTCAGCTTCTTCATCGCTGTAAAGTGCTGAAAAAGAAATAATGTGGGGCGAATATTTTTTTATTCCAAATATATTTCCTACCTTTGCAAAAGCAACGTTCCGAACGAACATATAAACAATCAAGATAAAAGGATTATACAAATATGGAATTCCGACAGCACAAGACCATGTGTCGGAATTCTTTGTTTTTATTGTCCTTAATGAAAACTTTTAAACATTAATTTATTATGGCTTACATGTCACAAGAAGGCTACGACAAGCTCGTGGCCGAACTGAAACAGCTCGAAACTGTAGAGCGTCCCAAGGCATCGGCAGCCATTGCCGAAGCTCGAGATAAGGGCGACTTGAGTGAGAATTCTGAGTATGATGCCGCCAAAGAGGCACAGGCTCACCTCGAGGACAAAATTAACAAGATGAAGATGGCTATTGCCGAGGCAAAGATTGTAGACGTATCGCGCCTCAGTGCCGATGCCGTACAGATACTGTCGACCGTTGAGATGACCAACTTGGCCAACAACGCTAAGATGACATACACCATCGTGAGCGAGAGCGAGGCCAACCTGCGTGAGGGCAAAATCTCTATCCACACACCTATTGCACAAGGCTTGCTGAACAAGAAGGTGGGCGACGTGGCTGAGATTAAAATTCCGCGTGGCATCATTCGCCTGCGTGTTGACAAGATTACTGTAGGATAGAATTCTCTTTTTTACTTGCAATGTTTCTCCGTTGCTTGTAGAGATGGAAAACAGTAATGCTCATTTATTATTCATTAATATTTTTCTTGCCAAGAGAGAAGAAACAGCGTGCAGCGCTATATTAATGACCATTAATGTTCAATTAATGAGCATTAATGTTTAAAAAATGAGCCTGAAGCGCGAAACAAAGAACAATATTTATTGATCAAAAAAAGGAAAGAAACTGAACGATGGACATTTTTTCAAAGATTGCTGCTGGTGAGATACCCAGCTTTAAGTGTGCCGAGAACGACGAGTTTTACGCTTTCCTCGACATTAATCCGCTGGTGAAGGGCCACACACTGGTCATCCCGCGCCGCGAGATTGACTATGTTTTCGACATGGAAGACGACGAGCTGGCTCGTTTTCAGGTGTTTGCTAAGAAGGTGGCCGTGGCTATCAAGCGCGTGTTGCCTTGCATCAAGGTGGGCCAAGCTGTGCTGGGCCTTGAGGTGCCCCATGCACACATACACCTTGTGCCCATGCAGAGCGAGAAGGATATGATTTTCTCAAACCCCAAGCAAAAGCTTAGCGATGAGGAGATGAGCGCTGTTGCCGCACAGATTTACGCCGAATTTAAGAAACTGTAATCGGAACATAAGATAGCGATAAGAAACATCTTGCCCTTCTTGCTATCTGTGCCCTTACATTTATTATTTACACAATAAAAAAGAGGGTGTGTCAAAATAGAAGTTAAAAGAAGTTTGGGCTTCGCCCGAAGTTAACAGAAGTTAGCGGACATATGTATAAATTGCTGAAAATAAAGCATTTGTCTGTTAACTTCCATCCATCGTAGATGGATTAACTTCTTCTTAACTTCCTCTAACTCCTATTTTGACACACCCTCTTTTTTTATGTTATATTTCTTTGTTAGATATATTCGTCGCCCTTCTTCATCTGCACCTCGTTCACAAATTTTCGAACCAGTGCCGACGAGTCTTCCTTCTTGCACACCAGCAACACATTATCTTTTTCGGCCACAATATAGCCATCAAGGCCATTGATTACGGCCAGCTTGCCTTTCGGTAGCTTGATAACATTGTTGTGGGCATTGTCTATGATAACGTCGCTGTCAATCACCACGTTGTCGCCCTCGCCCTTCTGCATGGCCTCATATAGGCTGTGCCACGTGCCCAGGTCGGCCCATCCAAAGTCGCAGCGCATCACATACACATTGTCTGAGCGTTCTAAGATGCCACAGTCGATAGAGATGTTGGGGTAGGAGGGGAAGTTGTTATGAATAAATTCGTTCTCTTTCTCAATCGAAAATTCGGTTACGTGGGTATCGAAGTCGCGCAGCACCACAGGCAGCAATTTTGAGAAACACTCAAAACCGTAGGACACGTTAGTGAGGAAGAGGCCCGTGTTCCAGTAAAACTCGCCACTGTTTACAAACACTTCGGCAAAATGGCGTTCAGGCTTCTCGGTGAACGACTGCACATGATACACGTTGTTTGCGGCACATTCGCCCAGCTGTATATAGCCATATCCTGGTTCGGGGCGTGTGGGCTTTATGCCCATGGTGAGCACACAGTCGGTATGGCTTACAAAGTTCAGTCCGTCGGTTACATTTTTTACAAATGCCTCTTCGTTGAACACCGTTTGGTCGCTGGGCGTGATGATGACGCTGGCCTTGGGGTTCAAGTTCTTAATGCGGTGTATAGCCCATGCGGCGCTGGGTGCAGTGCTGCGGTATATGGGCTCGGCCATGATGTTGGCTTCGGGCAAATCGGGCAGTTGCTCTTTTACTAACGCTGCATATACCTCGTTAGTATTGATCAGAATATTTTCTTTGGGCACTATTTTTTCAAAGCGCTCAAAGGTTTGTTGTAGTTGTGTCTTTCCTGTACCGAAGAAGTCGATAAACTGTTTGGGGTGCTGCTCGCGGCTGCAAGGCCACAGTCGGCGCCCTTTACCTCCTGCAAGGATCACGCAATAATAGTTTTTTCTATCGTTCATGTTATTCACGATGTTTGGTTATGTTCGGATTGAAAGTAGTTTGTCGTAACGCGATGCTGCGACAAGCGCTGGCTTTCGTTTACGAAGTTACAAATATAAAACGTCCCAGCCAAAGTTTTATTATGTTTTTAATGCTAATAAACCTAAACAGCCTTTTCTTTCGTTATTTTGCCTCAGATAATATTGTTGTGTTTAAGAGTCTTGTTTCGCGCGTATGATGTCTTTTTGCTTGAACACGAACTTTCCAAGTAGGACGGTGGTCTCCGTGCCCCGTCCTCCCGATATTAGAAATGGGCAATAAAAATATGTGAGGTTATCTATTTAAAAGTGCTGGGTGCTGGAGGACGGGGCGCGGAGGCCCCTGTCCTACTTTGAGAGGGCTTCCGTTAGATAAAAAAGAATACTCGCAATAATATTATCTGAACCGTTTTTTTTTTCTTTCTACAAAAAATAAAAGCGCCCGTTGCATTTGTTATGTGCAACGGGCGCTTGGTTATGGTGTGCCTACTAATTACTTAACCATAATTTTCTTCACGCTATCACCGTTCTTCACGATGTAGGTGCCACGTGTGGCGGGCTTGTTGATGCGTACACCTGAGAGGGTGTAGTATTCAGTTTCGCCTACGATAGCGGGCTTCACGGTGTTGATGCCAGAGGCGTCGAGCTCGGTCATAGTGATGTTGTCGAGCAGAACGTTGGTGATGGGGCCATCGTGACGGATAGCATCTATCTTAATACGTATGTTTCCGTTTGCCTTGGTGTTAACGATGGGCAGTGTTACCTCTGACCACTGGGGCTCAAACTCTTCTTTCAGTGTCGATGCCCACAGCAGTTCCCATGCGTTGTCGTCGCGGCTTACCCAAACCTTCATCTCGTTCTTGGTGGCGTCAGAAGCCATCTCCCAGTAGTTAAACTTCAACTCTACGTTGTCGGCTCCAGCGGGCTTCACGTGCGGAGAGATAAGGCTCTCGGTCTGCCCGTCTTCGCTGTGTCCGTAGAACAAGCAGCAAGCCAGACCACCATCGTTATCTTGAGGCATTACGGCCAGTGATTTGTCTTCGGGCAGATAGTAAACCGTGCTGTTTGCATACAGGTTCCAAGCTTTGTAGGTGAAGTAGGGGTCGTTTTGTGATGTAGCGGTAATCCAACCCTTGTGTGTAAACTTGCTACCAAAGAACGACTCTTCGAAGGGCAGCTCCAGTGCTTTACCAATGGCTACCTGTCCGCTCACTGCGGGTTTTGCCGACTCGCCTTCTGAGTTTACAGCCACCAGCTGGTAAGTAATGTTCTCTTCCTCGTCTGCCTCGGGGCTATCAGTATAGGTGTAGCCGCTGATGTTGGTGGCAGCAATCACCTCGCTCTTGTCGAGGTATACGCGTGTCAGTTTATAAGTAGTGTTTTCGGCGTCATAGTCGCCATTGTAGCGACCTGTAAGGGGCTTCTCCCATGTCAGCACTACGTTGTCGCCTTGGCGCACAGCCTTAAAGTTTTGAGGGGTTTCAGGAGCTACCAGTCCTACGTGTGTTTCGGCCGACTCTTTTATTCCAATACCGTTCTTGCCACAACGAGCATAGGCCACATATTGTATTGTTTGGTCCATCTCGCTTACATTGTGCTTATAGGTGTAAGTTTGTCCAGCCTTTACGTTCTCAAAGGTGTGCACAACCTCATAGCCATCCCATATAGAACCTTTAGTAACATCAATGCATACGCCTTCAGTCAATGGGCTACCATCTTTCATCTTGGTAGGAGCGGTAACGCTGATGTCAACGGTACCCACCTTATAGTTGGCTACTGAAGCAGTAAAGTTAGAAATATTGCCTGGCAGCGAACCTGTGTAAACGTTGATAAAGCCGTTTGTACTGTTCAAACCGTCAACATATACGGTAAACAGATACTCGTAGTTGCTATCTGCCTCAACGGTCTTGTCGATATATTTTATCTCACCGCCTACAGTTACGTCTTTAACGGTAGCAATCTGTTGGGTGTTATCAAACTTGCCTGAGGGGCGGCGACTAATGGTTACCGAGTCGATGTGTGTCAACTCCTCATACAGAAAGGTGTCCCAATCCATTATGGTGTACTTAGGCGCGGTGGCGGTCAATGTTACCGACTTATCGGCTGCGTTGTACACAGCGTTCTCGTTAGTGGTGCGGTCGGGGTCTAACGTGATTTTTTGAGCGGTGGCAGTGGCTGCCACACCCCACAGCGCAGTAAGCATTACTGCAAATAGGCGTAAAGTTTTCTTCATCGTCGTTCTCTCTTTAAATTATTATTGTTTTATTAATTATTTCAGAAAGTTGTTTCACGTACGATATGTATAATAAATAGGTGTTATTATATATATCTATACCATATATAGGTATGCTCAAAAGCTTCTTGATATGCTATTATGGCTTTCTGGTGGCAAAATTAAAAAAAATATTTGAAACAATAAAGCAAAAATTTACAAAAACGCTTGCCACATTAAAAAATATATTGTACCTTTGCACCCGCAATGCCCAGATGGCGGAATCGGTAGACGCGCTGGTCTCAAACACCAGTGGAGCAATCCGTCCCGGTTCGACCCCGGGTCTGGGTACATCAATTAAAGTATTGTGCGCTTGTAAGTGAATAGCTTACAAGCGTTTTTTGTTTTTTGGGGTGTACTAAAGGTGAGCCCTCTTACAGGTTCTGATAATATTGTTGTGTTTTTTACAATCTATTTCGCGCTACACACGTGTTTTACTTGAACACGATGTTCCATGAATTATCCAAGTAGGACGGTGGCCTCCGTGCCCCGTCCTCCCGACATTAGAAATGGACAATAAATATGTGAGGTTATCAACAGAAATCACTATCTATAAAGGAAGAAGTGGGCGTTACGGCCATTGCAGAAGCGGGTTACGAGGTCGATAATCAGTTGGGCAGTGGCCTGCACGTCGTGCTCGTTGCCATCATATCCGTTTACCAAGGCCACGAGGCGGCGTGTGCCCAACGTCATCTTTGTGCGTTCGTTATCGCTGGTGGGCGTTCCTACCCCACCCGTAGCATCGCGATAAACAGGCAGCCCCGCAATGTTTAACAGACCACGGCCTATGCCCTCGTAAGGCTCGCCTTCACGTCCTACGCCCAAGGTTAATGTGTCGCCATCAAACTTATCGGCATCAAAGCCACCAATGCTGTAACCATAGGTAATGCTGGCCAGGTTGATAAGGTCGACCAGCGTGTCAATCTGATACAGCTGTTTGCCCTGCAACATACGACGTATCAGCGCCTCTGACGACGGGCGATAGCGCGACGGATCCTTACCGCACGCCTTATATACGCTGCGTGTGGCCGCAATGGCACTAATATCTTTTACGGTTTGTGTGGTGAAGAGCTGCCTAAACTGTTCGCCCTGTCGGTCAATCACCTTCCACAGTTCTTCCGAGTAAGGCGAGTTCTCTACCTCGGCCTCTACACAGGCGCCCACAAAGCGTGGGCACACATTTTCAATTTGCTGTTCTACTATTATTTTCATGTTTTCCTTTTTTTTCTATTTCAACAACATCTTTTTACCGTTCACTACCACAATGCCTTTTTGCTGTTTCGTGGAGAACAGACGTCGGCCCATCAAATCGTAAGCAATGTTTGAGCGAGCCCCTTGGCTCAACGATGTAGCGCCCAACGCATCAGGCGCATTAGGCGCTTCAATGCCCGATGTGGCTGGTAAGAAGACACACTGTGCCGACTCGATAGGCTGGCTAAAGACAAAGTAGGCACGTGTGGCATCAACCTTTCCCTCGCCATTAGGTACAGCAAAGCTGGCGCCATCAGAACGTAGGAAACGATAATCGGTGCCTTGTAAACGTGTGGGCGCATAGATGCCTTGGAAGGTATATTCGCTACCATCGGCCGTTGTTAGCGTTACAGGCACAGGTTGTGCCGACGCTATCAGTTTATTTTCAAACACGCATTGCTCTACCTCGCGTGCCATGCGCACCAAATACGGATGCCCCGCCAACGTATGAGTAACGGGTCGGAAGCCCAAGGTCAGCGCACCATCAGCCTCCATTGTCACGGCATAAAACTCGGCCACCTCGGCCCCTCTCATCACCTCTTCAATATCTTGAGCCGTAAGGTTGAAAGGCAAGCATAACGTATGCCAGCCGCCATCGGCCACAAAGTGGCGGTTCAGTGTAACACGTTGCACCGTTGCGCCCTTTGCTTTTGTGATAACAGGTGTAAGGTCGGCGCCATCATCAGTCAAGGTTAAGGAAGGGATGATGCGGGTGCGACGATAGATTTGAAGAGAGTCGACACTGGTGAGCGAGGTATAACAATTAAAGACCTTCGATGTGTGTGAGAAACGCATCACCATATTTTTTGCATGAGGGCCTGTAAAGTCTATGCAAGCGTTACCTGAAGCCGCTTCTATTGAAATATTGGCTAAAGCATACTCATTCATCTTCGAGGTGGTTTTCAGTTGTGTCGAATTGGTTCCTGTAGCACACAACCATTGGTTATCACCCACGCCCAAAGCCCATGTATC
This sequence comes from uncultured Prevotella sp., assembly GCA_900552675.1. GTDB lineage: Bacteria > Bacteroidota > Bacteroidia > Bacteroidales > Bacteroidaceae > Prevotella. Next base: position 51,473 of record USAI01000002.1, read on the forward strand.
GTCGTGCTTCTTCAGCGTTATCAGCTGCACCTGCTCGTTAGGCGTTAATTGTTCATTAGCAATCTCTACCTTCACGCCTTGCCTATTATTTGTATTTTGTTGCTTACCCAGTGCATAGCCATAGCCCGCGTTAGCAATCACCACCACATCGCCATCTTCCAGCGTTGCAGCATCGTGCACACAGGTATAGGTTTCTTGGCTGTCGGCTTCGGTCAGCGGCGCTTTCGTCTGCCCCATGACGCTGCTGCCCCACAGCAGCGCCACGGCCAGCACCCAGCCTTTACGCATTGTTTTTATCATAAGTGTTATCATTCTCCTTCAATCATCTTCAAGAATGTGTCTTCATCAACGATGGCTATGCCCAGCTTCTCAGCCTTTTCAAGCTTTGAAGGCCCCATGTTTTCGCCCGCCAATATAAACGACGTTTTACCGCTGATGCTGCCCACATTCTTTCCGCCATGACGCTCTATCAGCGCCTTATACTCGTCGCGACTGTGGTGCTGGAACACGCCACTAATAACGATGCTCTTGCCCTCAAGCACATTTGATGCGGGTGCGGCCTCATCACTCACAATGCTCATCTGCAGGCCACAGGCGCGCAGACGTTCAACAATCTCGCGGTTGGTGGGGTTACGGAAGTAAGACAAGATACTATTTGCTATAACCTCGCCCACCCCATCAATCTGCATCAGGGTAGAAAGCGATGCGTTCATGAGCGCATCAATGTTGCCCAGGCGGCGAGCAATGAGGCGTGCCGACGTCTCGCCCACGAAGCGTATGCCCAAGGCAAACACCACGCGCTCGAAAGGCACCTGTTTTGATGCCTCAATAGCCTTCACTATTTTCAGTGCCGAGCGCTGTTTGTTTCCGCCCGCACAAATGTCGGTCACCTTAATGTCATACAGGTCGGCAATGTTATGTATCAGTCCGCGACGGAAGTATTCGTCAACGGTTTCAGGGCCCAGCGAGTCGATATTCATGGCTCGGCGAGCAATAAAATGCTCAATGCGCCCCTTTATTTGTGGCGGACAAGCAGCATCGTTCGGACAGTAGTGGGCAGCCTCGCCAGGATAGCGCACCAGCGGGGCACCACATTCAGGACAATGGGTAATGAAGGTTACGGGCTTTGCGTCGGCCGGACGCTTATCTACCTCTACGCCCACTATCTTAGGTATAATCTCGCCGCCCTTCTCAACATACACATAGTCGGCAATGTGTAGGTCAAGGCTGCGAATAAAGTCTTCGTTGTTCAGCGTGGCGCGACGCACGGTGGTGCCCGCCAACTGCACAGGCTGCATATTGGCCACTGGCGTGATGGCACCCGTTCGGCCCACCTGATAGGTCACCTCGTCGAGACGTGTGAGGGCGCGCTCGGCCTTAAACTTATAGGCGATAGCCCAGCGAGGGCTTTTGGCCGTGTAGCCCAGACGCTGCTGTTGGCGCAGCGAGTTTACCTTCAGCACAATGCCGTCGGTAGCCACAGGCAGATTTTTGCGCTCGGTATCCCAATAGTCGATGTAGGCAAAGATCTCTTCCAGCGTCTTCACCTTCTTCATACCTTGGCTAATTTTGAAGCCCCAGCGCGCCGCCTCTTGCAGGTTTTCATAGTGCCCATCAGTGGGCAGCGTGTCGCCCAGCAGATAATAGAGATAGCTGTCGAGTTGTCGGCTGGCCACCAGTCGCGAGTTTTGGCTCTTCAGCGTTCCGCTGGCAGCGTTGCGTGGATTGGCGAACAGAGGCTCTTCAGCAGCCTCGCGCTCGGCGTTCAAGCGTTCAAACACCTTCCAGGGCATCAGTATCTCGCCACGTATCTCAAACTCGTGCGGATAGCCCGTTCCTGGCAGCACCAAGGGTATGCAGCGAATGGTTTTCACGTTGGCCGTTACATCATCGCCATGAATACCATCGCCACGTGTCACGCCACGCACCAGTTGGCCATCCACATAAGTCAATGAAATGCTCAGTCCGTCATATTTCATCTCACAACACACCTCAAAAGGCTCGCCCTGCAGACCACGTTGCACGCTTTGGTACCAGTCGCGCACCTCTTCTTGGTTATAAGTATTGGCCAACGACAGCATGGGGTAACGGTGCGCCACCTGTTTAAACTCTTGGTTCAGGTCGCTGCCCACGCGCTGTGTGGGCGAGTTGGGGTCGGCCAGTTCGGGGTGCTGTGCCTCCAGCTGTTGCAGCTGTCGCATCAGGGCATCAAACTCAAAGTCGGTGATGTCGGGCTCGTTCAGCACATAATATTTATAGTTATGTTCGTTTAGCTGCTTGCGCAGCGCCAATATGCGTTCTTTATCGTTCATGATAATATTGTGTTTATAGCGTTTTTCTTTTTCAGTAATGGCGATATAAGAGCCAACCTATGCCCTACGTTCGGCATGCAGGATGACATATAGCACCACTGGGGCACCCACCAAGGGGGTGACAGCATTTACGGGTAGCACCCCTCCACCGCCAGGCACCGAGCACCCTATCTGGCACAACACTGCCACCAAGGCGCCCATGAGCAACGAGGCAGGCATGAGGCAGAGATGACTGTCGGTGCGCACGGCCAAACGTGCAAGGTGTGGAACGGCCAAGCCTATGAAGGCGATGGGACCACAAAAGGCGGTGGTAACGGCTGTGAGGAAGCCTGTGAGCAGCAATACCATGCGGCGCACACGAGGCACGCTTACGCCTAACGACAGGGCATAAGCATCGCCCAGCAACATGATGTCGAGGCGTTTTACCAGCGTAAGGGCCAGCAGCAAGGGCACCAGCACGGCCACGGCCAGCCACGGCAGTTGTGTGGGCGACACGCTAACAAAGCTACCCATGCCCCACACAAGGAACGACTTTACGCCGTCTTCAGTAGCAAAATAGTTGAGCAAGGTGATGGCCGACGAGGCTAAATAGCCTATCATAAGACCGATGATGAGCAGGGCCACACGGCTGCGCACCACCAGGGCACAGCCAAACACCACCAGCGTTACGGCCATAGCGCCCACAAAAGCGCCTGCCACCACGGCCCCCATGCCCGCCAAGCCCGCCACAGCGCTACTGCCCCCCATTAGCAACATGACCACGGCCACACCTAAGGCGGCGCCACTGCTGATGCCGAAGACTGAGGGGTCGGCCAACGGATTGCGAAAAATGTTTTGTAACAAAAGGCCACATACCGACAGGGCGGCACCACACAGCACGGCCGTAAGGGTTTGTGGCAGACGGGTTTGCAGCACAATGAAGCGCCACGCCTCGCTACTTTGGCTGGCTTCGCGCCCTAACAATATGTCTACAATGCTGTGCGCTGGTATGTGTACGGGCCCCACAAAAAGGCTCGACACCATGGCCACAGCAAGTGCCACAGACAATATAAGTAGGTTTTTTGTTGCTCGCGTCATGATGTAGGGTTACGTGGTAATATGTTTTAATGTGTATGCAAAAATAAGCATTTTATTGCATACAGGCGGCAATAAAACAAGAAAAATAGAAAAAAGTTTGCAAAATATTTGGCAGAACAAAAAGAAATGCATACCTTTGCACTCGCTTTTAAGAAGTATGGCTCCGTAGCTCAACTGAATAGAGCATCTGACTACGGATCAGAAGGTTGCAG
>USAI01000003.1 GCA_900552675.1 uncultured Prevotella sp.
CCCCATACCCCCACCCCAAAGAAAACAAATAACATAACCAAAAAAATAGGAGAACAAAATTATGTCTATCACACAGAACATCGAGCCCAACAAGCTCAACATCGAGGCTGGAGCAGCCCCTAAGACAAGCAAGATTGAAGAGGCGTTCAGCAAGTATAACCTGAACATCGACGACAAGGCCGTGCAGGAAGCTGTGCGCACCATCATTGCCGAGAAAGTGCCTCAAAACGACACCATAGAGGTAAAGAAATTCCTTATGGGCAGCATCGAACTCACCACACTGAAAACCACCGATAGCGACACCTCTGTCATGGCTTTCACCGAGCGTGTAAACGCCTTCGACGAGCAGTATCCCGACCTTCCTCACGTGGCCACCATCTGCGTGTATCCTTGCTTCGCCAGCATCGTGGCCGACACCCTCGAGGTTGAAGGCGTTGAGATAGCTTGCGTGTCGGGCAGTTTCCCCAGCTCACAAGCCCTCATCGAGGTAAAGGTTGCCGAGACCGCCCTCGCCATAAAAGACGGTGCTACCGAGATTGATATCGTGATGCCCGTAGGCAAGTTCCTGTGCGGCGACTACGAGAGCTGCGCCGAGGATATCACCGAGCTGAAGGCTGCCTGTGGCGATGCCGCCATGAAGGTTATCCTCGAAACTGGCGACCTCGTTACCGCTTCAAACATCAAGAAGGCCTCTATCCTCTCGATGTACGCTGGTGCCGACTATATCAAGACTTCTACTGGCAAAGAGAAGGTTTCGGCCACACCCGAGGCTGCCTACGTGATGTGCCAGGCTATCAAAGAATATTACGACCAAACGGGCATACAGATTGGTTTCAAGCCCGCTGGCGGCATCAACAGCGTGATGGATGCCATCACCTATTACACCATCGTAAAAGAGGTGTTGGGCGAGCAGTGGCTCACTAACAAGTGGTTCCGTCTAGGCACCAGCCGTCTTGCAAACCAGCTGCTGAGCGAACTCGAAGGACAAGAGGTGAAATTCTTCTAAGCCAAAGGTCTTGAAGGAAGATAAGCCTTGAAGGAAGATAAGCCTATATAAGCCTACCTAAGCCTGCCTAAGCCTTTGACCAAGGTGGGGCAAACAATGCGAACACCGTCAACAAAGGCGTAGAAGGGCTTAGGAAGGCCTAGTAAGGCTTAAACACTCAAAGGCTTAAACACCTAAAGATTTAAGAACCAAAAGCCTATAGTTTTAAAAAGCCTAAGCAAAAAGCCTCAAAAGTTTTATTTTTCAAAAAAACTATCCCCACCAAAACACTACAAAAAACTTACTATTATGCCTGTAGCCAAACCCTTTTTACCACATGGTGGCTCCTATAAAAACCTGATAGCCTACCAGAAAGCCGAATGTGTGTATGATGTAACCTTTTATTTTGCGCACCATTTTTTAGAGAAAGGCGACCGCACCATTGACCAAATGATACAGGCGGCAAGATCAGGAAAGCAAAATATTGCGGAGGGAGCAGCAGCAGGCAACACATCAAAAGAAACCGAAATAAAACTAACAAACGTGGCAAAAGCCAGTCTGCAAGAATTGTTAGTTGATTATGAAGATTATCTTAGGGTGCGCGACCTATTGGTATGGTCACCCGACGATCCTCGTTTAGCACAAGCGAAACGGGCTTGCGCTGCACACAACGACAGCGCTTATTATCGTGCCGCCCCACCCGCACGCTCAGCCGAAACCATTGCTAATATAGCCATTACCCTTATACATCAAACCGACACTTTGCTCGACCGCCTCATTAAAAAGCTCGAAACAGCGTTTATCGAGCAAGGAGGCATGCGAGAAATGATGACAAAAGCAAGAAAAGAATATCGTGGTTTTTAGTGTTACCACAAGGCCTTTATGGGTGATAAGGGTTATTAGTTATTGAAGGGTAAAGGTAAGGCTGTATAGGGGCAAGGATAAGCTTATTTCTCCCTCAATATCACAAAGTCGAGATAGGCTTTTAGGGCGTTCTTTATGGGTTCGCCGCCGTGTTCTTTAGCTATTGCGTCGAGCAGTTGCAGAGCCTCGGTATGCAGCTCTTGCATACGTTTTTCAGCATAATCGATACCACCTTTTTCTTTTGCGAAAGCCACCAGGCGCGCGATATCTTCGGCCGATGCCATGTGGTCTTTCACCTTCAGAGCCAGTGCTATCATTGCCTCATCGCCCGCAGAGTTCAGGGCATAGATAACGGGCAGCGTAAGCTTACCTTCGGCCATATCATTACCTGTAGGCTTACCTATTTCGGGCGAGTCATAATAATCGAAAATATCATCACGAATCTGGAATATCACGCCCAGGTTTTGTCCAAACTGTTTAGCACGTTCAATATCCTCGTTGCTGGCGCCAGCCGACAGCGCCCCAATGCCACAGCAAGCTTCAAACAGCGCCGCTGTTTTCTGCTTGATAACATCATAATACACCTGTTCAGAGATGTCGCGACGCCCGATATTTGAGAGCTGCAATATCTCGCCATCCGACAGTGTACGGCCCAGTTCAGCCAAATAAGTAACAATTTTTTCCGAGTGGGTGCGTGCCACATGCAGCAGCGCCGTAGAAAGGATATAGTCGCCCACCAGCACCGCCACCTTATTATCATAGGTAGCGTTTACCGACGCCTGTCCGCGTCGTTCAGCGCTCTCGTCCACCACATCGTCGTGCACCAGCGATGCCGTGTGTAGCAGTTCCAGGCCAATGGCCGCGTTCTGTGTCACCTCGCTCACCCCTCCAAAGTTCTTGGCCATCAACAAGATAAGCATCGGACGCATACGTTTTCCTGCTCGCTTCCTGATATGCTCCAGCGCCCGACCCAGCAGGCCGTCGCTATGCATCAACGACTGGTTAAACAGCTCAATAAACGTATTCAGTTCGCTTTCGATAGGGCGTTTAATGGTAGATAAAAAATCCATATATCCTTTACTTAATCTTGTTGTTAGTTGAATAAGCGCCCCCACCCCATTGGCATGATGGTGTGCCAAGCTTGAGCGATAGGCGCATACGCTATGCGATGCAAAATTACAGAAAATCTTGGTTATAAACGACAAACTAAGGCGAAAAGGGTGGCCACGTCAACTATTTTTCGTAATTTTACGCTGTCAAACATCACACTTATTATGGACAAACTGTTTCTTCTCGACGCATACGCCCTTATCTACAGGGCCTATTATGCTTTTATTAAGAACCCACGCATCAACTCGAAGGGCATGAACACCTCGGCCGTCATGGGCTTTATGAACACCCTTCACGAGATACTTAGCAAAGAGCACCCCACCCTTTTAGGCGTTGCTTTCGACCACGGCAAGACCTTTCGCGACGAAGCCTTCCCACAATATAAGGCGCAGCGCGAGGCCACGCCCGAAGACATACGCGCCTCGGTGCCCATCATCAAAGACATCTTGCACGCCATGCACATTCCTGTGTTGCAGGTCGACGGTTTCGAGGCCGACGATGTCATTGGCACCCTGGCCACTAAGGCAGGTGCCGAGGGCATAGCCACCTATATGCTCACGCCCGACAAAGACTACGGACAGCTCGTCAGCCAAAACGTGTTCATCTACCGCCCCCGTCATGGAGGCGGCTACGATGTCATGGGCCCCGACGAGGTGACAGAGAAGTATGGCATCAGTTCGCCTGAGCAGGTTATCGACCTCTTGGCCCTGATGGGCGACTCGGCCGACAACTTCCCTGGCTGCCCTGGCGTGGGTGAGAAAACCGCCGTCAAGCTCATCACACAGTTTGGCGACATCGACACCCTCCTGTCGAACACCGCCGACATCAAAGGCAAACTTCGCGAAAAAGTAGAAGCCGCCACCGACGACATACGTATGTCGCGCTTCCTCGCCACCATTCGTTGCGACGTGCCCATCGCGCTCGACCTCGATGCCCTGCGCATCAAAGACATTGACGAGGCCGAACTGCAAAAAATATTCACCGAACTGGAGTTTTCGAAGCTCGCCGACAAGTTTATTAAAAAAGGTGAAAATAAGCAAAAGACAGTAAAACCGCAGTTCGATTTGTTTGGCACAAATACGAACGACGAGGCAGACGATGCCGAAAACTTGTTTAAAAACGAGGTAAAAACGCTATGTATAAATATACAAACCGCTAATAACGCGACTGTTGCGAAAGAAAAGATTGACTTTTTCTTGTCAAAACAAATTCTCGGAATAGAAGTCGAAGGACAATCGTCGGTGCCTGTAAGCCTCTCGGCCGTCACTTTGTCGGCTTCAGAAGCCGAAACCGTGCGCTTCGTCCTTCCCGCCGACCCTGCCGAGCGCCAAGCCATGTGCGCAGTGCTGCGCCAGGTGCTTGAAGACGAAAAAATAGAAAAAGCTGGGCACGACCTCAAGCAACACCTCAAACAGCTGTCGGCCGAAGGGCTCACCCTCAAGGGTCAACTCTTCGACGTCATGCTCGCCCACTATGTGTTGCAGCCCGAACTGAAGCACGACCTATCCTACCTGTCCGACACCCTGCTGCACCTCAACACCGAAGGCACCGCCCCAGGCACCCTGGCTCATGTGTCGTTGCTCCTGGCACAGCACCTCAACACCGAGCTCGACGGCACCCAGGCCAAAGACGTGTTTACCAACATCGACATGCCCCTGGTGCCCGTGCTGGCACAGATGGAGCTGTATGGCGTGCGTCTCGACACCGAAGCGCTGGCCGACGTGTCGACCACCTTCAACGCCCGCCTCAACGACATTGAACAAGAGATATACACGCTGGCGGGCGAGTCGTTCAACATAGCGTCGCCCAAACAGGTGGGCGAAATATTGTTTGGCAAAATGCAGTTAGTTGAGAAGCCCAAGAAAACCAAGACAGGCCAGTATGTCACCTCTGAGGAAGTGTTGCAGCAGTTGGCACACCAGCACCCCATCGTGCAAAAGATATTGCAACACAGAGGGTTAAAGAAATTGCTGGGCACCTATGTCGACGCTCTGCCGCTGCTCACCGATGCCCACAGCCATCTGCACACCACCTTCAACCAGGCCGTCACAGCCACAGGCCGATTGTCGTCGTCAAACCCCAACCTGCAAAACATTCCGGTGCGAGGCGACGATGGCAAAGAGATACGCCGCTGCTTCGTGCCCGACGAACATTGCCGCTTCTTCTCGGCCGACTACTCGCAAATTGAGCTGCGCGTCATGGCACACCTCAGCCAAGACGAGCACCTCATCAGCGCCTTCCGCTCGGGCCACGACATTCACGCCGCCACGGCAGCAAAAATATATAAGGTGCCTATCGAAGAGGTGACACGCGACCAGCGCACACGTGCCAAGCGTGCCAACTTCGGCATCATCTACGGCATCACCACCTTCGGCTTGGCCGAGCGTCTCGACATCAGTCGCGCCGAGGCTAAAGCGCTGATTGATGGCTACTTCGAGTCGTTTCCAAAGGTGTACGAATATATGGAGCGGGCCAAGGCCGAGGCACGCGAAAAAGGCTATGCCGAGACGCTGTTTGGGCGCCGACGCTATCTGCCCGACATCAATTCGCACAACGGCACCGTGCGCGCCTTTGCTGAGCGCAACGCCATCAACGCCCCCATTCAGGGCACCGCTGCCGACATTATCAAGATGGCCATGGCACGCATTTATAAAGCGTTTCACGTGAAGCAATTACAGTCGAAAATGATACTGCAGGTACACGACGAACTCAACTTCTCGGTGGTGCCAGGCGAAGAACTGCTGGTTGAAGAGATTGTGCTGAACGAGATGGAACATATCGTAAACCTGAGTGTGCCACTGGTGGCCGACTCGGGATGGGGCGACAATTGGCTCGAGGCGCATTAAGAAAGGTCCTACCTTTTCCACCACCCTTTCTTACACCCCACCCTTACCCCTCTTACACCCCATCCTTACCCCTCACCTTCTCCCCCTCGTCACGAAGCGGGAGGAATGGGAACGGGTGGTGGCATAGACAAAAAAGTATGTTACAAGAAACATAAAAACAAAATAAAAAGAGATACTGCTATGACAATGAAACGTATTATTATGGCCTTGGTGATGGGCGCCACCGTTAGCGCTACCGCCTTGGCACAGAGCGAGAAACCACAACCCTACTTCACCCCTGAAGAGATGCCCAATATGCTAAACACGCCACTGGCACCACCCGACAGCCTTTCGGCCGCCTTCCAGTATGATATGGCCCGCTATCTGTGGGGCAAGTCGGTGCGCGAAACACCGCGTGGCGAACTGGCCAAGCGCGATGCCGAGTATGGCATGAGTTGGCTGTGCAAAGAGTTTTCAGAGCCCTTCGGACTGGAGATTTCGCCCGAGCACACACCCGAAATTTACCGACTGCTAAACGATGCCCTCTTCACCTGCGACGAGTTGTGCTGGACACCGAAGAGCACCTTTATGCGTCGTCGTCCGTTCATGGTGTTTCATGAGCCGTCGGGCATGCCCAAAGACGATGCCGCACTGTCAAAGAACGGGTCGTTTCCCTCAGGCCACACCCTCTTCGGATGGTCGGCAGCGCTGCTGCTCACCGAGATCAACCCCTACCGTGCCGACACCCTCATAGCACGCGGCTATATGTATGGCGAAAGTCGAGTGATTGTGGGCGCCCACTGGCAGAGCGATATTAACGCTGGCTACCTATACGCCTCGGTGGCCGTTGCCAAGTTGCACACCTCGCCCGCCTTCATGAAACAATTAGAGAAGGCAAAGAAAGAGTTTGCGCGATTGAAGAAGAAATAACGTTTTTCGTTGCTATAGAGAGGGCCTAAAAACAAGCCGAGGGTGATTCAGAAAATATTACCCCAATTCGGGATAAAATAACACATGAAACGGCCTGATGACCCATCTAGGTTTAAACCCTCAGTTTTTCTAAGTTCACTATGGCAGCCCCAAAATAATAAAAAAATAATAAAGTGTAAGCAAAACAGAAACTTTTGCTTACACTTTTTCTTATTGATACCCTTGGTTTGTAAAACCCTTGGTTTCAGGCCCTAAAAGCATGGGTTTTAGGCTGTGAAACCCTTGATATCAGAAGCTGAAACCAAGGCTTTCAGACTGTAATTTAAAGCCCCACCCCCGCGCCGCTATTCGCGGCTTACCCCTCCCCGTTGGAGAGGGGAGTAAATACCCCTGCTTCTTGCTGGAGGACGGGGCACGGAGGCCACCGTCCTACTTGGAGGGCGCATCCGTTTAGCTAAAAATGCTCACAATAATATTGTTGTTCTTTGTTGGGCAATTGTTGTTGATATTGTTGTTCAATTATTGTCCTTTTTTGTAGTTTTTATTATTAATATTATTGTTCTTGAGCGATAGCGATACATTTTTACTTCACCCTAATCAGGGTGAGGCCATCGCGCAGAGGCAGCATCACACGTGTTACGCGAGGGTCGTTGGCAATAAAGTCGTTAAACTGTTCTATGCCCGATGTCTGACGGTCGTTGTCATAGGCGTGGTCAACCACATGACCATCCCACAGCGTGTTGTCGGCCAAGATGAGGGCGCCAGAGTTCATGAGAGGCAGCAAGCGGTTGAAGGTGTCGAGATACGTGCGCTTGTCGCCATCAAGAAACGCCATATCAAATTTCACACCCAGCGTGGGTGCCAGTTCGTTAGCATCGCCAATGATGAAGCGTATCTTATCGGCATAGTCCGACTGCTCTATCCAGGGTCGTGTAAAGTCTTCCATCTCGTCGTTAATCTCGAAGGTGTATAGCGTGCCATCGTCGGGCAAGCCCTCGGCAATGCAGAGAGCGCTGTATCCGCTAAAGGTGCCCACCTCCAGCACGTTATGCGGACGTTGCAGCTGTGTGAGCATGGTTAGCAGACGGCCTTGCAGGTGTCCGCTGGCCATGCGCCCGTGAATGGTGTGTATGTGCGTGGCACGATACAGGCGATAGAGATATTCGGGCTCAGGGTCGCTGTGCGATAAAAGATATTGTTCTAAAGAAGTCATTTTTTTGAGAAAGTGTTTTAACCAAAGCAAATAAAAGAGCTATAAGACCTATAAGCCCTATAAGACCTATAAGATCTATAAGACCCATATGACCTATAAGCCCCACCCCTACAATTTCAATATTGCTTCCAGCGCCAGGCGGTAGCTATCGAGGCCGAAACCTGCTATCACGCCTTTACAGGCTGCCGATATCATGCTTTTATGGCGGAACTCCTCGCGCTGATGCACATTGCTGATGTGTACCTCGATGACGGGGCATGGCACCGAGCGTATGCAGTCGTGCAGTGCCACCGAGGTGTGCGTGTAGGCGCCAGCATTTAGGATGATGCCGTCGGTGGTGAAGCCCACCTTTTGTATGTGGTCGATCAAGAAGCCCTCAACATTGCTCTGATAATACTCGATGGTAACGTCGGGGTACTGTTTGCGCAACGCCTCGAGAAAGGGTTCGAAGGCCGACTGGCCATAGATGCCTGGCTCACGCTTACCTAACAGGTTGAGGTTGGGGCCATTGATGATTTGAATGTTCATATTTTTGTTTTTTTTATTTAGAGCATAGGGTGATAAGCCTTTCTAAGCCTCAATAGGCCTTTCTAAGCCGAGGGGACTAAGCGTGAGAACCGCAAAGCTATAGGATTTTTCACTTTTCACTTTTCGTTTTTCACTTTTTCTCCTCCTTTTCACTTTTCACTTTTCACTTAATTAGTTATCTTTGCACCATGACAACAAACAATAGCATTGCGCCGTTAGTGCGCCGCTATGTGCGCTATCTGCGCCTTGAGCGAAACTACTCGCCCAACACGATGGAGGCCTATCGCAACGATCTGGCACACCTTGAGCGCTTTATGCAGCGCGAAGGGCTTTCCCCCGAAACGGTAACGCTTGAGCACCTACAGCAGTTTGCCGCCCATCTTCACGAATGGGGCATAGCGCCCTCGTCGCAAGGACGAGTGCTAAGCGGTGTGCGCTCGTTTTTTCGTTTCTTGCTGATGGAGGGCTACATCGACACCGACCCCACCGAACTGCTTGAATGGCCCGTGATAGGGCAACATCTGCCCGAGGTGCTGTCGGTTGACGAGGTAGACCGCATAGAGCAGAGCATCGACCTCTCAACAAACGAGGGACAACGCAACCGCGCCATCATCGAGGTGCTGTTTTCGTGCGGCTTGCGTGTGAGCGAACTGGTAACGCTGAAGATGAGCAACCTGTTTCTCGACCAGCACTTTATTCGTGTAAACGGCAAGGGCAACAAAGAGCGCTTCGTGCCCATCTCTGACAGCGCCATACACGAGCTGCGCCTGTGGTTTTTGCACCGCAACCTGATGGCCATCAAGCCAGGCGAAGCCGACTATGTGTTTCTGAACCGCCGTGGCGCTCACCTCACACGCACCATGATACTGATTATGGTGAAGCGGCAAGCCGAGGCGGCGGGCATAGAGAAGACCATCTCGCCACACACCTTCCGACACACCTTTGCCACCGAACTGCTGAAGGGTGGCGCCGACCTGCGTGCCATACAAATGATGCTGGGCCACGAGCATGTGGGCACCACACAGGTATATACGCATCTGGGCGACGAGAGTCTGCGTAAGGCTATCCTCGAGCATCATCCGCGCAACGGGCGGTAAGGCTGTCAATGGGTTATGCCTTACAAAGTTACTATTTTTTTGGTTTCAATCATCACAACAAGCATAATAAAGGTCAAAAAAAACAAAAACAACATGCACACAAACACCTTTCTACGCCACATGGGCATAGCGCTGTGCTGCCTGTGCCTTATCACGGCCTGCCACAACCAGCCACGCCAGGCGGAGACGGCAGGCGGCGGCATCAGGTTTACACACGAGCACCGTCTGCCCACCACCCCTGTTAAAGACCAGGGACACAGCGAGCTATGCTGGGCCTATGCCATGCTGGCCACCATCGAGACCGAGCACCTTGTGCAGGCCGACTCGGTGAACCTCTCGCCTCACTATATGGCACGCCAGTGGCTGCAGCGCCAGGCCGTGGCCTACCGCCTTTCTACGCGCCACCGCCCCATCTCGATGCGTGGCATGGCACCTATGGCCTTGCACCTGTTGCGCGAAGAGGGTGCCATGCCCTACGACAGCTACTGGACCACCGAAAACATCAACTATAAAGCGCTGGCCCGACGTGCTATGATGGCTGCCGACGCCACAACATCGCTGGCCGAGCTGCACGCGGCCGTCGACCGTCTGTGCAACCAAACGGTGGGCTATCTGCCCAAGCACATCTATATGTTAGGGGCCGAATATTCGCCCCTCGACTTTGCCCAAAGCGTGTGCCTACGCAACGAGTGGCGCGCCTACACCAGCGTTACGCACCACCCCTTCTACACCGATGTGCCGCTGGAGATGGACGACAACCAGCTGAACGACACGTTCTATAACCTGCCCATCGACACGCTGGTGCAATATATCAAGCAGCAGCTGCACAGCGGGCACCCCGTGTGCTGGGAGGGCGACATCAGCGAGCCGGGCTTCAACTGGCCCGCAGGTTTGGCCTACTGCCCCACCCCTGAGCCCGAAAGATGCCAGCAGGTGCGACAGCAGCTCATCGAGCGCCGCCTCACCACCGACGACCACTGCCTCTGCCTCGTGGGCACCGCTCAGGGCAGCGATGGCCAACTGTGGTTTATTGCCAAAAACTCGTGGGGCACGCACAACGCTCGCCACGGGTTTATATACCTGTCAGAGGGGTACGTTAGGATGAAAACCATTGCCGTAGTGGGGAAAAGGGACAGCATGTCAAAGACATGCGAAACTTAAGTATATTATAGAAAAACCTTTTTACCTTAGAAAAAAAATATGTAACTTTGCATCATGCGTTATTGTACGCAAGAAAAAAGCGTTACTATGTGCAAATAAAAAACACAAGATATGGAATATAATTTCAGAGACATTGAGAAGAAATGGCAGAGCCAGTGGGTGAAAGATAACACCTACCGCGTGACCGAACAAGCAGACAAAAAGAAATTTTATGTGTTGAACATGTTCCCCTACCCCTCGGGAGCCGGCTTGCACGTAGGACACCCCTTAGGATACATTGCCAGCGACATATACGCACGCTTTAAGCGCCTCAACGGATATAACGTGCTGAACCCCATGGGATACGACGCCTACGGCCTGCCCGCCGAGCAGTATGCTATACAAACAGGACAGCACCCCGAGGTTACCACCGTAGCCAACATTAACCGCTATCGCGAACAGCTCGACAAGATAGGCTTCTCGTTCGACTGGAGCCGCGAGGTGCGCACCTGCGACCCCAAATACTATCACTGGACACAGTGGGCCTTCCAGAAGATGTTTAACCACTTCTTCTGCAACACCTGCCACAAGGCACAGCCCATCAGCAAGCTCGTTGAACACTTCGAGCAGAAGGGCACCGAGGGCCTTGACGTGGCACAGAGCGAGCCCCTGACCTTCACTGCCGACGAGTGGAACGCCATGACCGACGTTGAGAAGCAGCAAACGCTGATGAACTACCGCATAGCCTACCTGGGCGAAACCATGGTAAACTGGTGCGCAGGTCTGGGCACCGTGCTGGCCAACGACGAGGTGGTAAACGGCGTGAGCGAGCGCGGCGGATACCCCGTAGTGCAGAAAAAGATGCGCCAGTGGTGCTTGCGCACCTCGGCCTACTCGCAGCGTCTGCTCGACGGTCTCGACACCATCGACTGGAGCGACTCGATAAAAGAAACACAACGCAACTGGATAGGCCGTTCTGAAGGCACCGAGATGGAGTTCGCAATAAAAAACAGCGAAAAACATTTCACCATCTTCACCACACGCGCCGACACCATCTTCGGCGTCACCTTCATGGTGCTGGCTCCTGAGAGCGAACTGGTAGAGCAGCTCACCACCCCCGAGCAGAAGGCTGCCGTAGACGAATATTTGGCTTACGTAAAGAAGCGCACCGAGCTCGACCGCATGGCCAACCACGCCGTAACGGGTGTGTTCACAGGCTCGTATGCCGTAAACCCCTTCACAGGCGAAGATATTCCTATCTGGATTTCTGAATATGTGCTGGCAGGCTACGGCACAGGCGCCATCATGGCCGTGCCCGCTCACGACTCGCGCGACTACGCCTTCGCCCGCCACTTCAACCTGCCCATCATCCCCCTGATTGAGGGTGCCGATGTGAGCGAGCAGAGCTTCGACGCCAAAGAAGGCATCGTAACCAACTCGCCCGCTGCTGGCAAGGAGAGCCTCGACGGCTTCACCTTGAACGGCCTCAGCGTGAAAGAGGCCATTGCCAAGACCAAGCAGTTTGTTACCGAGAAAGGCTTGGGCCGCGTGAAGGTAAACTACCGTTTGCGCGACGCCATCTTCTCGCGCCAGCGCTACTGGGGCGAGCCCTTCCCCGTTTACTATAAAGACGGCATGCCACAAATGGTGCCCGAGGCGTGTCTGCCCCTCGAGCTGCCCGAGATTGAAACCTACAAGCCCACCGAGACCGGCGAACCACCCTTGGGCCGCGCCAAGATGTGGGCATGGGACACCACACAGAACAAGGTGGTAGACAAGGCACTGGTTGACAACAAAACCATCTTCCCCCTCGAACTCAACACCATGCCAGGCTTTGCAGGCTCGTCGGCCTACTATCTGCGCTACATGGACCCCACCAACACCGAGGCACTGGTATCGACCGAGGCCGACCACTACTGGCAAAACGTTGACCTATATGTAGGCGGCTGCGAGCACGCCACAGGCCACCTCATCTACTCACGTTTCTGGAACAAGTTCCTCTTCGACCTGGGCGTGTCGTGCAAAGAAGAGCCCTTCCAAAAGCTCGTTAACCAAGGCATGATACAGGGCCGTAGCAACTTTGTATATCGCATTAACAACAACGACCACTCGAAGGCTCCCGTCTTTGTATCGGCAGGTCTGAAAGACCAATACGACGTTACCCCCATACACGTTGACGTAAACATCGTTAACGCCGACGTGCTCGATGTTGACGCCTTCCGCCAGTGGCGACCCGAATATCAGAACGCCGAGTTTGTGCTGGAAGACGGAAAATATATCTGCGGATGGGCCGTTGAAAAGATGTCGAAGTCGATGTTCAACGTCGTAAACCCCGACATGATTGTTGAGCGCTATGGCGCCGACACCCTGCGTCTGTACGAAATGTTCCTCGGCCCCGTTGAGCAGAGCAAACCCTGGGACACCAACGGTATTGACGGCTGCCACCGCTTCTTGAAGAAGTTTTGGAACCTATACCAGGCCGAGCTCGACGACAACACACCCACACCCGAGATGCTGAAGAGCGTGCACAAGCTCATCAAAAAGGTAACCGAAGACATTGAGAAGTTCTCATACAACACCTCCATCTCGGCCTTCATGATTGCCGTGTCAGAACTATCACAGCAGAAGTGCCACAACCGCACACTGCTCAACCAGCTCACCGTGCTCATAGCACCCTTCGCACCACACATTGCCGAAGAGCTGTGGCACCTCACAGGCGGACAGGGCTCGGTATGCGACGCACAGTGGCCCGCCTTCAACCCGCAATATCTTGTTGAGAACGAGGTGCAGCTCACCGTGTCGTTCAACGGCAAGGCACGCTTCCAGAAGAAGTTTGCTGCCGACGCCAAGAACGACGAGATACAGGCTGCCGTGCTGGCCGACGAACAGAGCCAGAAATATCTTGATGGCAAGACCGTGGTGAAGGTGATCGTGGTGCCTAAGAAGATTGTGAATATTGTAGTGAAGTAAGTTTTATGTTCAAGAACAAAGCTATTGCCAATGAGGTGAAAGACTACCTCTTCATCACCCTCGGTCTGCTGATGTACACCTTCGGCTGGACCGTCTTCCTGCTACCCTACCAGATTGTGACGGGAGGCGTAACGGGTATCGCTGCCATTGTTTATTACGCATCGCACATACCCATTTCTTACACCTACTTCATCATCAACCTGGCACTGCTGGTGGTGGCCCTGAAGATACTGGGCTTCAAGTTTATGGTGAAGACGGTGTATGCCATCCTGGCCCTATCCGTGTTCTTATGGATAGCGCAAAACTTGATGACCGGCGCCGACGGGCACATGCTACGCCTGCTGGGCGAGAACAACGTGTTTATGTCGATGGTGATAGGCTGCTGCTTTACAGGCTCGGCCTTGGCCGTAGTGTTCCTACATAACGGCTCGACGGGCGGCACCGACATTGTGGCCGCCGTGGTTAACAAGTATCACAACCTGTCGTTGGGCACCGTGCTCATCATTGTCGACATCCTCATCATCGGGTCGTCATTCCCCGTGTTCTGTGAGAAATACAACTATGAGATGGGCTTGCGTATCATGGTAACAGGTCTCTGCGCCATGATGATTGAAAACTTTGTGCTCGACTATGTGATGAACGCTCGTCGCGAGTCGGTGCAGTTTATGATCTTCTCGCGCAAGCACGAAGAGATAGCTTACGCCATAGGCACCAAGCTCGACCACGGCGTAACCATTCTCGACGGACACGGCTGGTACACCGGCCAAGACATGAAGGTGCTGTGCATCTTGGCGCGCAAGAACGAGAGCCCCGCCATCTTCCGCCTCATCAAGATTATCGACCCCAACGCCTTCGTGAGCCAGAGTGCCGTCATAGGCGTCTTTGGCGAGGGCTTCGACCACATCAAGGTGAAGGTTACCGACAAGCACACACAAGAGCTGCAAACACACCTGCAAAACAAGAAAAACATTAAAGACAACAATGAAAATAGTATTTGCCACGAACAATGCCCACAAGCTACAGGAGATACGCCAAATTCTGGGCAACAAGCTTGAGGTATTGTCGTTGAACGATATCAACTGCCACGCCGACATACCAGAAACGGCCGACACGCTGGAGGGCAACGCCTTGCAAAAGGCGCAATATGTGATGACACGCTATCATCTGCCCGTCTTTGCCGACGACACCGGGCTGGAGGTCGACGCACTGGATGGCGCCCCCGGCGTGCATAGCGCACGCTATGCCGAGGGTGTGGGGCACGACTCGGAAGCCAATATGCGAAAACTGCTGCACGAACTCGAGGGACAAACTAACCGTAAAGCATGCTTCCGCACCGTCATCGCCCTGCTGCTGCCCGACGCAGCACACCCCGATGCCAGCAATGTGCACCTCTTCGAGGGGCGCGTTGACGGCACCATCGCCACCGAACGCACAGGCACGGGAGGCTTCGGCTACGACCCGCTGTTTGTGCCCGAGGGCTACAACCAGTCGTTTGCTGTGCTGGGCGACGCGGTGAAGAACACCATCTCACACCGCGCACGCGCCGTACAGCAGTTGGCACAGTTTCTTTTGTCACAAAACATCTGATATGCTTACACCACACACATCCACACTTTCAACCATCGCTCACGCCTTTCGTGTGCTCACGATAAAAAGGGCGTACCTTCTCTGTCTGTTCATGGTGGCCACGCTCGTGCCCATACAAGCCCAGCAACAGGGCTCGTGGCAAGCATTTCTGGCCTACTATGACGTTACGCGTATTGTTGAAGGTGGCGGACGTGTTTGGGTGTTGGCATCAGGCAATGTGATGAGCTATGATGTAAACACTGGCGAAAGCACAACCTATAGCAAGGGCAGCCCGCTGAGCGATGCCAGCATTGCCGACATCAGCTTTAACGCCACCGTGCGTGCGCTGCTGGTGCTATACAGCAATGGCAATATCGACATTCTGCACGCCGATGGGTCGGTGGTCAACGTGCCTGACTATTACAACAAGGCCATGACCGAAGACAAGACGGTAACAAACATCGTCATGGCAGGGCGCCACGCCTATCTCACCACCATGTTTGGCATTATAAAACTGAACATGGCACGCGGCGAGATTGACGACACCTACAACATGGGCACACAGGTAAACGACGTGCTCGTTGAGGGCAACACCATCTTTGCCGCCACCGTAAAGGGGCTGTACCGAGGCAACCTCAACACAAACCTCATGCAGCCCAGCGCCTGGACACAGCTCAACACCACACCGTGGATGATGGTGGCGCGCTTGAAAAGCCAGCTGTATGCCGCCTCTGACACCTACCTGTGCACCATTAACGAGGCCAATGGCAGCAGCGCTGTGGTGTGGACACCCCACATGAAGAAAGTGCAGAAAACCGCCGACCGCCTACTGTTTTACGCCTACAGCCCCGATGTGCTTATCTATACCGCCGATGGGCACTGCACCAGTCAGCATATCGACAACACCTATGCCTGGCTATACAACGCCACCACCAATACATGGTGGGTGGGCAGCAGCAAGGGCGTAGCACAGCAGATAGCTTTTGAGAGCGAACAGAGCAACGCCCCCTACTCTATCGTCACCCCAAACATCTTGCCTAACAGTCCGCGCAGCAACCACTTTGCACGCATCAAGTTGCGCAACGCTACACTATACAGCGTGCCAGGCCGAGGCACAGGCGAGCAGCCAGGCGCCGTACAGGTATGGGATGGCGACAACTGGACGTTCTTCGACGACACCTTCGCCGAGACATTAAGTTATAAATATCGCGGCATCACCGACCTCTGCTTCGACCCCACCGACGCCTCACACATCACCGTGTCGGGCATACCCGGCATCTTCCAGTTTAAAGATGGGCAGCTGTGGCGCCGCTGGAACCTCGACAATTCGCCCCTACAACATGCCGAGACGGTGAAAGACCCCGCCGGCTGGCCCAACTATACCTGTGTGTTCTCATGCGCCATCGACAACAAAGGCACGCTATGGGCTACCAACAGCATCAGTGGCTCAACATCGCTGCTATCATTAACCAAGGATGGCACCTGGACACAGCACCCTAACAGCAACCTCATGGTGACGGTCGACGGCAAGCAGCGCTCAATGGATATGATGACGAGCATGATGTTCGACTCGCGCAACCTGCTGTGGTTTGTCAACGACGACTATCGCAAGCCTGCCCTCATAGCTTACGACACTGAAAACGATGTGATGAATGTTTACACATCGTTCATCAACGAAGATGGCGCGGCAGTACAGGTAACGGGTGTGCGCTGCGTGGTCGAAGATATTGACCACAATATGTGGATAGGCACCAATGCCGGACCACTCATGCTTGAGGTGGCAACGCTCGAAAGCGGCGGAACGGTGTTTAACCAGGTAAAGGTGCCACGCAACGATGGCACAAACCTGGCCGACTATCTGCTGGCTAACGTGGGCATTAAATGTATGGCCATCGACGGGGCGGGCCGCAAATGGATGGGCACTGACGATAACGGCATATACCTTATCAGCGCCGACAACATGCAGCAGATAGCCCACTTCACCACCGACAACTCGCCCCTACCCTCAAACGAAATTGAGAGCGTGGCCGTTGATGGACGAACAGGACGTGTATATATAGGCACCGCCGTGGGCCTATGCTCGTATATGAGCGATGCCTCTGAGCCTGCCGAGACCATGACAAAAGACAATGTATATGCCTACCCCAACCCCGTACGCCCCGACTATAACGGCCTTGTTACGGTAACAGGCCTCACGCTGAACGCCGACGTAAAGATTGTAACCACCAACGGCACCCTGGTGGCCGAAGGACGCAGCAACGGCGGCACCTTTACATGGGATGCCACCGACCAAAAAGGACGTCGGGTGGCCAGCGGCGTATACATGGTGCAAACGGCCACCGCCGATGGCAAGAAAGGCACCGTATGCAAGATAGCAGTGGTTAACTAAAAGGAAAAGGGAAAAGGGAAAAGTGAAAAATCCTATGGCTTTGCGGCTCTCGTAAGCCTTCACCCTCCACTCCCCTCGGCTTAGAAAGGCTTAGTAAGGCTTATACAGGCCTATCACCCCAAAGCCCTATCACCCCACGGCTTAGAAAGGCCTATCACCTAAAAATCAAAAAATGAAGATATTTTTCAATCATAAAGAAGAGCTGTGGAACTCATGGTCGCACGGCGCTGGCATCATCTTAGGGCTCACCGTGGGCACCGCCTTCCTGGTGTGGTGCGGATGGGCACGTAACGGATGGGCCACGGCAGGCATTATACTGTACCTGTTTGGCATGTTGTGCTCATACGTAGCCAGCACCGTATATCACGCCTTGAGCGCATGGTCGCCATGGAAAGAGCGACTGCGCAAATGGGATCACGCCGCCATCTACTGGCACATAGCGGGCAGCTACTCGCCCATCACGCTCATCGCCATGCGCGACTACGGCTACTGGGGATGGGCGCTGTTCATCTTTATATGGGCGGCAGCCATAGCGGGCACCATCAAAAGTTTTATCTCGCTCAAGGGGCACAGCAAGGTCGAGACCATCTGCTTCGTGGTGATGGGCCTCAGCGTGCTCGTGGCCTTTAAGCCTCTGATAGCGTGTGTGAGCACCACCGCCGTAGCATGGATTATTGGCGAGGGCGTGTGCTACATCACAGGTGCCCTCTTTTACAGCCTCAATGGGCGCCGCTATATGCACACCGTGTTCCACTTCTTTGTCTTGGCTGGATCTATCTGCCACATCATTGCAGTGTGGGATATATTAATGAAATATTTATAAAAATGGCAAGCAAGCAGAATGAACCCACACCCATGATGAAGCAGTTTTTGTCGCTGAAGGCAAAGCATCCTGACGCGCTACTGCTGTTTCGCTGTGGCGACTTTTACGAAACCTATTGCGACGACGCGGTGACGGCATCGCGCATACTGGGCATCACCCTCACACGCCGCAATAATGGCAGTTCAAAGGGCGACACCGAGATGGCTGGGTTCCCACACCACGCGCTCGACACCTACCTACCCCGCCTCATACGGGCTGGACGCCGTGTGGCCATCTGCGACCAGCTGGAAGACCCTAAGCTCACAAAGAAGTTGGTGAAACGTGGCATTACCGAACTGGTGACGCCAGGCGTGGCCATGGCCGACAACGTGCTCAACTATAAAGAGAACAACTTTCTGGCAGCCGTACACTTCGGTAGGCAGAGCGTGGGCGTAGCCTTCCTCGACATCTCTACAGGCGAATTTCTTACGGGCGAAGGCAATGCCGACTATGTGGCTAAGCTGATGGCCAACTTCCAACCGAAAGAGGTGCTGTACGACCGTGCCTGCAAAGCGCTCTTCGACGAGCAGTTTGGCACACGGTGGTGCATCTTCGAACTCGACGACTGGGTGTTTACCGACACCGCCGCTCGACAAAAGCTGCTACGCCACTTCGGCACCACCTCGCTAAAGGGTTTCGGCGTTGAACACCTGGCCAACGGCATCATTGCCGCAGGTGCTGTGATGCAATATCTTGAAATGACGCAGCACACGCACATCGGGCACATCACCTCGCTACGACGCATCGAGGAAGAGCGCTACGTTCGACTCGACAACTTCACCATTCGCTCGCTCGAACTGGTGCAGCCTATGCAGCCCGACGGCCTCTCGCTGCTGGGCGTTATCGACAAAACCGTGACGCCAATGGGCGGACGTATGCTCAGACGCTGGATGGTGTTTCCGCTGAAAGATGTAAACGCCATCAACGCACGCCTCAACATTGTGCAGTATGCCCTCGACCACACAGCCTTTGCCGACGGCATCGACGACCAGCTGCACCGCATTGGCGACCTGGAACGCATCATCTCAAAGGTGGCCGTAGGACGTGTGTCGCCACGCGAGGTAGTACAACTAAAGTTGGCCCTCTCGGCCTTGGTGCCCGTGAAGACGACGCTGGAAAACGCCACCGACGAGGGGCTGCAACGTATGGGCGAACAGATAAACCCCTGCTCTATCTTACGACAACGCATTGAACAAGAGATACGCCCCGACGCCCCACAGCTGGTAAACAAGGGCGGCGTGATTGCCGATGGCTATAACGACGAGCTGGACGAGCTGCGACGCATTTCGCGCCACGGCCGCGACTATCTGCTTGAGATACAGCAGCGCGAGACCGAACGCACGGGCATAACCTCGCTAAAGGTGGGCTACAACAACGTGTTTGGCTATTATCTTGAGGTGCGCAACACGTATAAAGACAAGGTGCCTGCCGAGTGGGTGCGCAAGCAAACACTGGCCAACGCCGAGCGATACATCACGCAAGAGCTGAAAGAATATGAAGAGAAGATTATGGGTGCCGACGAGAAAATCCTAATTCTCGAAACACGCCTCTTCAACGAGCTCATTGCGGCCATGCAAGAGTATATTCCGCAGATACAGATCGACGCCAACATCACAGCCCGACTCGACTGCCTCATGGCCTTTGCTAAGACGGCCACCGAGCACCACTATGTGCGCCCCGAGGTGGCTGACGACGACGCCCTCGACATTGTACAGGGCCGACACCCCGTTATCGAAACACAGCTGCCCGTGGGCGAAAGCTATGTGCCCAACGACATTCGTCTCGACACCGAGAAGCAACAAATAATAATTATCACTGGCCCTAACATGGCGGGAAAGTCGGCATTGCTCAGGCAAACGGCCCTCATCACCCTCATGGCACAAACGGGCTGCTTCGTGCCAGCCAACAAGGCACACATCGGCACCGTAGACAAGGTGTTTACCCGTGTGGGCGCCTCAGACAACATTGCGCTGGGCGAGTCGACCTTCATGGTTGAGATGACCGAGGCATCTGACATCTTGAACAACGTAACACCACGCTCGCTGGTGCTCTTCGACGAGCTGGGACGCGGCACCTCTACCTACGATGGCATCTCTATCGCATGGGCCATTGTCGAATATCTACACCAGCACCGCGGCGCACAGGCACGCACCCTCTTTGCCACCCACTATCACGAACTGAACGAGATGGAACGCCAGTTTCCGCGCATAAAGAATTATAATGTAAGCGTGCGCGAGGTTGATGGCAAGGTTATCTTCTTAAGAAAACTGATGCCAGGCGGCTCTGAACACTCGTTCGGTATTCATGTGGCCGAAATAGCAGGCATGCCCAAAAGCATCGTGAAACGCGCAAACGAAGTGCTGAAACAGCTCGAAGCCGACAACGCACAAGTGGGCATTGACGAAACAGATGGCGAAAGCCATGCTGAAAGCAACGCACAAGG
This sequence comes from uncultured Prevotella sp., assembly GCA_900552675.1. Taxonomy (GTDB): domain Bacteria; phylum Bacteroidota; class Bacteroidia; order Bacteroidales; family Bacteroidaceae; genus Prevotella. The sequence goes on from USAI01000003.1 coordinate 20,923, forward strand.
CGAAAGCAACGCTGAGGGCCACACCATCAAAGCCAAGAAAACCACCCATCTGCCCAAGGCCGACAACCTACAACTCAGCTTCTTCCAGCTCGACGACCCTGTACTCTCACAGATACGCGACGAGATATTAGGCTTAGACATTAACAACCTAACGCCCGTTGAAGCCCTGAACAAGCTGAACGATATCAAAAAGATATTGAGAGGGAAAAGCTAAGTAAGGGAAAAGGGAAAAATAAATAGGGAAAAGGGAAAAGTGAAAAATCCTATAGCTTTGCGGCTCTCGTAAGCAGGCTAAAGCTTTGCCGTTTCACCCTCCACTCCCCTCGGCTTAGAAAGGCCTAGAGAGGCTTAGAAAGGCTTCCCCGACCAAAAGCCCCCTTCACCGCTTAGAAAAGCTTAGTGGGGCTTATCACCACAGGCTTATAAAAGCGTTAAAACCCCCACCCCAAATAACCCCCATAAAAGTCATATTTTCAACCACTTGCATTGATATAAGTAAAGAAAAAGGGCAAAAACATGCACAAAACCACTATGTTTGTGCAGTACTTTATGCTTTTTTAATGAAAAAATTTGCAAGAACGGATAAAAATGACTTACTTTGTAGCCGATTTTGAAATTAGAATATTGTTTATAAACACATTAAAGATTAAAATTATGTCAGAAATTGAAGCAAAGGTAAAGGACATTATCGTAGACAAACTGGGTGTTGACGAGGCTGATGTAAAGCCCGAAGCAAGCTTCACAAACGATCTCGGTGCTGATTCACTCGACACTGTAGAGCTCATCATGGAGTTTGAGAAGGTGTTTGGTATCTCTATCCCCGACGATAAGGCTGAGAAGATCGCCACTGTTGGTGACGCTATCACTTACATCCAGGAGAACAGCAAATAAGGCACACCCCTCAGTATAACCCCCTTCCTCAATGCCGAAGGGGCCTACATACGCCCCGTATCGTAAAGAGGCACGGCATTGCTAAAGAAGAATAACAAAAAGATGACTGAGGCGCTAACCGCGCTTGCACGTTTTAACGGTTGATAGTTTCTGGCACCTGAACATTTCTTCACCCAGAAACCATCAACCTTTTGCGCTTTTAAAATAAGTGCACCGAAAAAACATACCTTTTCATATCAAGCACCAGACATTAAAACAACGACATGGAATTAAAAAGAGTAGTAGTAACGGGCATTGGCGCCGTTACACCTGTAGGCAATACTGCTGAAGAAACCTGGGCAAATCTGCTGGCAGGTAAGAGCGGTGCTGCCCCCATCACCCATTTTGACACCACCAATTTCAAGACACAGTTTGCTTGCGAGGTTAAAGGCCTCAATGTAAACGACTATATTGACCGCAAGGAAGCTCGCAAGATGGACCGCTATACACAGCTCGCCATCATCGCTGCAAAACAGGCTATCGAAGACAGTCAGGTTGACCTCGACGCCATCGACAAGCAGCGCGTAGGCGTAGTTTACGGTGTAGGCATTGGCGGCATCAAGACCTTTGAAGACGAGGTGTCTTATTATAGTCAGCACCAAGAGGCTGGTCCTAAGTTCAACCCCTTCTTCATTCCGAAGATGATTGCCGACATCGCATCAGGACAGATCTCTATCCTTTACGGCTTCAACGGCCCTAACTATACCACCACATCAGCTTGCGCATCATCAAGCAACGCGCTGGCCGATGCCTTCAACCTGGTGCGTCTGGGCAAGGCCGACATGATATTGGGCGGCGGTGCCGAGGCTGCCATCTGCGCTTGTGGCGTAGGCGGCTTCAACGCTATGCACGCACTGTCAACCCGTAACGACGACCCCGAGCACGCCTCACGTCCGTTCAGCGCCAGCCGCGACGGCTTCATCATGGGCGAGGGTGCTGGCTGCCTCATCCTTGAGGAGCTGGAGCACGCCAAGGCTCGTGGCGCCAAGATTTACGCCGAGATGGTGGGCGAGGGTATGAGCGCCGACGCTTACCACATTACCGCCTCACACCCCGAGGGTCTGGGTGCTAAGCTCGTGATGCAGCGCGCCCTTGACGATGCTGGCTTGAAGCCCGAGGACATCGACTACATCAACGTTCACGGCACCAGCACACACGTGGGCGACATCTCTGAGGCCAAGGCCATCAAGGATGTGTTTGGCGATGCTGCTTTCAAGCTGAACATCAGCTCTACCAAGTCGATGACAGGTCACCTGCTGGGTGCTGCTGGCGCTGTAGAGGCTATGGTTGCCGTGCTCTCAGTAAAGAACGACATCATTCCTCCCACCATCAACCACGAAGAGGGCGACAACGACGAGGAGATCGACTACAACCTCAACTTCACCTTCAACAAGGCACAGAAGCGCGAGGTGCGTGCCGCCATCAGCAACACCTTCGGCTTTGGAGGTCACAACGCATGTGTAGCATTCAAGAAATATGCTGAATAATATCATTGATCGTATAAAGCTCCCCTTCCGCAAGGAAAAGGAGCTTTATATGTCTTTATACGAAATCATTGGCATTTATCCCCACGACATCTCGCTGTATAAGTTGGCACTTATGCACAAGAGCATGTTTAAGCGCAACGCCAAGGGTAAGCCTATCAACAACGAGCGCCTCGAATTTTTAGGCGACGCCATCCTCGATGCCGCTGTGGGCGACATCGTGTACCGTCATTTCCCCGGCAAACGCGAGGGCTTTCTCACCAACACTCGCTCGAAGCTGGTGCAGCGCGACACCCTGAACCGATTGGCACAGGAGATGGGCATCACAAAGCTCATCCTGTCAAACGGACGTGCCGCCTCACACAACTCGTACATGGGCGGCAACGCCTTCGAGGCACTGGTGGGCGCCATCTACCTCGACCGTGGCTACGACGCCTGCATGCGGTTCATAAAGAAGCGCATACTGGCGCAAATGATAAACATTGATAAGGTGGCGTATAAGGAGGTGAACTTCAAGAGCAAGCTGATAGAGTGGACACAGAAGAACCGCGTGCAGCTTGAGTTTGTGCTCACCGACCAGCATAAAGATAAGAACGGCAGCCCCGTGTTTGGCTATCGCGTGGTGATAGAAGAGCAGGAGGGATGCGAAGCCACTGGCTACAGCAAGAAAGAAAGTCAGCAACTGGCCTCGAAGCGCACCCTTGAGAAGCTGAAGAAGGAGCCCGGCTTCCTTGATGCCGTGTTTGCCGCTAAGACAAACCGCACCAAGATGGAGGAGATGCCCGTTGAAACAGTGCCCTCTACCGAGCAGCCCGACGATTTCTTTACCGACAAGGCACTACAGCTTGACGCTGCCAACGCGCTTACCACCACGAACAACTACGTGGAGAACGACGAGGCGATACAGGAAGAGGCCGTAACCGAAGAGGCTATAACCGAAGCGGTAGAGACCGAAACGGTAGACACCGAAACAGCAACCCATGAAAAGGGTAGCGAGCAAAAAGGCCGTAAAAATCGCGCACAGCGCCATTCGCCCATGTATGCAGACAACTATACCACCAAGGCCGAGAAAGGCGCTCAGAACGCAAAAGAAAGCCTCTCCAGCCTTCCTGAGATAGAAGAAGCCGACGATGATGATGATGAAGCCGACGAGTTTGACCTCAGCCACATCACCCACCGCGACAAATCGCGCGAAGACATTATTGCCGAGGCTGAACGGATGGCGTTTGAACTTGGTAGTTGACGAGTTAACAAGTTAACAAGTTGACGAGCTGTTTGCTGAACTAAGCGACAGAGAAGAGGACGTGCTAGAAACAACGCTTATCAATGTTTGATTAGAAAATTCAACAACAAAGCAAGCAGCTCGTCTACTTGTCAACTTGTCAACTCGTCAACTTAAATAAATAGAGGGTAACAGCAAAACAAACTGTTACCCTCTTTTTATTATGCAAACCTTATTCATAGGCGCTTCGCGTATTTAAGGTTTGACGCGAAGCGCATTATCCTAAAACAATCTTATTACTTAATTTCTTATTCTTAGTTGCGACCATAGCCGGGGTTCTGCTCCAGCTTCTGGTTAGCCTCAAGCACTGAGTAGTGGATGGGGAAGCGGTTCAGGTCCTTGTTATTGGTAGCCTTATGATCCCACCAGTCTTCTGTTACGTAAGCATCCCAGCGCACGAGGTCGGTACGACGGCGGCCCTCACCTACAAACTCCATCATCCACTCGTCAAGCATACGATACTTGTCGAGGTTGGCTGCAGTAACGGGGTCGGGGTCGTTGCCCCCCTCAAAGTAGCGTTTACGCACGTGGTTGATGAGATCAGCAGCTTCCTGTTTTTTGCCCAGGCGCATCTTGCACTCTGCCAACATATAGTAAACCTCAGCCAGACGAATGACAGGAATGTCAGGGTTGAACATGAGCTTCTTATCGGTCTGATTAGGACGCGGACTAACCTTATACAAACGAATACCAGAGTTCTCCTCTGCAGTACCGATGTTCGACTCTAGATCGTTTACGCTTGTATACTGGAAGTTACCATTAGCATCCTTATATCTCGGATTGTTTATGCGTGAGAAGTAAGCCACCTGGTCAACCTCGTTGATAATCTGTCCATTATATTCGCGTGAGCCCAAGCACACCCACTCGGGGTTCAAGGGGTTTTTTTGCAGACCTACTACGAACATGCCTTTATACTTACCATCGCCAAGATATACATAGTTTTGTTTGCGAATATCCTGGTCGTTGAACTTAGAGTAGATACGTCCAAGCTTGGTAGTGTAAGGAGTGCCTGTGGGGTCGAGACCTGGCATCAAAGCTATACCATTGTTTGAACCTGAGTCTTCCAAGCCACCAAGGTAGTTACGGAAGTTGTAGGGCACCATGCGCGACCAGTGCATACCATCTGATTCAAGCTTACCGTGCTCACTGGGCACACTCCAGATAATCTCAGGGCTGGTATCGTTGTTAAAGCCAAACACATTGGTCCAGTCGGGATCGATGTCATACTTGCCATACTTGCCTTCAATGATGTCTTTGCAAATGTCAGCACACTCTTGCCACTTCTCCTGGCGGATATATGAAGGAGCATTGAAGTAGAGCTGAGCCTTCATGGTAGCAATGGCAGCAGCGTTGATAGCACCTGTTTCCTTAGCGCCAAGCTCTGTCTTTACAGGCACGTTAGGCAGCGCCTCAGTGAGCAGCGAGTCGATAAACTCGAAGGTGCGCACATCGGTAGAACGAGGCTTAATATCGCTCTGTGTAGTGGTGTAGAGAGGCATACCACCAAACATATCAAGACCTCTGAGGTAGAAGTAGCTTACCAAGCCTTGCAGCTGAGAGAGCATAGCATCACGAGTACCCTCAGGGAAGCCCAACTTGTTGAAGTCGACAGTGCTCAAATCCTCAAGAGCGTCCCATGCGAGAGCGGTACCCATCTGCGACAGTTTCCAACCTTCATCAATGAAGCCCATATCCTCGGCATACTCATGGTGGTGTATCTTCTGATATTTAGCACCATCGTACCAGTCGCTACCGCGTGTAGGCTGGATAAACTCGTCAGTACCCAATTCTTGCAACAGCCACATATTATCATCGTGACCAGCAAACCAGCGCCAGTGTGTAAAGGGGCGTGCGTAGCGCTGGTACACAGCCTCTTGACTTGTATAGAAGGTCTCAGGGGTTACCTGAGAATAAAAATCGGGATCGATGTTACAAGAAGTGAGCGCAGTGGCGGCCACTACACCTCCCAGTATCGATTTCAATATATTATTCGTTTTCATATTGTCAAATATAATAGGTTAGAAATTAAACTGCATACCGAAGGTCCATGTACGAACTGTAGGATAATAGTCGCTCCAGAATTTCTCTGTACCCTGATCCCAGCCAGTGATGTTCACTTCAGGATTCATACCGCTGTAGCCAGTGATGGTGCATACGTTACCACAGGTAGCCCAGAGACGTATCTTGTTAATCATGTTATTGGTAAGCTTCTTCATATTGAACGTATAACCCAGTGTGATAGCGTCAATCTTCAAGAAGGTACCATCCTCAAGATAGTAGTCGCAAATCTGCTTCTCACCCTTGATGTGGTTAAACTTGGTATAAGCAGCCTTCAGCACGTTGTTGTTGCCACGACCCTGAATACCAAAGTACATGTTAGCAGTATTCATCACGTCGAAGTCAATCCATGAGCGCATGTTGATGCCCAAATCCCAGTTCTTGTAGGTAAAGGTGTTGTTCCATGCAGCGATGAGCTTCGGGGTATAGTTGCCCATGTAACGTTTGTCGAGCTCGGTCTTCTGGGTTGCAGGAATGACGTTGTTGTCCTTGTCGTAGAGTAAGAAGTTGCCATCGTCGTCGAAGCCAGCAAACTTCCAGATGAAGAATGAACCAATGGTAGAGCCTTCCTCGATACGAGCAGCATCACCAGGAGTACCAGGAGCGGGGAAGCCGTTGCCATTAAAGTAAGTGTTGTTACCCCACAGGGTCTTAATCTTACCACTATTGTGGCTCAGGTTCAGGTTCGAGTTCCAGGTAAAGTCCTTGGTCTTAACGGGTGTGCCACCCACTTCAAACTCCCAACCCTTAATCTGCATCTTACCAATGTTCTGCCACTGTGTGCCCTGTGTATAAGGAGGCTGCGGCACGTTCACACTATAAAGCAGGTTGTCGATGTTACGGATAAAGTAGTCGAACTTACCATAGAGGCGTCCACCAAACAGAGAGTAGTCGATACCGAAGTTCCATTCCTTCTTCTCTTCCCATCCCAGGTCGGGGTTCACGTTCTGTGTCTTACCATACGACTTCTTCCAGTTGCCGTTAGGCAGATACCAGAAGGCGTCAGAGCCTAACATGTTAGCCATGTATGAAGACGAGAAGTTGTTGTTACCAGTAACACCATAACCTACACGCAGCTTCAAGTCTTCTACCCATGAGATGTTCTTCATAAACTTCTCGTTAGAGATACGCCAGCCTGCAGATGCTGACCAGAAGTTGGCCCAACGGTTCTTAGAGGCAAACTTAGAAGAGCCCTCGTGACGGATAGAGGCCGACAACAGATAGGTGTCGTCGAAAGCATAGTTGGCACGAGCGAACAGAGAGAACAGTTTCTCAGAAGGATCCTTGCCTGAAGCCATCGAAGCCTTACCATCAGCAAGACCAGTGCCCTGACCAATATCCCAGAACTTAACGCCATCAACTGAGAAGTTGTAGTTGCTCATGTTGAAGTTATCACTGTTATATTCGAAATAAGAGTAACCTGCTGTAGCGCTGATAGAGTGCTTTTTAAACTCGTTAGCATAAGAGAAGTAACCCTCAGAGGTGATACGCTCCGACTTAGAGAAGCCGAGGTAAGCCGAACCCGTGTGGTTGTCTTCAATCGACGTGCGGCTGTAGCTGGGGTTATAAGTGTGGTTCTCCCACTGGTGGTTCTCATAACCAAACGACTGCTGGAAGTTCAAACCAGGAATGGGCTTGATGTTCAGTTTCAGCACCATTTTGGGCTTGAACCACTTGTCAACGCCCTCGTAGGTATAGAGCTTAGCATCGGCCACAACGTTGTAGTCGAGGGTCTCGTTCTGCCAGATGTTGTAACCCGTCTCTGAGTTAGAGTCGTAGGGCGAACGGGTGGGGTTGTTGAACAGCGCCTGCTGGAAGTTGGGCCAGTGGTTGTTACGCGAGGTCTGACGATAGTCAACCATCGGCTTAAACTCTAACCATCCGTCAAACAGCTTGAAGTTGGCGTTCACACGTCCACCATAGTCTTTACGGCTATCAACAATAGCAATACCGTCTTGCTTCTCATAGTAGAGCGAGGTATAAACCTGTGCCTTGTCGGTGCCATACTGCAACGAAAGGTGATGCTTCGTAGAGAAGTTTTTGTGGTTAATCATCTCATCCCACCAGTCAACGTCGTCGCCATAGTCGGTACCGATGTTGTGCTCAGCATACTCGCGACCCGACAGCATCTCGGGAGCGTTATACGACTGCTTGTGAGAGAACTCGTTAGAGTAGGTGAGGTCGAGCTTACCCTGAGTGTTGGTTCCGCTCTTGGTGGTAATCAAGATCACACCCGAAGCAGCACGTGTACCGTAGATAGCACCTGCCGAAGCATCCTTCAGCACGTCGATAGAAGCAATGTCATCCTGCGACAGTGAACGAATGTCGCCACCAGGGAAACCGTCGATCACAATCAGCGGCGAGCGGCCAGCATTCACTGAGGTCATACCACGCAACTGGAAAGTGGTTCCAGCATTGGCCGAAGCAGTGTTGCTCATTACCAAGCCACTAATCTTGCCTTGCAACGCACCTGAAATGTCGGCACCACCTACACCCACCATCAGGTCTTTGCCCTTGATAGAGGTGATGGCGCTGGTAACCTCTTTCTTGTCGAGCGTACCGTAACCGATCACAACTACCTCATTGAGGTCGGAGATATCCTCCTTCAGTGTTACGTTCAGGTTGCCATTGGCAGGCACACGCAAGGTTTTGTAACCAACACTCTTGATTTCCAGTGTAGCGTTTTTGTGAGGAACCTTGATAGAAAATTTTCCATCCATGTCAGTAACGGCAGCGAAAGATACGTCGGCGCCAACGATGCGTATTACAGCACCGATTAGAGGCTCGCCCTTATCGTCCACTACAGTTCCTTTTACTCGGTTGTCTTGTGCCAGGCTAACCACTCCTTCCACACTTCCAGGAGCTGCAAAGGCTGCGCCTGAGCTACCGATCAACAGCGACGAAAATAGCATCGTCGTCGTTGCGTAGGTTTTTAGTTTGTCATTCATAAAACGGGTATAAAGATTTGAGTTTTGGTGTATTATAATAAAATTGAACTTTTATTATATGTTTAGGGTTTCACTATATTTGGGGCGTTTTTTTTAATTAAATTATTTTACTTTCTTTATTCTCTCTCGGGATTTAGGGTTGCATTTTAAGTCTTTACATTTGGGTCAATTTGTAGGTTATAAATCATTCGTACCACATTAACAGCACATCATTTTCGTGCTAAGAACATCTTGGTAGCAATAAAAAAGGTACGAAAGAGAAAGAGTCTCTGCAGGTACATAAGCACCTGCAGAGTGCTATAGTTATAAAAAATCAAAAGTAATGCAGGGTAGTGTGAGCCGGCTGCCACTTTTCAGTTATTTTGCCACATAGCTGGCCTTTACAAAAGGCTGTTGTAAAAGATAACGGGCGCTCACGGCCACGCTCTCTTCAACGGGCATTGTACATTGCTCAATCTCAGCTACGATATATTGCAGACCCGCTGTCTTTGCATTGCGGAAGATGGCATCCCAGCCCACCATGCCGCTCTGACCAATCTCGCGGTGGTCTTTGCAATGAAACATATGGAAGCGGCCTGGGTAGCGTTTAAAATACTCGACAGGGCTGCATCCGCCGCGCACCGTCCAGTACATATCCATCTGGAAGAACACGTTCTCTGGATTGGTATGTGTGAGCATATAGTCGTACATCATCTGGCCTTCAACCTTAGCAAACTCGTAGTCGTGGTTGTGATAGCCAAAGCTGATGCCCTCTTTGCGGCACATCTCGCCTACAGCGTTCAGATAGCGGCAGTAAACGTCGAGGTCGTGCAACGACTTCTGCTTGCCTATCCAGGGGTCAACGATGAAAGGTATGCCAGCGGCCTTGTGGTCGGCAATGGTTTTCTTCCACCATTTCAATGCTTCAGAGTAGTCGCCCGAAGCCAACTCAGCGTCGCTGAGGTTGTGCGATACGTGCGACGACAGCATCTTCATGCCAGCGCCCTCAATGTCGGCCTTAAAGTCCTTAGGCTTGCGGTTATAGAAGGTGCCCTTGCCATTATCATAGTTGGCAGCCTCTACGCTGGTATATCCCATGTTGTGCAGACGCTTAAGCAGGGCGGTCCAGTTGGCAGAAGCTTTGCCATCGGCATTAACACCATTCAACAGGTCGCGCACCGAGTAAAGCTGCAAGCACAGCTCCTTCTTCATCTTCACAGGCTGTTTTCTGATGTTGCGCTGGGGCGACACAGCCTGTGCCACTGCTGGCAGCAGCAGAGCCACTGCCAGTAGGGTATAGATAAGTGATTTTTTCATATCGGATGCTGATTAATCCATAATCTTGATGCGGATGTTGCGATACTGCACGCTGTCGCCATGGTCTTGCAGACCGATGTAACCCTCGTGCTTGTCGCCACCCATGTTGTTCAGCAGCTGGAAGGCATAGGGGAAGTCACCGCCCTCTTTAAACTTGCTGGCCTGCAGCATCTCGGTCCATTTCGGAGTCCAGAGGTGATACTCTACAACGTTCTTGCCGTTCTGTGCGTGAATAACGGTGCCCTTGAAGCACATAATCTTGGCGGTGTTCCACTCGCCATAGGGCTTAGCGTTCTGAGGCTTAGCAGGAATCATATCATAGAGTGATGCCGACTGGCGGTTGCCATCTTGGCCCAACTGTGCGTCGGGATGATTAGCGTTGTCGAGCACCTGATACTCAGAAGCTGACTGCCAGATGGGCAGATACTCATACTTGCCATCAACCTTACCCATCACCTCTTGTGCGAGGTAGAAGATACCAGAGTTGGCACCCTTGGTTACACGATATTCCAGTTCGAGGGTGAAGTTTTGGAACTTATGAGCGAAGATGAGGTCGCCACCATCGGCAGCGTGAGCCTCGCCTGTGCCTGAGCCTGTCAGGGTGATAGCGCCATCCTTCACGGTCCAGCTCTTCGGAGCCTTATCCATGCCGTAGCCACGCCATCCGTTCAGCGTCTTGCCGTCGAACAGAACAATGTAGCCATCCTTATCCTTGGGGAACTGTGCCAGGTCTACATTCTCTTTGTCGGCCACCTTCATATCAAGGTCGGCAGCAGCCTGTGCAGTATCTTTTTGGCATTGGCAGCCAGGACACTTGCAGTTGCACTTACATTCTTTATTAGCGTTGTTGCAGCCTGTCAACATCAGAGCAGAAGCAGCAACTAAGAATAAAAGCTTTTTCATAATTCTGAATTCTTTAAAGTTTGGATATGTCAAACCCCAAGACCCTACAACACTGTAGAACCAAAGAACAACAAGAACAACGTTTCAATGTTCTTAAAAAGGAAACAACGTAGTTGATGTTGTTCTTTGGTCATTGACAATGTTTTGGGTTACGGGGTTCTCTTTTAAACAATCCTCTCTACTTTATTTCAACTCTTTTACCTTGATGTTCTTGAACCAAACGGTGTCGCCATGATCTTGCATGCCGATGAAGCCCTCGTGGTTCTCGCCACCACAGTTGTTCAGCAGCTGGAAGGCTACAGGCCATTTTGCCTCGCTAAACTTACTGTTCTGCAGCATCTGGGTCCACTCGGGAGTCCAAAGCTTGTAGGTCACCACCTTAGCGCCGTTCATAAAGTGGGTAACGGTGCCGTTGTTTACAACGATAGCCACCTGGTTCCACTCGCCATAAGGCTTAGCGTTCTGGGGCTTAGCAGGAATCATGTCGTACAGAGAAGAAGCCTTGCGGTTGCCATCAACGCCCAACTTAGCGTCGGGGTGGTTTTCGTTGTCCAGCACCTGACATTCGGGTGCCGAGATAAAGATGGGTTCCATACCGCCCTTGTCGTTCTTCACCTCTTGTGCCAGGTAGAAGATACCCGAGTTGGCACCTTTCGATACCTTCCACTCCATTTCAAGGATAAAGTTTTTAAACTTGTGTGCGAAGATGATGTCGCCACCTTCGCCCTGTCCAGCGTTAAACTTCAGGCAGCCGTCTTCTACAGTCCAGCGGGCGGGCACATGGTCTTTGCCGTAGCCACGCCATCCGTCAAGGTTTTTGCCATCAAACAGGGTGATGTATCCTTTCTTATCTTTTGTTACATTAACGGTCTTTGATTCAGCGCCTTGTGCCACGGTAGAAACCTTCAATGCCACCTTCTTCTGAGCGCTAACAGTCATGATGCCTGCTGTGCAAGCCAGCAAAGCCATTGTAAAAAATATCTTTTTCATATTGTTTAAGCTTTAATGTTTTGTTTTTAATAGGTTGAAAGCAGTTTTAGAAAACCTATCTCTTTATAGATAAGCTATACAAGCTAAATAAGATAGAGCTTCTATATAATAAGCTAAGCCTTCTAAGGCTTCTATATAAGCTATCACCTTAGCCCTTCTATCAAAGTTAGAACCAATAGAGCCTCACGGCTCTATGGCCCCCAATAGATTTTCTAAAACCACAAATATAATAATAAATAGAACCAAATTTTCTTTATTTCGGCATATCAGGCAGCTTCCATCCCTCGCGGTAGGTGTGCTTGATAAGCTCCTGCGACAGCTGAATAGCGTTAACAGGCTCGGTCCAAGTCTTGTTGAATGAGGGGTGACCATTGTGAATGGTGAAGCCGTCTTTTATGCAAGTCTTGATGGTTTCGTGCTCGCCAATATTGGTGAAGCGCATGTTTTCGCCATCCCACTCGAGCACCTTGTTCAGCGCCTGCAGACGTACTGCCAATACACCCATTACAACCATTTCGTTGAAGGGGCCAGCCTCTGAGAAGTCAGAGTTACACTTCGTGCGGTTCTTCGGATTCTCTTTACAAGCGCGTACCCAGTCCATCTCGTGGCTGCATTTCACGCGGCGAGCCACCTGAGGAGCGTTAGGCTTGCGACCAGACAGCAACCAGGGATCGTTGCCGTAGCAACCGCAGATAAGGGTATCTTTTGTACCGTGGAAGATGGTAAGACCACCACCGCTCTGCATGAGCTGCTTGCCTTGGGGGAAGCCAGCAGGACGGTCGGGCATCAAGCCACCATCATACCAGTGAATTTCAACCTCAGGCATAGCCACCTTAGGCATATTTTCGCGAGCAGGGAAGGTCATCTTCACGTGCTGAGCCTGCGGAGCGCAAGCGTTCAGCAGCAGGGTAGAAGAACCCTCAACCTTTGTAGGATAGAGCAGGTTCAGTGCCTTAAACGGCTGGTGCATGATGTGGCAAGCCATATCACCCAGAGCGCCTGTACCATAATCCCACCATCCGCGCCAGTTCCAGGGCTGGTAAACGTTGCTGTAGGGGTTCAGCTTAGCGGGGCCAGTGAAGAGGTCCCAGTTCAGGTTTGCGGGGATGGGGTCTACCTTTTCGGGGCTGTTCAAGCCTTGTGGCCAAATGGGGCGGTCGGTAGCGCAGTCAACGCGTGTTACCTCACCAATCTCACCGTTCCAAATCCAGTCGCATACGGTCTGTGTGCCGTCGCCAGAAGCGCCCTGGTTACCCATCTGAGTAACAACGCCAGTGCTGGCAGCAAGTTTGGTAAGTAAACGTGATTCGTAAACAGAGTGTGTGAGAGGTTTCTGACAGTAAACGTGTTTGCCGTGCAGCATGGCCTCGGCTGTTATAATTGCGTGTGTGTGGTCGGCTGTTGCGATAATAACGCCATCGATGCTCTTCATCAGTTTGGCGTCGTCAAACATTTTACGATAATCCCAGAAGCGGGCAGCTTTTGGGAACTCGTCAAACACTCCTTTCGCATAATCCCAGTTAACGTCACACAGCGCCACAAGATTTTCTGTAGCCTTTACGTTATTGATATTGGCATGTCCAATGCCTCCAATACCGATAGCTGCAATGTTCATCTTGTCGGATGGAGAGATGTGTCCAAAACTCTTGCCCAAGATAGAGCTGGGGGCAATGGTGAAGCCTGCTACGGCAGCGGCTCCCGACTTTAAAAAAGTACGTCTCGAAATGTTTGCCATAATAATAGTGGTTTTGTTATTGTTAATAATAGGTGTTTGTTTTCTTTATTGTTGTTGTGATAAGCCTTTCTAAGCCTTCCTAAGCTGTGGGGACTGGAGTAGACTGGAGTAGACCAAAGGGGGCTGTAGGGTAAAAATAAACGAGAGCAGCAAAGCTATAGGATTTTTTACTTTTCCCTTTTCACTTTTCCCTTAGATTCTTATCTCTGCGTCAGCAGCCCATAGCCGTTTTTCATATGCTTGCGGCGCTCACGTATCTGTTCCAGTGTGCGCAGGTTGCCAATGGCGGGTAGGGCGTGTGTTTTTGCGTTCTCAAGGAAGTGGCTGGCATATTCAGATGCGATGGCCGAGTCGCGCATAGAGGGCAGTCGTGGGTCGAGGTGTCCGTTTTCAATGCTGTCAGCAAAGCGGTCAACCAGCACATCGATGTTTTTGCCGCCGAAGGGTCGCTCAATGCGTAAGGTGCGTGTCACGCCATGCAGTTCTACCACTGCCGTTTTAAAGTCGTGTGTCATGCGCACAATGCCTTTGGTGCCAATCAGCTCCACATACGAATTGTGTGTTTGGTCTTTCGACAGCTGCCCGTATACAAAGCCCTGTGTGATGTCGAACACGATACCGTTTTCAAACGTGCCATGACATTGCAGCCACCATGGCTCCTTGTAGCTCCACATACGCATGCCCTGAGCGTGCCATGTAGCATATTCGCTGCGGGCATACCAGCGTGCAATGTCAACATAGTGCATGCCGCAGTCGTGAAAGCAGGGGCCCTCATATTCGTGACCTTCGCCTGGCGCCAGTCCTGGTGTCATGTGGCACACACGAATGATGGCCAGTTCGCCCAGTTCGCTCTCGTCAATAAAACGTCGCATGGCCTCGTGATACCACGAGTTGCGCAGATACAGGTTCACGGTAGACAGCACATGAGCTTTCTCGGTGGTGTCAACCACCTGCCATTCGCGCTCTACGGTGTCGGCGATGGGTTTCTCTGATATAATATGTTTGCCTTGTTTTACAGCCTTTTCAATTTGTTCTTTGCGTAGATTTGCCAGTGTGCAGAGCGCCACCACCTGAACATTGGGGTCGTTAAAGACGATATCTTCGTCGGCTACAATGGTAGCCTGTGGCACTTGTTTAGCCGCATATTGGCGAGCCTCTTCGCACACATCGCATATATAGGTAACGTCATAGCGTCCGTTTTTCAGCAGCTGGGTAAGATATTTGTTTCCCATTCTACCGAAACCAATGATGCCAACCTTTATTTTTTTTGTGTTCACCATACGTAGTTGTTTTTAGTTATCGACACTTTTCTTGAGGCGTTTCACCATCGAGATACATGCCATCTAAATGTTTTAATAAAAAGTAGCTCCTTATCGGGAACTGTCAATGCGGTTTTCGATGTTGCAAAATTATGAAATATCATACAACATTTTACACATTTCGCTAAATGTATTACTTGTATTAGCCTTATATTTTTATAACCACCTATAAATGAACGCCTTACCAAAAGGCCATGTATAATAATGTATTAACTAAAAAAGGTGATACAGAAGCCCTCTATAGCCTATGAAAAGTTCATTATGAGGGTTTCAAAGTCGTCATTGCTCACGCAAGAGCGGTTTTTTGCCCTTGTTTTGTAAGTGTTGACAGTGTGAACCGAATAGCCCAGATAGCGGGCTATGCGTTCGCTCTCTTTAATGCCCATACGTATGAGGGCGAAGATACGCATCTCGCTGGTGAGCGTTCCTTGCTCGTGCGGATAGCGACGATTGGCCTCGTCGAACAGCGTGTTATACTGCTCAACAAAGTTGGGGAAGAGGGCGAGGAAGGTGTTGTCGAAATTGCGGAACATGGTCTTGCGTTCAACATCAAGCATCTCAAAGCTGGTAATTTTGCCTATTTCGCTATAGTTGCGCATCAGCACAGCCTTGTTCACCTTATTAAAGATATGTTCCAGCGTGTCGATATGTTCAGAGGCATCGTACAGCGTACGGCCAATATATTTGTTCTTTACCTTGTTGGCCTCTATCAGGCGCTCATTGGCCTCGTTCAAACTCTCCAGGTGCTGAGCGTTCTGCCGTTGTGCCTCCTTTAGCTTGCGGTTTATCTTACGCGAATAGAGATACACGGCCGCCAAAGCCACAATAATGAGGGCGAGACAAGCCAATAAGAAGATGTAGAGGTTGCGCTGACGTTTCACCATGTTCAGGTGCGTATCTTCTACCGAAGGCAGAATTGTAGAGAGCGTGATCAGTCGGCGTGGCGCATTGTAAGCGTTGATAAATTCAAGGGCTTTACGCACATACTGGCTGGCCTTAGCATCGTCGTAATGCTGTATGGCCTGCGATACGTTGTAGAGCGATGTTATCTCCATTGTGGCCGACTCGTTGTCCAAGATGGCCGACTTGATGAAGCATATAATCGACATCTCCTCGTTGCCCTTTCTATGGTAGGCCCAGGCTTGCGAAAAATAATAGCCAGCCCTTATATGTTTATCTTTTTCAAAAGACAAGGCTTTGTTAATGAAGGCTATCAAGCGGTCGTCGTCGCCCTTTCTCTCTAATAGAGAAACATGATACCGATACCAGTCGGTGGTATTAGGCTTTACGTTAGCTACCAACGAGTCGGTATACTGGCTCGACATTTGCGAATATTTGTTTTTACGCGATTTGCATTTAAAAAAGGTGTAGCTACGTTCTGACCATAGCCTTTGCATCGTTTTAAAATACTCTATCTTCAGCCATTGCGGCATATAGTTGCTGTCTAAATTGGCAACCTCCTGGAAAGCTTGAACGTTGTCGCCCACCATAGAGAAGATAAAGGCAAGGTTACACTTGGCCAAAGCCATGAATTGGCTGTTGTTCATTTGCTGGGCCACCTCATAGCTTTTCTGGGCATAGACGTAGGCCGAGTCGGCATTATAATATTCGTAAGCCTGATAGATGCGGTGGTACACCTCGAAGCGGGTGCCTAAGGTTTCACGACCTGTCACCAGCTTTTTAAGGTCTTTTATCTGTGCTTCATGTTCAGCTTTATACACGGGTGATAGCTCCAAACTGCGGTCAAGTTTGGCAATCCATTCGTTTATATTTTTACTAAGAGCGTTAGCTTGTAACGTAAAGCCAAGTAATAATAAAACTGTTATAATATGTTTATAGCGAAGCATGTGAATAAGGTTTGCATTTAGATAAATGCAAAGTTAAACAATTTTTTGTATTGAGCCATATCAATTTTCGATAAATAATCATCAAAATTTAACCATCTAACCCTTCACAGAACCACAATACTACAACATAGAGCAACAAAAACATGATAAAAAACAACAATATAAAAAAACAACGCAATAACAACAAAAAGACAATAGAAACATTTCTTTGTTGTTATCGCGTTGTTATAGCTAAGGTCTATAAGAGCTATAAGACCTATAAGTCCCATAAGACCTATATGACCTATAAGACCTATAAAATATCGCGTTATCGTGCTTGCTATTATTTTTATTACGCCTCCTTCTTGTCGAGCACCTCGTAGCGCGAGTGTTTCGACACATATTCGGGCACGATATCTTTCATCTTCTTCACCGTGGCCATATCGTCATATTTGCCAGCTATGTCGCACAAGTCTTCAATGTCGCGCTCAGCATCTTCATATTCATAGTTGCGCACCATGGCAATGCGTATCTTTTTATGGAACGAGGGCTTGGTGTTTTCGTTCTCGTTCAGCACCTCTTCATACAGCTTCTCGCCCTCGCGCAAGCCCGTATACTTAATCTCTACGTTGGTGGCGCCACTAAGCTGTATCATGCGGCGTGCCAGGTCGGCAATGCGCACAGGCTCGCCCATATCAAAGACAAATATCTCGCCGCCCTTACCATGTGTGCCAGCTTCGAGCACCAGTATACAGGCTTCGGGTATAAGCATGAAGAAACGAATAATCTTGGGATGGGTAACGGTGAGCGGACCACCAGCCTCCAACTGCTTGCGGAAGAGGGGGATAACGCTGCCGTTTGAGCCTAACACGTTACCAAAACGGGTGGTAACAAACTGTGTTACGCCTTGTATCTTTCCGTCTTTAATGGCCTTGTCGAGGCTCTGCACGTAAATCTCGCAGATACGTTTCGAGCAGCCCATCACGTTGGTGGGGTTCACGGCCTTATCGGTAGAAATCATCACAAACTTCTTTACGCCATACTTCACGCTGAGGTCGGCAATAACCTTTGTTCCCCACACGTTGTTTTGTATGCTCTCGCTGGGGTTATCCTCCATCATGGGCACATGCTTGTAGGCAGCAGCGTGGAACACGTAGTCGGGGCGGAAGGTAGAGAAGATGCTCTCCATGCGGTCTTGCTTGCAGATGCTGGTCACCACGGTCTCGGCCTTGATGTCGGGATATTGGTTCTTCATCATCAGGCGAATGTCGTGCTGGGGTGTCTCGGCCTGGTCGATAAGCATCATCTCGGCGGGCTTGTAGATGGCTATCTGTCTTACCATCTCTGAGCCGATAGAGCCTGCCGAACCGGTGATAAGCACCTTCTTGCCCGAGAGCAGGGCGCCCACCTTCTCCATATCAACCTGTATCTCGTCGCGGGGCAGCAGGTCTTCAATCTTCACCTCGCGCATCTGTATGCTCTTGTTCTCGCTGGCGTGCTGCGACCACTCTTCAACATCTTGTGCGATAAAAATCTTTACGCCAGCATTGATAAAGAGGTCTTGCAGCTGGCGGTTCTTCACAAACAGGTCGTGCTTCAAGGGGCTCACCATCACACACTTAATGTCGTTATCGCGAATGATAGCGGCCAAATCTTCCTGGGTAGAGTAGATGCGCTTGCCCATGAGGCGCTCATTATAGTGGGGCTTGCTATCGCCAATGTATCCGTCGATGATGTATCGCACGGGCTTGGTGTTGCGGCAGTTGTTGGTAATGGCAATGGCGCCAGCGTGTGTGCCGTAAATCAGGGTGTGCTTAGCCGTTTTGCCTACCAGCGCACTCTCGTACAGCAACTTAATAAAGATGCGCGTCAAGCACATCAGCAGTGCGGTACCAAAATACATGATAAACAGCATGCGGAAGGTGAACGAGTAGAAGTGGGTAGCCAAGAAGCTATCAGGGGCGCTATGTCGCACAATGCTGTTGGCAAGAACCGCCATCGCTAAGCCAAACATATTGGCGTAGCATACACGTAGGAGGTCGACAAACTGCGAGTAGCGCAAGATGCCGCTATAGGTATGAAAGAGGCGGAAGCCTATAACATTGAAAAAACAAAATACGATGAACGAGTGTAATAAAAGAGGCCATTCGCTCAACAACTCGGTGAGCGGATGTCGAAGCCACATGATAAACAGCCCGCCAAAGAAGCAGGTTAATGTATCAAAAATTACGATGCACCAGTAAGGTAGAGCATTACGTCCAAAATACCAGTTAAAGAAATCTCTCATCAACTTCATAAATGATAGCGCTTTTTCGTTCAGTACTATAATCAAAGATGGTTGTTATTTTAGAACGTTTTCGTTGAGCCAGATGAGCAGAGCCAAGCTTGCTTGAGCTTTGCCATGGCGAGAAAACGTGCCATGAAATGGAACCTTCTTCTTTTTTTATTCTCTTGCTTGCAAGGCTACCCTACACTTAACATATAACCATTTTTTGCCTTTTTTTGTCATAGTCTATCTTTGTATTGTTGTGTATGTGTTGTGGGTATGTAGGGTGCACAGCCATTTAACAAGGCATTGGCACAAAGTTAATAATAATGTTTGTAAAAAAGGGGGGATGAACCAACTTTTTTTTCACCTCCCCATTTTTTTGATTTTTAACAATAAAGTTGACAAGTAGACGAGATACGAGCAGACAAGGAGAATAGCTCTTAAAAAGCGCGCTGCAAACGCTTGCCACCCTTTGTTACCACAAAACAAAAAAGGGCTGTTCACACATTAGTGAGCAGCCCTTCAAAGGGTTTATCTTGTGGCATCACACGAGGGCGATGCCGTCAAGCTATCAAGCTATTAGAGCTGAGGACCAGCAGCAACGAGGGCCTTACCAGCCTCGTTGTTGGTGTACTTAGCGAAGTTCTTGATGAAGCGAGCAGCGAGGTCCTTAGCCTTCTCCTCCCACTGAGAAGCCTCAGCGTAGGTGTCGCGGGGATCAAGAATTTCAGTAGCAACGCCAGGAAGCTCTGTGGGCACCTTGAAGTCGAACATCGGAATCTGCTTTGTAGGAGCCTTGTCGATGTCACCGCTCAGGATGGCGTCGATGATGCCACGGGTGTCGCGGATAGAGATACGCTTGCCAGTGCCGTTCCAGCCAGTGTTTACGAGGTAAGCCTTGGCGTTGTTCTTCTTCATCTTCTTAACCAGCTCCTGTGCATACTTGGTAGGATGCAGCTCAAGGAATGCCTGGCCGAAGCAAGCTGAGAAGGTAGGAGTGGGCTCTGTGATGCCACGCTCTGTACCAGCGAGCTTAGCGGTGAATCCTGAGAGGAAGTAGTACTGAGTCTGCTCGGGAGTCAGGATAGAAACGGGAGGCAGCACGCCGAAAGCGTCGGCTGACAGGAAGATAACCTGCTTAGCAGCGGGTGCTGAAGAACCCTCCTTGATGTTGTTGATGTGGTAGATAGGATAAGAAACACGAGTGTTCTCGGTAACGCTCTTGTCAGCGAAATCGATCTTGCCGTTAGCATCAACAGTTACGTTCTCGAGGAGAGCGTCGCGACGGATAGCGTTGTAGATATCGGGCTCTGACTCCTTGTCGAGGTTGATAACCTTAGCGTAGCAGCCACCCTCGAAGTTGAACACGCCGTTGTCGTCCCATCCGTGCTCGTCGTCACCGATAAGCAGACGCTTAGGATCGGTAGACAGAGTGGTCTTACCTGTACCTGACAGACCGAAGAAGATAGCTGTGTTCTCGCCGTTCTTGTCGCAGTTTGCTGAGCAGTGCATAGAAGCGATGCCCTTCAAGGGGAGGAAGTAGTTCATCATAGAGAACATACCCTTCTTCATCTCACCACCGTACCATGTGTTGATGATAACCTGCTCCTTAGAAGTTACGTTGAAAGCAACGCAGGTCTCTGAGTGCAGACCGAGCTCCTGATAGTTTTCTACCTTAGCCTTAGAAGCGTTGTAAACAACGAAGTCGGGCTCGAAAGCCTCCAGCTCTTCAGCTGTAGGACGGATGAACATGTTTGTTACGAAGTGAGCCTGCCATGCAACCTCAACGATGAAACGAACAGCCATACGAGTGTCCTTGTTGGCACCGCAGAAACCATCTACTACATAGAGGTTCTTGTTGCAAAGTTCTTTCTTGGCGATATCCTTAACCGTAGCCCATACATCTTCAGACATGGGGTGGTTATCGTTCTTATATTCCTCTGAAGTCCACCATACAGTGTCCTTAGAGTTTTCATCCATTACGATGTACTTGTCCTTAGGTGAACGGCCGGTATAGATACCAGTCATTACGTCCACAGCGCCGAGCTCGGTTTCTTTACCTACCTCGAAGCCCTCGAGACCAGCTTTGGTCTCTTCTTCGAACAATTTCTCATAAGACGGATTGTGAGCGATTACTGTAGAACCAGTAATACCGTACTTTGTCAAATCTAACTTTGCCATTTTTACTAAATATTTTTAGAAGTGAATGAAATATCTAATTAATAATGTTTTATCTTGTGTATCCTGATCATGGCACCCGCTGAGTGCCATGACTGTTTGCAATCTTTATACCAGTTATCTCTATTTGCCCGCAAAGTTAGAAAAAAGTTATTGAACGACAAACCGTTTTTCAAACAAAAATGCAGAATGAAAAAATATTTTTGGTTAAAGTTTTTGAAAAGCGCCTTTTGTCAAGGTTTTTTAGCATTTATGGGTATAAATTTTTATCGAAACGGATGCACCCTCCAAGTAGGACGGTGGCCTCCGTGCCCCGTCCTCCAGCACCCAGCACTTCTAAATAGCGTCGGCCTCATTGAAGAAGCGCTCGGCGTGGCGCGCCACCATGTCGGGCATGAAGCCTCGTTGTAGGGCAAAGCGCATCAGCTTGCACCTACACTCATAGGCCGACGCCCCTTTTATGGTGCGTGCCTTAGCCTTGAGCAGTGGCAACAGCGTGTCTTCAAAGGCTTGGGCCGATACGGTGGCCAGCGCCTCGTCAATGGTGTGCCTGTCAACGCCTTTCAGTGCAAGTGCTTGCGCTATCTTGCGTGGCCCCCAGTGGTCGAAGCGCAACTTGTCGTCAACAAACATTCGGGCGTAGCGCGTATCGTCAACGAAGCGTGCGTCGATGAGGGCGTCAACCACCTGTTGTTGCGTGTCGGCGTCAAGGCCCCAGCGCATCATGCGTTGTCGCATCTCGCCCGTGCTGTGTTCGCCCTTGGCGCACAGGGTGCTCAGGCGTGCAAAGGCCTCATCGCCAGTCATCTCACCTTTATTACGAGTAAATGCCATTATTTATACATTTTATTATTTATTCGCGCTTCGCGGAGTTATTTTCTTCCGAAGTCGGCTGGCACCTCGCCCCACAGACGCGTTTCCCACTTCACCACCATGTTATCGAGCACGGGGTGGCTGCGCAACCATGCCTCGGCACGTGCAATGATGTTGTAAAGCGGAGCCGTTTGCGGTGTGCGTTCCAGTTTTGTCTTACACTGTCGTTTCTTCACCCACAAGATAGCGTTATGCGAGTCGCTGTAGATAGTTTTTCCTTTCACCCCCATCTTGTCGAGCAGCGCCAGAGCATGCACAATGGCCAGAAACTCGCCTATATTGTTGGTGCCGTGCATAGGGCCAAAATGAAACACCTGAGCCCCCGTAGCCAGGTCGATAGCCTGATATTCCATGGGGCCAGGGTTGCCCGAACAGGCAGCATCCACAGCAAGAGCGTTAGCCGTCACCTGTGGCGGCAAGGGCAGCACCGTATCGTGGCGGTCGGTGGGAGGGTTGGTTAAGTTGGTCATAACAATTATATCTGTACTATCTGTGTTCGTTTTCTCAGGGAGGACGGGGCACGGAGGCCCTCGTCCTACTATAGTTTGCGATACAGTTATTAATTCATTGTTAGCAATGCCATTCACGAGGGTGTGTCAAAATAGAAGTTAACAGAAGTTAGCGGACATATGTATAAATTGCTGAAAATAAAGCATTTGTCTGTTAACTTCCATCCATCGTAGATGGATTAACTTCTTCTTAACTTCCTCTAACTCCTATTTTGACACACCCTCAAGCCGCGAAGCGGCGCGGGGGTGGGGCTTTTACATTCTCTCCGGCACCTCAATACCCAGCAGTGCCATACCGTTTTTCAGCGTCTTGCCTACGTTTGCGGCAATGACGAGGCGCACAATCTTTTCGTCTTGTGTGTCGGCACCCAGAATTGAGTAGTCGTGATAGAACTGGTTAAACTCTTTGGTCAGCTCGTAGCAGTAGTTAGCGATACCGCTGGGCGAGTAGTCTTTGCCAGCCTGTTCTACGGCGGCGCCAAAGTCGTTCATCTTCTGCACGAGGTCTTTCTCCTTGTCGTTCAGCGGCATATTGTCGGCCAGCGCGGTGGGCAGAGTGATGCCCTCGGCCTCAGCCTTACGCAAGATAGAGCGTATACGGGCGTAGGTGTACTGTATGAAGGGGCCTGTGTTTCCGTTGAAGTCGATGCTCTCCTCGGGGTTGAACAGCATGTTTTTGCGAGCGTCAACCTTGAGGATGAAGTATTTCAGGGCGCCGAGACCTACGATGCGTGCTATCTCGCGACGCTCGTCGTCGCTCATATCTTTAAATTTGCCCAGCTCCTCGCTGGTTTTCAGGGCGTCGTTCACCATAGCGTCAATCAGGTCGTCGGCGTCAACCACCGTTCCCTCACGACTCTTCATCTTACCGTTAGGCAATTCTACCATGCCGTAAGAGAAGTGTACCAACTCTTTGCCCCACTTGAAGCCGAGGCGGTCGAGCAAGATAGAGAGCACCTGGAAGTGATAGTTTTGCTCGTTGCCCACCACGTAGATCATCTTGTCGATGGGAAAGTCGGCGAAGCGCATCTCGGCGGTGCCAATATCCTGGGTCATATATACGCTGGTGCCGTCAGAGCGCAGCAACAGCTTCTGGTCGAGTCCCTCGTTGGTGAGGTCGGCCCATACCGAGTTGTCGTCTTTGCGGAAGAACAGGCCCTTAGCCAATCCCTCTTCCACCTTCTTCTTGCCTACGAGGTAGGTGTTCGACTCGTAATAAATCTTATCGAAGCCCACGCCCAATGCCTTATAGGTCTGGTCGAAGCCAGCATACACCCAGTCGTTCATCTTTTTCCACAGGGCGCGCACCTCGGGGTCGTTGTTCTCCCATTTCACCAGCATCTCGTGAGCCTCTTTCATCAGGGGGCTCTCGGCCTTGGCTTTCTCTTCGGCAGCCTCGTCGGTCATGCCCTCGGCCACAAACTGTGCCTTCAGGGTCTTCACCTCTTCACGGAAGTGCTTGTCAAAGGCTACATAGTAGTCGCCAATGAGGTGGTCGCCCTTCTTGCCGCTGGTTTCGGGGGTCTCGCCGTTGCCCCACTTCTGCCATGCCAACATCGACTTGCAGATGTGTATGCCACGGTCGTTCACGATGTTTGTCTTCACCACGCGGTTGCCGTTGGCCTCCATAATTTTTGCCAACGACCAGCCTAACAGGTTGTTACGCACGTGGCCGAGGTGCAGAGGCTTGTTGGTGTTGGGCGACGAATATTCAATCATCACCAGGGGCGACTGGTCGGTAACCTTCTTCTCGCCGTACAGGGGGTCGGCGTTGATAGCGTTGAGCAGGCTCACCCATGCCTTCTGTGCCACCACAATGTTTAAGAAGCCCTTCACCACGTTGAAGCGCTCTACGGCGTCGCAGTGCTCCTGCAGCCACTGGCCTATCTCTTGGGCAGTGTCTTCAGGCTTCTTGCGCGATATTTTCAGGAAGGGGAACACCACGAGCGTGAGGCTGCCCTCAAACTCGCGTTTGGTCTTTTGCAGTTGCACCATGCTCTCGGGCACGTCCTGCCCGTACAGGGCCTTGACGGCCTCCTGGGCCTTCAGGCTTATTGTCTGTTCAATGTTCATGTTTTTATTGCTTTTTGTTATTGTTTTCTTTTTCTTTGAGGGAGGGCTTAGAGGATAGGCCTCACTAAGCCTTTCTAAGCCTCGCTAAGCCCTGGGGAAGCTAAGCCTATATAGGCCTTTCTAAGCCTCACTAAGCCCTGGGGAAACTAAGCCTCGCTAAGCCCTAAGAACTGGCCCCTCTTTCAGCAAAGGCTTAGGAAGGCCCAAAAAGGCTTATACAGGCTTATCACCAGCAAAGGGGCTTATCACTGCTTTGCCGGCTATACCACCTTGCCAGCCCTTTCAGCCCTAACACCCTCAGCAGCAGCCATTTCAGCCAAAAGCGGCGGGGTAGAGCTGTGAGGCGCACGGGGCGGTAGGGTAGCGTGGGAGCCTTGCCCGACAACTTACAATATTGCAGCTGAATGTTCAGCACATACATATAATATAGGTCGGCCAGGCGGTTATGGTTATGGTTATTGTTATCAGCAGCAGCCCCATATTTGTGCCATGCCACGAGCGATGCCTCCAGCAGCGATGCCCAGTCGGCGGCGTTGGCGTTGGCCGTTATGCCTTTGGGGTTGTAGCTATACAGGTAGGTGCCATGTTGGGTTACCAGCACCTGTCGGCAGCCGTCGAGCAGCCGTGGCAGCGTGTGCATATCTTCAAAGGTTCTTCTCACAGGAAAGCGCACATCACGCCATAGCGCCGTGCGGTACAGCTTGTTCCAGGCATAGCTGTGGGTGTAGACTTGCTCTTGCAGCCAGTAGCGTTGCGCATCGACATAAAGGGTGGGGGCCTTATTATTGCCTCCATTTACACCTTTATTAATATAGGGCACCTCTTGGTAGGCATATTCCAGCATGTCTACGTCGGGGTGCTGCGCCATGAGGTGCAGCAAGGGTGCGTAGGTGTTAGGGGATAGTCGGTCGTCAGAGTCGACAAAGGTAATGATGTCGGTCTTGCCTTCGCGCAGCACCACGTCGAGGGCGGCATTGCGGGCGGCCGACAGTCCGCCGTTCTTAGGCTGGTGTATCACCCTGATGCGCTGTGGGTGTCGTGCTGCCCATGCGTCGCAGCGGGCGGGAGCCTCGTCGGGCGAGGCATCGTCAACCAGCAGCAGTTGCATCTCGTCAATCTGCTGTTGCAGCACACTCTCAACACAGGCGTCAAGGGTTTGTGCCGTGTTATAAACGGGTATAATGACACTCAGCATAAAGCGGCAAAGCCATAGGATTTTTCACTTTTCCCTTTTCACTTTTCCCTTTCCCTTTCCCTTTCCCTTTGCTCTCTTCATGCACACCACGCCAATGATGATGAAGGGGATAGAGAGAATTTGTCCCATATCGAGGGGCAGGTTCGACTCAAACGCCACCTGTATATCCTTCGTATATTCGATGAAGAAGCGGAAGGTGAAGATGAGCGTGAGGCAGAGGCCAAAGAAGAAGCCGGTGCCCACCTTTTCAGCATGTCGGCGGTAGAAATACCATCCCACGAAGAAGAAGAGGAAGTAGGCAATGGCCTCATACAGCTGCCCCGGATGTCGAGGTTCTGCGGCATAGGCAGGGCCTGCCTGCAGGAAGTAGAAGCCCCACGGCAGGTCGGTCACCTTTCCCAGTATCTCCGAGTTCATCAGGTTGCCCAAGCGTATAAAGCAGGCCGTGATGGGTGTGGCAATGGCAATGTTGTCGAGCACGCGCCACACGCTGAGTTTGGTGCGTCGGCAGTACAGCCACAGGGCTATCATCAGGCCTAAGGTTCCGCCGTGCGATGCCAGTCCGCGGTAGCCCGTAAACTGCCACGAGCCGTCGCTCATAAACTCGATGGGGATAAATATCTCAACAAAATGTTGCCACGACGACAGGAAGATGTCGGGCTGATAGAAGAAGCAATGGCCCAAACGGGCGCCCGCCAAGATACCCAAGAAGCAGTAGATGAACAGGGGGTCGAACAGTTCGTCTTTTATTTTCTGCTCTTTATAGAGGCGTCGCACCAGGAGGTAGGCCAGCAGTAGGCCCACCAGCCAACACATCGAATACCAGTGCAAGGCAAAGTGGCCTATGCGGAAGATTGTGCTCGATGGGTTCCAGGTGATAAACATTAATTCATAATTCATAATTCATAATTCATAATGGGGGCTTTTGGGGGCTTTTGGGGGGGGTAACTAAGCCTGTATAGGCCTTACTAAGCCTTTCTAAGCCGAGGGAAGTGGAGGGTGAAAGAGGATAAAACTATTGCTTACTAACGAGAGCGGCAAAGCAATAGGATTTTTCACTTTTCACTTTTCCCTTTTCCCTTAAATTATACATTAAAGCGGAAGTGCATGATGTCGCCATCTTGCACCACATACTCTTTGCCTTCGATGCCCAGCTTTCCAGCCTCGCGCACGGCAGCCTCAGAGCCATACTTGATATAGTCGTCATACTTAATAACCTCGGCACGGATGAAGCCCTTCTCAAAGTCGGTGTGGATAACGCCGGCACACTGCGGTGCCTTCCAGCCCTTATGATAGGTCCATGCCTTCACCTCCATCTCGCCAGCGGTGATAAAGGTTTCGAGGTTCAGCAGCTCGTAGGCTTTCTTGATCAGGCGGTTTACGCCACTCTCTTCTAAGCCCAACTCGTCGAGGAACATTTTTTTGTCTTCGTAGGTCTCCAGCGAGGCAATATCTTCCTCGGTCTTGGCAGCAATGACAAGCATCTCGGCACCCTCTTCCTTGGCCACCTTGGCAATCATCTCTGAATACTGGTTGCCGGTCTTGGCAGCTGTCTCGTCAACGTTGCACACATACAGCACAGGCTTGGCGGTAAGCAGGAACAGGTCGTGGGCGTAGTGCTGCTCTTCTTTGCTCTCAAACTCAACGGTGCGGGCGTTCAGGCCCTTGTCGAGGGCAGCCTTGTAGGCTTCGAGCACGCTCACGGCCACCTTGGCGTCTTTGTTGTTGCCTAAGGCGGCTATCTTCTGCTGCTTGGCCAACTGTCCCTCAATGGTTTCGAGGTCTTTCAGCTGCAGCTCGGTGTCGATAATTTCTTTGTCTTCTAAGGGGTTAACGCTGGCACCGCCCTCGCGCACGATGTTGTCGTCGTCGAAGCAGCGCAGCACATGAATGATGGCGTCGGTCTCGCGGATGTTTCCCAAAAACTTGTTGCCAAGGCCCTCGCCCTTGCTGGCACCTTTCACCAGTCCGGCAATGTCAACAATCTCGCAGGTGGCGGGCACGATGCGTCCCGGGTGCACAATCTCGGCCAGACGGGTGAGGCGCTCGTCGGGCACGGTGATCACGCCTACGTTAGGCTCGATGGTGCAGAAGGGGAAGTTGGCGGCCTGCGCCTTAGCGCTTGAGAGACAGTTGAAAAGGGTCGACTTGCCCACATTGGGGAGTCCTACAATACCACATTTTAATGACATATTTTCTTTATTTTTTTATTGTTGTTGTTTTTTGTTTTTTTTTGGGGGGGGTGGCCTGTTTTAAGCCTGGGAAGATAAGCCTTTAAGCCTGAGGGGATAAGCCTGTATAGGCCTTTCTAAGCCTTTCTAAGCCGAGGGGACTATAGAGCGTGAGCGCCGCAAAGCCATAGGATTTTTCACTTTTCCCTTTTCACTTTTCCCTTAAATCTGTCCTGCCTCTACCATAAGCACGATGCGCTCGGTGAGGCGGTCGGTGCCGTTAGGGTCATATTTTTTGGTGAGACTGGCGCCGAAGAGGGCGGCAAAGGCTTGGTAGAAGCCTGCTCGTATGGGTCCTAAGAAGGCCTGTATGAGCTGGTATGACGACGAGTTACACTCGCGATACACCAGTTTTATGAGCAGCTTTCCCTGCTGATAGCTCAGCTTCTTCATGCGGGGTGTATATTCTTTTTTTATGTCGCGTTCTACTCGTTTCATGTGCTCGTCGCGTGCCCGTTTGTTGGGCAGCGTTTGCAGATATTCGTAGGTTTCGACAATAATGGCGTTCACCTCCTTGGCAATGGGCAGCACCTTTTTCACGTTGTAAACCAGCCTGTTATAAGCCATTCGCTGCTTTTCGTTAGCAAACACGGGCTGCGGGTAGCAGTAGATGTTGTTCAGCTCAACATATTGTATGCTGTCTTTTCCGCTGAGCACCTTTCCCACCTTTACCATGGGCACAAAGGTAGGGTCATCCATGTTCACGTCGCGGTCTTCAGGGTGCACCTGAATGTTGTGCGGCGTTTGCGCCAGCGCCGTGTGTGGAGCCACGAGGGCGGCGGCCAAGAAGAGCAATACCAAAGTGATGGTGTTACGCATGTGTTGACGTTTTTTTTATTGTTGTTTCGCTTGCTATTTCACGATACATCCCACGGGAGCCTTCAAGCCCTTCATGCTGGTGAGGAAAGCTTTGGCCGACCCAAACTTCAGGAACATATCGAGACGTATGGGCACATGGTTGTCGTCGTCGCTGATGTAGAAGCGCACAATTTCTTTATACTTGCCATCGTCTTTCTCGAGGTACGACAGCTGTAGGCAGCGATATTTCACGCCATTGTCGGCCTTCACGTTTGTTTTTCCGCGATAGCGTATCATGGCGGAGTCGAGGTTTTTACCGTCGGCCATGGTGAAGTTAACGGTGTAACCTTTCTTCCAGCCTTCGGGGTTGAAGCTGCGTGCGCGCATAAACATGTTTAGCATATCAAACACGCAGTGTGTATGAGTGCTGTTTTTCCACAGGTGCGACCCGTCGTTCTTTTGGCGGTGCTGGCGTATGTGCTGGCGGCCGTCGGGGTAGCTGTAAAACACCTCGTCGACGGTGTATCGCGACCCTTCGCGAGCCCCCTTACGAAAGTAGAGAGGTGCCAGGTCGGTGGTGCCGTAGCATAGCAGGGTGTCGCGCAAGACAAACATGTCGTCGACGCGCTTGTTACCACGTGTGATGAGCGACGAGCGGTAGGCCTGATGCCCACGATACTGGCTCTGCACGGTTGACATTGATGCCGTGCCAGCCTTCACCCACACAAACTTCCAGTTGTAGTAGAGGTTGTAAGCCAAAAACTCGCCCGACTTAAAGGCGGTGTTCTTAAAGGTGCACTGGGCCTGGGCTGTAAAGGCCGCAAAGGCCAAGAGCAGTGTTGCTATTGTTTTTTTCATTGTTGTTACTTTTTTAAATAATAAGCCTTTCTAAGCCAGAGGGGGATAAGCCTCACTAAGCCTTTATAGGCCTTTCTAAGCCGAGGGGAGGGGAGGAAACAGGTGGGTAAAGGCTTACGAGAGCGGCAAAGCCATAGGATTTTTCACTTTTCACTTAAATTTTTCCCTTTTCACTTTTCCTTTAAATTCTTATTTTAGCCTTTCTGGCAGCTCAATCCCTAATTTTTGAGCGCGCTGCAGGTTGCGTTTGCGCACAGTTTTTTGTGTTTCGCCTTTCTGCTTGGTGATGGCCGACGGTTTCTGTCGGTCGAAGGGTCGGTCGAGGGGGTTCCATTGCCTTGACACGTCCCACTTGCGTTTGCAGTCGATGCTCTCGGGGAAGTAGAACACGCGTTCGGGCTGACGGTTGTCGGTGTAACAGCCTGTGTCCCAGCGCCCATTGTCGTTCTCGTCGTCAATCATGCGCAGATAATAGGTGTTTTCAGGCACATACTCGAACAGCACGTTGCCATTGCGGGTGGCGAGCTGTTTCACCACCTTGTCGTTGCTGTCGAGCAACTGCACCACCACAGGTTTTCCTTCGAAGCCACTGATGTTGATGTCCAGCGTGCCATATTGATCGGGGCCCTGCACCTTGAAGCCACGTTTCACGGGCGACGTTACCAGTCCGTAGAGGTCAGTAAAGGCCATGGTGTCGATCTCCAGACTATATTCGATGTCGGGCTGCCAGTCGGCGCGCAACCTATATTCGCGGTGGTGCTGCAGGGGCAGCGAGTCGGCCTCGGCCACCACCAGTTGGCACTTAGCCCTATACCACAGCGTGTCGTGCTTGGCGTATAGGTGTATGGCGGCGGTGTCAATGCGCTCGATGGGCGTGTTAAACGCCAGCGAGATGTTTTGTTGTGGCGAGAAGTCGGAGGGCACCACGAGGTTCATGTCGAGGGGTTTAGGTGGCATGATGCTGTCGTAGGCTTCGCCGCGTTTGCGTTTTTTCTCTTGCTGCTTGAACCAGTCGTCGTAGGCTTTCTTCTCCAGCTTTGCGCGGCGCTCGCGATTGATTTTGTTCACCAGCGTCAGCGTGTCGGTTTGTGGCTGCAGCTGTCCTAACGAGTCGGTTTGCAGATAGCGTGCCTCCAGTGTCAGCGTGTCGCGTTGCACCAGAGCGGTGTCGCGCAGCCAGTAGTGTATGGTATCGGCGCGCAGAGAGGGCTCAATGAGGAAGGCGTTGTCGCTGTCAAAGTCGAGGCCCTTGATGTCGGGCAATGTGCCATCGCCATAACTGAAATAAAGACTTATGCAGTTGGGCTCTTTTCGCTCGCTCTTGATGAAAAAGCGGTCGGTAAGCGTCTCGGTGAAGGCGCGCAGCACCAACTCGTCGGGCATAAAGCGCTGATATTTCACCTGTTCAATGTTTTTGATGTGCAGCGAGTCGGTCCACAGCGTGTCTTGTCGCATGGCCGAGGTGACGTAGGGGCTGATAGTGTCGGTAGAGAAGGCTATCTGCTCGCTTTTTTGCGAGAAGCAGTAGTTGCCATCGGCGTCGGCCAGCGCCATCACATGATAGGTGCCGGGTGCCACACCACGAATGATGAAGTGGCCACGACTGTCGGCACGAGCCACGCGCAGCAGCGGCGTGGTAAGAAACGTGCTATCGTTAAACTGAGGGGCGCTATACAGGCCCACCAGTATACCCTTTACTGGTTCCAGATTTTCGGCCAGCACCACGTTGCCCTCTACCTGCAGGGTGTCGATGTTGTTGCCCGTTGAGAACGAGTAGGTAAAGTTGCCCAAGGGGTTGTTCTCGTTGTTGTCGACGATAGCATCGGAGAAGTCGATGGTGTAGGTAGTGTTAGCGCGCAGCGAGTCGAGCAGTTTCACCTCGATACGTTTGCCAGCGGCCTTTATCTCGGGCTGCTCAAGCTGTGGCGGCGACACCACCACCTTTTCGGTAGCATTCTCAAGCTTGATATATTCGTCAAAAAAGATGCTCACCTTCTTTTGCGAACTATGAACAGCGCCCTGCACAGGCGATGCCCCTATCACACGTGGCGGCGTTTCGTCATACCAGCCACCATCGGGCTGCCCCATTCGGGCGCAGGAGGCGAGCAGCATACAACCTGTCGCACAAACCATCAGCACCAGTGCCATCATCAGGCTCTGGCGCTGAACTTTCAGCGCAATATGTTTTATACTATTTATCATTCAAAAAAAACAAATTAGCAAATAAATTAGCAAGGCCCCCAAAAATAGCGAAAGCCAAAATAGCAAGCCCCCAAAAATCAGCAAAACCCAAATTAGCAAGGCCATTCACTCCCCTCCATAAGGGGAGGGGGAAGCCGTGCTAACGCACGGCGCGGGGGAGGGGCCCATTCATCCCAATCAGCTCCTCAATGGTAGCTCGGCTGTTCGACAGTCGGGGCACCTTGTGCTGTCCGCCCAGTTTTCCCTTTGCCTTCAGCCAATCGTCGAAGAGGTGTGGTCGAGCCTTTATCACCTCGAGAGGCTGCAGGGTGATGTCGTGCGAGCGCTTTGCCTCGTAGTCGCTGTTCACCTGTTGCAAGTGCTGGTCGAGACATTGTGCGAAGTGCTCAATCGAGTCGGGGTCTTTAGCAAATTCTATCACCCATTGGTGTCGGCATTTAGCGTTAGCATCCATGAAGACGGGTGCCGCCGTATATTCGCTCACCTGCGCCCCTGTTTGCTCACAGGCATACTGCAAGCCGCGTTCAGCATTATCTTGGATAAGCTCTTCGCCAAAGGCGTTGATAAAATATTTTGTGCGACCCGTGATGATAAACTTATACGGGTTGCGCTGGGTAAACATCACGGTGTCGCCTATCATGTAGCGCCACAGTCCGCACGACGTGCTAATCACCATGGCATAGTTGACGCCCTCTTCCACACCCCACAGGGGCACGGCCTCGGCGTCGGGGCGTCCTACCTGTTCCAGGGGGATAAATTCGTAGAACACATCATAGTCAGACATCAGCAACATCGACTTATCGTTGGGGTCGTCTTGTATGCCGAAGAAACCTTCCGAGGCGTTGTACGTCTCCATATAGTGCATATTGGGCGAGGTGATGATTTGCTCATACTGCGGACGGTAGGGCGTGAAGGCGATGCCGCCGTGGAAGAACACCTCGAGGTTAGGCCACACCTCTTCAATGTGTTTTTTGCCCGTTATCTCGAGCACGCGCACCAGCACCGACAGCATCCACGAGGGCACGCCCGACAGGTTGGTAACGTTTTGCTTGATGGTTTCGTGCGCTATGCGGTCACGTTTCACCTCAAAGTCGGAGAGCAGGGCCGTTTGCTTCTTTGGTGTGCGCACCAGATTTACCAGCGGGTTGATATTTTCGATGAGGATGGCGCTGAGGTCGCCCACCAGCGAGCCCGACAGGTTATAGTTGGGCGAGTGTGAGCCTCCTAATATCAGGCCTTTGCCATCAAACATACGGCTCTTAGGGTTGTTCCTCAGGTAGAGGGCCACCACGTCGGTGCCGCCCTGATAGTGTATGCGCTTCAAGCCATCGGCCGACACAGGTATAAACTTGCTCTTGTCGTTGGTGGTGCCCGACGATTTGGCATACCATTTCACCACGCCTGGCCACAGCACGTCGGCCTCGCCATGACGCATACGGTCGATGTCGGCCTTCAGCTCCTCGTAGGTGTTGATGGGCACGTTGCGAGCAAAATCTTCATACGTGTGGGTGGTGGCGAAAAGGTGAGCGCGGCCATACTGTGTGTTAGCGGCACGGTTTAGGAGGCGACGCAGCACCTCGCGTTGCAGGGCGGCGGCACCCGTGAGGTGTCGCTCCAGTTTTATCTGTCGGGGCAAGAACAGCTTGCCAGCCAGTGATGTCAAAC
>USAI01000004.1 GCA_900552675.1 uncultured Prevotella sp.
TAGTAACCATTGTCAGCTGTTCACTATCCTAATAGGTTTTCGGACAGCCTCCCCCGATTCTATTTATGGTTTGTATAATATTAAGCATTTCATATTTTGTTAGATTATGCAAAGATAACAATAATTTTTCAGAACAAGACATTTTTATTATTCTTTCCACCACCCATCCCCCACTCCGGCAATCGCCCTCGCCAGCTCGTTCATCACGAGGCACACCTCGCGGTTGACGGCAAGGTCGCGGCAGTATTCGTAGTTCCAGGGCGAAATCTGCACGAGTCGGTTCTCGGCACAGGCATAGAAGCTCTTGCCACTGGGCTTGTAGCGGTCGCCGAAACCATTGTCACACACCTCAATAACGGGCAGCTGCTCCATAAGCAACAGGCGCCCTATCTCGCGCTCCTTAGGACTCACAAACGCCGAGACGATGACGGCACCTTCACGGGCGGCACGCAGTACAGCGTCACGCTGGCGCTCAAAGAAAGGAGCGTCAGAACGATGGCAGACAAGAGGCAGCTTGCGCTCCGCAGACAGCAGGGCGCTGCAGCCGACATAAGAAAGGAGAGCCTTGGGAGAAGAGGCTGAGGGAGAGGCTGAGACAATAGCCGGCAGCATGGGGATACGCGGCAGGAGAGAACGGAGGATATGTTCGAGGCGGTCGGGGTTATGGGCATAGAAGCGGTCGGCGCGGAGGCCCCGGCGGATGGTGTCCAGCGTCCAGCCGCGTGCCGTGCACGAGCGATGGACGAGGAAGCGGTCGCGCAGCGTTCCCTTGATGAGGGCGCGGCGTGCCTGCTCACGGATGTAGCGCAGCTTCGTCTGCACCTGCTCCGGCGTGACAGCCTCCATGTCGTTGTAGCCGCGGACAAAGAGCGAAGGGCCACGGAAGGAGCACGTGTGGTCCCGGTCGTACCAATCACGCGATGCATCGCGGTCGCTCTTGTTGGGGTCTTTCTTCATGTCCCGCCATTTGATATCCAGCGTGTCCCAATAATCGTGCGTACAGGCGATCATAAAGCCATTGACCATACGCCCCAGATGCTTCCTGTTGCCGGGCAGCAATCGCAGCAATCCGTGGAAGTGGTCGGGCATGGCTTCGGCGGCTATTATCTCCACCTGCGGATGAAAACGGGGGACGGTCTGCCAGACCGCCATCACCTTACGGCCCAGCTCCGTGTATTCGCAAGCGGGAGCGTCAGGAGCGTCGTCGGGAGCGTCCGGACGTCCCGTTATGAAGCTGAGGATGGGAGCGTAATTGCGGGTGTTGAGAGTGATGAAGAAATAACCCTCGTAGTAGTTTGTGGTGGCGTTGCGCTTCAGGGCGGCAGGCAGAGCAGCGTCCTTCTGAGCTATCTTCGCCAGTTGTTCGGGAGTAAGAGGCATGTTGCGTAGTTTTTATGGGCAAAGATACTAAAAATCTTGTCAAATTGTCATCTTGTCATCTTGTCATTTTCATTTCCGAAAGTCGGTCATTGGGCTCTATAGAATAATATATATTTTATATATTATACTATAGGAGTCTGACAAGCCTTTTCTTTTCTTCATTTTGACCAAATGACCAAATGACCAAATGACAATCTTGAATTGTGAGTTTTGAATTTTGAGTTTTGAATTATTCTCGGCTTCGCCTTCGATTTTGAATTATCCAATTTTGAATTATATAAGCAGCGAAAATCAAAAATTGATAAAATTCAAAATGCGCGGAGCGCACAATTCCTAATTCAAAATTCAAACTCAAAATTCGCTTGCGCAGCGCAACTTTGCAAGCGCCAGGGGACAATTTTTCATGCCGTGGGGGACAACTATTGCATCTGACGGGCAAAAGCCGTAACTTTGCAGCATAACCAGAATGTCTAACCAATAAACACACACAGAAACACATGATTCAGTACGCAATTTACCAAAGCAAGGCGAACAACTACACCAAGGGCAAGTTCTACGCCCGCGCCATCCACACCGACATCGTCGACCTCGAAGGCATCGCCGAACACATGTGCCGCCACAACTGCTCCTACTCGAAGGGCCAGATCATCGGTCTGCTGGACGACATGGTGGGATGCATCCGAGAGATCTGCCTTGACGGCAACGCCGTGAAGCTCCCCGACTTCGCCATCTTCAAGCCCGGCATCCGCACCAAGGGAGCCAAGACCGCAAAGGACTTCACCGCCACCGAGAACGTCCTGCGAACCTACATCAAGATTATCCCAACGGGAGCGATGCACCTGAAGAACGGCTACAACTACGCTGGCGACGTGAAGTTCAAGCGAGTGAAGCTGTACGACAAGGACAAGGCACACAACACGAACACAGAGAACAACGTATAAACCAAACAAACCGTTAACCCATAAAAACACACAGACTATGGCAATAGAATACAAAATCTACAAGAGCAACATCAACAACGGCACCAAGGGCAAGTTCTACGGACGCGTCACCTACAACGAGATGTACGACCTCCCGAAGCTGGCAGCCTACATGGCATCACACAACACCTCGTTCTCACGCGGCCAGATCCTCGCCATCCTCACGGACATCGTCAAGTGCATACGCGAGCTGCTGATAGACAGCAAGAAGGTGAGGCTGGACAACCTCGGCATCTTCCATGTCTCCATCCGCTCGAAGGGAGCGAAGACCTTTGAGGAATTCGTCGCTGCGGATAACATCCTCGGACTGCACTTCCGCTGCCTCGGCGTAGGCGAGTCGTCACGCGACAACTTCCAGCGTCTGGCACGCATAAGAGAGGCAAGTCAGCACAAGTGGGGAGTGGAGAAAAAGACTGGCGAACAAGAGACACCTAAGCCTTAGGCTAATCTGACAACCATGAAAAACACACATTTACCATGAAAAAGGAAACAAGAGAGAACCTTCAGGTGGGCTCGGCGCTCGGAATGCTGGCGCTCGGAATGGCGCTTACGGTGGCTGGCTTCATCGTATCGCCGCTGGGCGAGATTCACGAAAGCGTGCTGGGACTGTTCGCCGAATGCCTGATTTACGCAGGAAGCATCTTCGGAGTGGCAATCTACGCCCACAACAAGTACGCCGAAATAAAGACGTACGTGGAGAATAGAATGCCTGCTTCGCAGAATTAGGAGTTTTGAGTTTTGAGTTTTTGAATTGTACGCTTTGCGCATTTTGAAGGCGAAGCCGAGAATAATTCAAAATTCCTAATTCAAAACTCAAAATTTTTTTGTACCTTCGCCGACTAAAAAACATAACAGCATACTTTTATGGAATATATGTCACAGGAGGGCTACGACAAGATAGTGGCCGAGCTTCGCCAGTTGGAATTAGAGGAACTGCCGCAGGTGCGCGACGCCATTGCGGAGGCACGCGACAAGGGTGACCTGAGCGAGAACTTCGAATATCATGCCGCCAAGCGCGAGCAGGGACGCATCATGGGCCGCATACGCTTCATGCACAAGGTGCTGGAGAACGCACGCGTCATCGACAAGAGCCGGCTCAACACGGACAGCGTGGGGCTGCTCAGCAAGGTGGAGATAACGAACACGGCCAACAACCGCCGCATGCAGTATACCATCGTCAGCCCGCACGAGGCAAACCTCGCCGAAGGCAAGCTCTCCATAAAGTCGCCCATCGCCCACGCCATGCTAAACAAGAAGGCTGGCGACACGGTGGAGGTGACGGTCCCGGCAGGAAAGCTAAGCCTGAGAATAGAAAGCGTCTCGCTGTAAGGAGAACAAAAAAAACAAATTCAAAATATGAAGAATGCAGCTATAATTGTGAGCGGGGGAATGGACAGCATCACCCTGCTCTATGAACACAAGGACGAGATAGCCGTGGGCATTTCCTTCGACTATGGCAGCAACCACAACGCACGCGAGATACCCTTCGCCAAGATGCATTGCGAACGGCTGGGCATCAAGCACATCACCATCCCACTGGACTTCATGCACCAGTACTTCAAGTCGAGCCTCCTCACCGGAGCCGACACCATACCTGAGGGACACTACGAGGACGAGAACATGAAGTCAACCGTCGTGCCCTTCCGTAACGGCATAATGCTCGCCATCGCCGTGGGCATCGCCGAGAGCAACGGCCTGACCGAGGTGTTCATCGCCAACCACGGAGGCGACCACGCCATCTATCCCGACTGCCGTCAGGACTTCATCACAGCCATCGATGCGGCGGCTCAGGCGGGCACATACGTCGGCGTAAGGATTGTGGCACCCTACACCTCCATCACCAAGGCAGACATCGCACGCATCGGAAAGCGCCTCGGCATCGACTACGCCGAGACATGGAGCTGCTACAAGGGCGGCGAGAAGCATTGCGGAAAGTGCGGCACCTGCGTGGAGCGAAAAGAGGCACTCGCCGAAGCAGGCATAGAAGACACCACTATTTACGAAACAAAATAGCAGAAAAATGTTGATATAAGATTTATTTTTAGTAAATTTGCGGTCGAAACAGAGAAATCGTTACAGACACGAAGAATAAGAAAGAATCTTATTTCAACATTATATAAATATTTGAAAAAATGAAAATCGAAGATTTCAACTTTGCCGGCAAAAAGGCAATCGTACGTGTAGACTTCAACGTACCATTGGACGAGAACGGAAACGTTACTGACGACACCCGTATCCGCGGTGCCCTCCCCACACTCAAGAAGGTGCTCGCTGACGGTGGCGCCCTCATCATGATGAGCCACATGGGCAAGCCCAAGGGCAAGGTGAACGAGAAGCTCTCTCTGAGCCAGATCGTCCCCAACGTATCAAAGGCCCTCGGCGTAGAGGTGAAGTTCGCCAAGGATTGCGGCAACGCTTCTGAGGAGGCTGCTGCCCTCAAGCCGGGCGAGGCACTTCTTCTGGAGAACCTCCGCTTCTATCCTGAGGAGGAAGGCAAGCCGGTAGGCGTAGAGAAGGGCACACCCGAGTATGACGCTGCAAAGAAGGAAATGAAGGGCCGCCAGCAGGAGTTTGCCAAGAAGCTCGCTTCTTACGCTGACTGCTACGTAATGGACGCATTCGGAACAGCTCACCGCAAGCACGCTTCTACAGCCGTTATCGACGAGTACTTCGACAAGGACCACAAGATGCTGGGCTACCTCATGGAGAAGGAGGTAAAAGCCGTTGACGCAGTTCTCGGCAACATCAAGCGCCCGTTCACAGCCATCATGGGCGGCTCGAAGGTTTCTACAAAGATCGGCATCATCGAGAACCTCCTCACAAAGGTGGACAACCTCATCCTCTGCGGCGGCATGACATACACATTCGCCAAGGCTCAGGGCGGCAAGATCGGCCTCTCTATCTGCGAGGACGACAAGCTGGACGTAGCTCTCGACGTTATCAAGAAGGCCAAGGAGAACGGCGTGAACCTCGTTCTCGGTACTGACTCGGTTTGCGGCGACGCTTTCAAGAACGACTGCAACACTCAGATCTGCCCGTCTAACGACATTCCCGAGGGTTGGGAAGGCATGGACGCAGGTCCTCAGACACGCGAGCTCTTCGCCAACGCCATCAAGGGCGCAAAGACCATCCTCTGGAACGGTCCTGCAGGCGTATTCGAGTTCGACAACTTCGCAGGTGGCTCAAAGGCTATCGCTGAGGCCATCGCTGAGGCTACAAAGAACGGCGCATTCTCACTCATCGGTGGTGGCGACTCTGTAGCTTGCATCAACAAGTTCGGCTTGGCTGATCAGGTTTCGTACATCTCAACTGGTGGTGGCGCTCTCCTCGAGGCTATCGAGGGCAAGGTGCTCCCGGGCGTTGCAGCTATCGAGGCTTAATCTTCGCTGACACGGCGTGCTGACTTTCAGCACAACCAAATAACAAAAGCAAATCCTTATATATATAATGTATAGGGGTTTGCTTTTTTCGTTTGCTCTGGTATATTGGCAGGGCTTTGACAAAAACCTTTATCCACATATCCGATTATGGGCGCAAACCCTATCGGTTTAACTGAAGGGCTTTACATTAGGTCTTACGAGAACAAGTTCTCGACAACCTAACGTAAAGCCCTTCAGTTGTGCAAAGCACGCGCCCAAAATCGGAAAAACCTATAAAAACACAAGAACAGGAAGGATATATAAAAACAAAAAAACAAGGAATACAACAATAATTAGCATTAGCTTTTCTCCTAACTTTTAGTTTGACGTATTCACAATTTGTGCACCCTCGCCGGATTGTGTTTTGTTTGTTTTTCCTTTTATGGGCATAGTGATGCTTTGGCATCACTCATGATATCATTTGGGTGATGGATGTCGAGAGCTTGCTCTCGTAAATCCCATTACACAAATGATATTATGAACCCGAAGGGTATGCCCATAAAAGGACATGTGGATAAAGGTTTTTGTAAAAGCCCTGCCTACAACAGGAGCGACAGACTATAAAAAAAGTTAAATATTGGGTTAACTATTGGGGAGGGTATGTTGTTTCAATAAAAAAGTTGTACCTTTGCACCCGCAATTTTGCAAAGTATTTTATTAATTTATCACAAACAATGAATCGATACGAAACCGTTTTCATTTTGACTCCCGTTTTGTCTGATGAACAGATGAAGGAAGCGGTCGCTAAGTTCAAGAAGCTCCTCACCGACAACGGTGCTGAGATTGTGAACGAAGAGACATGGGGACTCAAGAAGATGGCTTATGCTATCCAGAAGAAGTCTACAGGATTCTATTGCCTGTTGGAGTTCCAGGCTGAGCCCACAATTGTAAAGACACTCGAGACCGGCTATCGCCGTGACGAGAAGGTCATCCGTCACATGACAGTTAAGCTCGACAAGTATGCTGCACAGTATGCTGAGAAGAGACGTAACAAATTTGCAAACAAGGAGGCTTAAATTATGGCAGCAGTAGAATCAGAAATTCGCTATTTGACTCCACCTTCAGTGGACACACGCAAGAAGAAGTATTGCCGTTTCAAGAAGAGCGGTATCAAGTATATCGACTACAAGGATCCTGAGTTCCTCAAGAAGTTCTTGAACGAGCAGGGCAAGATCCTTCCCCGTCGTATCACAGGAACATCTTTGAAGTATCAGCGTCGCGTGGCACAGGCTGTTAAGCGTGCTCGCCAGATTGCTTTGCTTCCTTACGTAACTGACTTGATGAAATAATTATTAAGGAGGAATAAGCAATGGAAATCATACTTAAAGAAGATATCATAGGACTGGGTTACAAGAACGACATCGTTAATGTAAAGAGTGGTTACGGACGTAACTACCTCATCCCCCAGGGTAAGGGTGTAATCGCATCTGAATCAGCAAAGAAGGTTCTCGCTGAGAACCTCAAGCAGCAGGCTCACAAGCTCGCAGCCATCAAGGCTGAGGCTGAGAAGAAGGCTGAGGCTCTTAACGGCGTAGAGCTGGTTATCGAGACTAAGGTAAGCGCTACTGGCGTTACTTACGGTTCGGTTAACGCTAACGTTGTGGCTGAGGAACTGAAGAACAAGGGCATCGAGGTTGACCGCAAGATCATCACAATGCGCGACATCAAGACCGTAGGTGAGTTTGAGGCTACCATCCACTTCCACAAGGAGGTTGAGGTGAAGCTCCCCATCAAGGTTGTTGCTGAGAACGCTAAGGTAGAGGCTCCCGCTGAGGAGGCTCCCAAGGCTGAGGAGACAGAGGCAACTGCAGAGTAATCGGCAGATATTCTCACAATATAAAGAAAAGTCGGACGGCGAAAGCTATCCGACTTTTTTTGTTGCTTATGGGATTAATTACGCCTACATACAACGCAATGAGCAGCTTAGAATTGCCTTAATGCAGAGAGCAGCGCATTGTTGGCTGACTTTGAGCCTATGGTTATTCTCAGGTAGCCTTTCTGGAAGAGACCGTCGGCGGGACGGCAGACGATGATGCCACGGCTGAATAGACCTTCGAAGACGGCGGGAGCGTTGCGGAAGCGGACGAGGAGGAAGTTGGAGAAGGACGGAAGCACTTGTTCGCAGAACGGCAGCTGCTCCAAGGCATGAGCCATGCGTGTGCGCTCCGCCACGACATTGCCCACCAAGCGGTCCATCTCGAAAGCGTCGGAGAAGACGCCGCACATCTTCGACTCGATGACGGGCGACAGGGCGTAAGACCCTCCTACGGCAAGCATGAGGCGCACGATGTCCGAGGAGGCGTAAAGCATTCCCACGTTCAGCGCATTAACGCCCCACACAGAGTCCATCTGCTCTATGACCACAAGATTAGGGAAGCGCTGTAGAACCGTACACCATGAAGGACTCTTCGAGAAGCGCAGATACGTCTCGTCCACCACCACAAGACCGTCAAACACCTCCAGCAAGGAAGCGATGGCATTGATATCCAAGAGATTGCCCGTAGGGTCATTGGGCGAACAAAGCCAGACGAGCTTCGTATGATCGTCGCAAGCGCCAAGCACCTCGTCAACGGACAGGGCGAAGCCTTCACCCAATTCTGCCTCACGATATTCCACGTCATTAAGCTGTGCCATCCTACGATAGACACCGCGCGTGGGACCTGCAGCCACCACATTGTCCTCTCCGGGAACGCAGAAGCAACGAAAGCACAAGTCCACCACGCCCGCAAAGCCGTTGCAGGCAAAGATATTGCTGACGTCCTTCCGTTTCAAGGCAGAGAGCGCCCGACGCAGCGAAAGCGCCTGACGGTCAACGGCA
Source organism: uncultured Prevotella sp. (assembly GCA_900552675.1). GTDB lineage: Bacteria > Bacteroidota > Bacteroidia > Bacteroidales > Bacteroidaceae > Prevotella. The sequence continues at coordinate 8,598 of USAI01000004.1, forward strand.
TGATTGAACGGAAGGTCGTAAGGATTGGCGTTAGTGTCGAGGTGCAAGGCATCCGCCTTCGGCAAAAGCGTCTCGTCAACCGGCGGGACGTGCAGAAGGGCGCGAAGATTGGGGCGTACAAGTTGTTCAATGTTCAGCATCTTAAAAAATATTTATCGGACATGCAAGTTCGGTTATTCACACAAAATTAAGTTATTTATAGGAAATATGCAAGATTTGCAGTAATTTTGTAGCCACATTCAAAAAAACGATAAGCCAAAAGATGAAACTCCTACAATTAACATTCATCATACTCCTCATCCTCTCATGCTCGGAGAAAAAGCAAGCCGAATATACGCCGTGGGGCGAACTGATAACCGACTCCATCACGCCACAGGCAGCAGGCTCCTACACCATTCAGGACATCATCGGAAACGGCGAGATGATCATGCTGACCATGAGCGGTCCGGAATCTTACTACGACTATCACGGACGCGGAATGGGAACGCAGTACAGACTGTGCGAACGTCTGGCAGAGAAGCTCGGAGTGTCGCTGAGAGTGGACGTATGCAAGACGAAGGAGGAAATGTTAAGCCGTCTGAAGAACGGCGACGGAGACATCATCGCCTACCAGATAGAGAAGAAGCAGGAAGGCACCGTGCCGTGCGGATACGGAACAGACTCGACGGCTTGGGCGGTAAGCAGCGACAACAAGGAACTGGCAGACACGATAAACGGATGGTACTCCCCCAGCCTACTGGCGGAGGTGAAGCGTGAGGAAAGGACGCAGCTGTCCGTGGCAAGCGTCCACAGACACGTCTACGCCCCGATGCTCAACTCCAGTCGCGGAGAAATATCGCAATACGACCATCTCTTCCAGCGCTATGCTCCCATAGCAAGATGGGACTGGCGACTGATGGCAGCACAATGCTACCAGGAGTCGTGCTTCGACCCCAAGGCTTACTCATGGGCTGGCGCAAGAGGACTGATGCAGATAATGCCCGCAACGGCAGCTCACCTCAGACTGGCAGAGGACAAGATGTACGACCCGGAAGAAAACATCTATGCCGCAGCACGTTACATAGTCGAACTGAGCAAGCATTTCCAGGACGTACGCAACCCCATGGAACGTCAACTCTTCGTCCTCGCAAGCTATAACGGCGGCTACTTCCACATACGTGACGCCATGCGACTGGCGGAGAAATACGGCAAGGACAAGCACCGCTGGGACGACGTGGCACCCTTCATCCTCAACCTCCAGACACCACAATACTATAACGACCCCGTGGTGAAATACGGATATATGAGAGGCACGGAAACCGTGGGCTACGTGGCTCGCATCCGAGACAGATGGAGGCAGTATAGAGGCGTGGCAAGAGGCGGCAGCAGCTCGGCGTTCAGCTTCCCTGCGCCCGGAACAGATGCGCCACACAAAGCCACAAAGAAGCACAGGTTTAAGCTGTAAGGGTTAACATGCGTTAAATTTTGTTTAACATATAGAGAAAGTCATATATAAATAAAAGAGGTGTAGAGAAAAATGTTTAACTTTGCAACTCGATTATTAATTCACATAAAGTCTAACTTTATTAATTTCATTTTTATTAATTCATTTTTATGTCAGATTTAAAGAACGTACAGCCATTGGCAGACTTCAATTGGGACGAGTTTGAAAACGGCAGTAGCTCAAACGTAAGCAAGCAGGAGCTCGAGCAGGCTTACGACGAAACACTCAACAAGGTATCAGAGCACCAGGTGGTAGAGGGTACCGTAATTTCTGTAGACAAGAAGGAAGTAATCGTTAACATCGGTTACAAGAGCGACGGTATCATCCCCGCTTCTGAGTTCCGTTACAACCCCGACCTGAAGATCGGCGATACCGTAGAGGTATACGTTGAGAACCAGGAAGACAAGAAAGGCCAGTTGGTACTTTCACACCGCAAGGCTCGCCTGAGCAAGAGCTGGGAGCGCGTTAACACTGCTCTCGAGAACGAAGAGGTTATCCAGGGCTACATCAAGTGCCGCACTAAGGGTGGCATGATTGTTGACGTATTCGGCATCGAGGCCTTCTTGCCCGGCAGCCAGATTGACGTTCATCCTATACGCGACTACGATGTATTCGTAGGCAAAACCATGGAGTTCAAGGTTGTTAAGATCAACCAGGAGTTCCGCAACGTTGTTGTTTCTCACAAGGCTCTCATCGAGGCTGAGTTGGAAGCACAGAAGAAAGAAATTATCAGCAAGCTCGAGAAAGGTCAGATCCTCGAAGGTACTGTTAAGAACATCACTTCTTACGGTGTATTCGTTGACCTCGGCGGTGTTGACGGACTCATCCACATCACCGACCTGTCTTGGGGCCGCGTAAACGATCCCCACGAGGTTGTACAGCTCGACCAGAAGATCAATGTCGTTATCCTCGACTTCGACGACGAGAAGAAGCGCATTGCTCTCGGCCTGAAGCAGCTCACTCCTCATCCTTGGGATGCCCTGGATGCTGACCTCAAGGTTGGCGACCACGTTAAGGGTAAGGTTGTTGTTATCGCCGACTACGGCGCATTTGTTGAGATCGCTCCCGGCGTAGAAGGTCTGATCCACGTTTCAGAAATGAGTTGGAGCCAGCACCTGCGCAGCGCACAGGAATTCCTGCACGTAGGCGACGAGGTAGAGGCAGTTATCCTCACACTCGACCGCAACGAGCGCAAGATGTCTCTCGGCATCAAGCAGCTGAAGGAAGATCCCTGGGAGACCATCGAGGTTAAGTACCCCGTTGGCAGCAAGCACACCGCCAAGGTGCGCAACTTCACCAACTTCGGTATCTTCGTAGAGCTCGAGGAAGGTGTTGATGGCCTCATCCACATCAGCGACCTGTCTTGGACCAAGAAGGTTAAGCATCCTTCAGAGTTCACACACGTAGGTGCCGACATCGACGTTGTTGTGCTCGAAATAGATAAGGAAAACCGTCGTCTCAGCCTCGGCCACAAGCAGCTCGAGGAGAATCCTTGGGACAAGTACGAGGAGATCTACACTCCTGGTTCTGTTCACAACGGTAAGATCACTGAGCTCATGGACAAGGGTGCCGTTATCACACTCGACGAGGGTGGTGAGGGCTTCGCTACTCCCAAGCACCTCGTTAAGGAGGATGGCACACAGGTACAGCTCGGCGAGGAACTGCCCTTCAAGGTTATCGAGTTTGTGAAGGATACCAAGCGTATCATCCTCTCACACAGCCGCACATTCGAGCAGGGCAAGGACGAAGTTAAGCCCGCACGTAAGCATACCGCTAAGAAGGAAGCTGCTCCCGCAATCAACAACGTTGCTGCAAGCACTACCCTCGGCGATATCGACGCTCTGGCTGCTCTGAAAGCTAAAATGGAGAAAGGCGAATAATTAGAGCCACATCTATTATAGAATAAAAAAGGTGTCTGTCATTTTTTTGACAGACACCTTTTTTATTAATATTATATAATAACATTAGGCCACTACAGGCACTTAAAAACCATAACACATTATACATCATTACCGTTCACTCTCACAAAGGCACGCACGCGTTAATATACGTTAACCGCTTATAATCATCTTATAGAAAAGCATTTCTTTCATTTTTTTTTCTTATCTTTGCATTGATTTTAATACACTCGCGTTTCAATTTATGAAACGCACTATATCCAAAAAATATTTACTACATTATTATATGTATAGCAAAGACGAGTTATCATCAAAAAGCATAACCGAATTGTTGGAAATTGCCCACAATTATGGTATCGACGTCAATACCACTGGCAGCGAAGAAGAGCTGATATACGCTATTCTTGACAAACAAGCCGAAGTGGAAGGCATGAAAAACCCATTAGGAACGAAGCGTCGTAGAACAAGAATTGTAAAGAAAGACACTGACCGCGTGTATACCGTAAGCGGAAAAGAAGGTGAAAACTTTGATATGAAAAAGAACAAAACAAACAATCAGGAAAACGACACGGCTGAGAAAACCGACAATACAGCACAAGAAGCACAAGAGGCACAAGCGTCGGAAGAAGACATGTCGCCTGAAGAAATATTGGCTGCCATGCCCAAACATCGCGGAAGAAAATCAAAACGCGAGCTTGAGCTTTTGGCCGCTGCTGAGGCTGCACGCCAAGCAGCACAACAAGAAACAACTGATGCTGAAGCTGATAACCTTGACGCAGATGATGCACCGTATAACGACGAAACTGCTCAAGAAGAAGCAGCATACGAGGGAGGAGATGCAGCATACGAGGGAGAAGAAGTGTACAACGACGAAACCGACAACCGCAACTTCGGAATGATGGGCGAACAGCCTAACAACAATGCCTCATACGAACCCAACGATGCTGACGCTGACGAAACCATGCCAGCCAGTGCACCCAACGATATGGTGCCTGAAGCAGCCTTCAACGCACATGAAGAAGATGTTGACAATGAAAAACAATCAAACCTCATTGCACAGTTGCAAGCACGCATCAATGCTCATAACGAGAGTGCTAACGACTACGGACACCGCGAGATAGAAGACGGCATTTGGGCTGGCGACCCCGGCGATGGCACCGACTTTATCACCGTAGTTGACCTTCCCATCGAAGACCAAGGTGCCATGCCCAGCTACGACATGTTCGACAACCCCACAACACCTACCATGTCGCAACCCATGCAGCCTGCGTTCCAGCCCGCTGCACCAGCTGTTCAGGAACCCCTACCCTTCGACTTTACTGATATTATTGAAGCCAACGGCGTATTAGAAATTATGCCCGACGGATATGGTTTCTTACGTTCAAGCGACTACAACTACCTTTCTTCACCCGACGATGTATATGTATCGGTACAACAGGTGAAGCGCTACGGATTGAAAACAGGCGACGTTGTAAACTGCCATGTACGTCCGCCGCATGATGGCGAGAAGTATTTCCCGCTTACCAGTATCGATAAAATCAACGGACGAGTGCCTGCCGATGTGCGCGATCGCATTGCTTTCGAGCACCTCACTCCGCTCTTCCCCGAAGAAAAATTCAACCTCTGTGGCGACCCACGCACCAATAATCTGTCAACACGCATTGTCGACTTGTTCTCGCCCATAGGTAAAGGTCAGCGCGCACTTATCGTTGCTCAGCCCAAAACAGGTAAAACCATCTTGATGAAAGATATTGCCAACGCCATTGCTGCCAATCATCCCGAGGCTTACCTCATGATGTTGCTCATCGACGAGCGCCCTGAAGAGGTTACCGACATGGCACGCACCGTAAATGCTGAAGTTATTGCCTCAACCTTCGACGAGCCCGCCGAGCGCCACGTTAAGATTGCAGGCATCGTGCTGGAGAAAGCAAAACGAATGGTAGAATGTGGACACGACGTTGTCATCTTCCTCGACTCTATCACACGTCTGGCACGCGCTTACAATACAGTATCACCAGCGTCAGGCAAGGTGCTCACAGGTGGTGTCGACGCAAACGCATTGCAAAAGCCTAAACGCTTCTTCGGTGCAGCTCGTAACATTGAGGGTGGCGGTTCGCTCACCATCATCGCTACAGCGCTTATCGACACAGGTTCGAAAATGGACGAGGTTATCTTCGAAGAGTTCAAGGGCACTGGCAATATGGAGCTCCAGCTCGACCGCTCGCTCAGCAATAAACGCATCTTCCCTGCTGTCAACCTGGTAGCATCAAGCACACGCCGCGACGACTTGCTGCAAGACAAGGAGACGCTCAACAAGATGTGGATTATGCGTAAGTTCATTTCCGACATGAACCCCATCGAGGCCATGAACACCATTCACGACCGCATGATACAAACCAAAGACAACGACGAGTTCTTGGTTTCAATGAACTCATAAAACGCGCAACAATAACATTGCAAAAATAACATAAGGCGGGTTCTATAAATTCCTTTCATTTGCAGAAATAGCACGCAAAGGTGTTTATAGGACGCGCCGTTTTTCATCTATAAAAAGCCGAGGCATAAGCAATCAAAAAAACATGGACGAATATATTGAGATTAAAGGAGCACGGGTGAACAACCTAAAGAATGTATCGCTAAACATTCCGCGCAATAAATTTATTGCCATCGCTGGCGTTTCGGGCTCAGGAAAATCATCATTAGCCTTCGACACATTATATGCCGAAGGACAACGACGCTATGTAGAATCGCTATCGGCATACGCCCGACAATTTCTTGGCAGACTGAATAAACCCGAATGTGACTATATTAAAGGTTTACCACCCGCCATCGCTATTGAGCAAAAGGTAAACTCGCGCAACCCGCGAAGCACCGTGGGTACCTCGACAGAAATATACGAATATCTACGATTGCTGTTTGCACGTATCGGCAAAACCTACTCGCCCATCAGTGGCGAAGAGGTAAAAATAAATAATACCGACGACATTCTTAATTGCACCTTTCAATATGCCGATGGCACTAAGTTTGCCATTCTTTCGCCCCTGCACATCATCGAAGGCAGAACATTGGCAAAGCAATTAGAAATGGACTTGCAGCAAGGCTACGCCCGCATATGGGCCAATGGCACATTTATGCGCATTGATGATGTGCTGGCCGATGAAAAACTTCTTGAAGAGCTACGTCCGAACGACGTTTTTCTGCTTATCGACCGTATGTCGGTAAGCCACGAGAAAGACAGCATCTCGCGTCTTCTCGACTCAGCCGAAACGGCTTTTTACGAAGGCGATGGCACCTGTCGCCTTGTCTTTCCACCCTCAAACATCACCTACGACTTCAGCACACGCTTCGAAGCCGATGGCATCACCTTTGAAGAACCTAACGACAATATGTTTTCGTTTAACTCGCCATTAGGAGCTTGCCCCGAATGTGAAGGCTTCGGAAAAGTGATGGGCATCGACGAGAAACTGGTTATTCCAAACACTGCGCTCAGCGTTTACGAAGGCTGCGTGCAGTGCTGGCATGGCGAGAAAATGGGCATGTGGAAAGACGTATTCTGCCGCCGTGCCGCAAAAGATAAATTTCCCATCTTCGAACCTTACTACGCTCTGAGCCAAAAATATAAGGATATGCTGTGGCACGGCCTTCCTTCTGACAAGCATCATACCGATGCCGTTAGCATAGATGCCTTCTTCAAAATGGTGAAAGACAACCAGTATAAGATACAGTACCGCGTAATGATGAGTCGTTATCGCGGCAAAACCATCTGCCCTGTTTGTCATGGCGCACGCTTAAAGAAAGAGGCTACATGGGTAAAAATTAATGGTATGAGCATTTGCGACCTCGTTGAGATGCCAGTAACCAACCTACTGCAATGGTTCAAAGAGCTTCATCTTGACGACCATGATGCCGCTGTTGCCAAGCGTCTGCTTACCGAAATCGTCAATCGTCTGCACTTCCTTGTAGAGGTGGGGTTAGGATATCTCACCCTCAATCGCCCCTCAAACACACTGAGTGGTGGTGAAAGTCAGCGTATCAACCTCACCACCTCACTAGGCAGTTCACTGGTAGGCTCGCTGTATATTCTCGACGAACCAAGCATCGGCCTGCACAGTCGCGATACAGATAGGCTCATTCACGTACTGAAAGAGCTGCGCGACATAGGCAACACCGTGATCGTAGTAGAACATGATGAAGATATATTGCGTCATGCCGACTATCTGATTGACGTGGGCCCTGATGCCGGACAACATGGTGGCGAGATTGTTTATGAAGGCGCATTAGACGATGTATATGCACAAAAAGAGAAGCTTTCGCGTAGCCATACAGTAAATTATCTGAATGGACACGACCATATTTCTGTGCCCACCAGCAGGCGTTGTTGGAACCAAGCCATCATTATAAAAGGAGCACGTATGAACAACCTTAAAGGCATCGACGCAAAATTTCCTCTTAATGTAATGACAGTGGTGACGGGTGTGAGCGGATCGGGCAAGTCGTCGCTCGTCAAAGGCATTCTCTATCCCGCCCTTAAACGCCATCTTGACGAGGTGGCCGAGATACCAGGCGAATATGTTGCATTAGAAGGCGACTGGCGACAGATACGCCACGTTGAGATGGTTGACCAAAACCCCATAGGTAAAAGTTCGCGCTCAAACCCCGCCACTTATGTAAAAGCTTACGACGCTATACGCCAACTATACGCCGACCAGCCGTTGGCAAAGCAATTAGGCTTCAGCGCCCAACACTTCTCATTCAATGCCGAAGGTGGCCGTTGCGAAGAGTGTAAAGGTGCTGGTGTTATTACTGTTGAGATGCAATTTATGGCCGACCTGGTATTAACCTGCGAGGCATGCCATGGCAAACGTTTCAAGAAAGACGTGCTTGAGGTTACATTCCACGAGAAAAACATCTATGACGTGCTTGAGATGACGGTGTCTGAAGCCATCGCGTTCTTTGATCAATACGGGCAAAAAGCCATCGTAAACCGTCTGCGCCCCTTAGAGCAAGTGGGTTTAGGCTATATCAAGATGGGACAAAGTTCGTCTACTCTGTCGGGTGGTGAGAACCAACGCGTAAAGCTCGCCTACTTTATCGGTCAAGAGAAGCAAGACCCCACGCTGTTTATCTTCGACGAGCCCACCACTGGCTTGCATTTCCACGACATACAACGTCTGTTAAAAGCATTTAACGCATTGATAGAACGCGGCCATACCATCATCATTATCGAGCATAACATGGACGTGGCCAAGAACGCCGACCACATCATCGACTTGGGTCCAGAAGGCGGAAACCAGGGTGGCTACATCGTATGCGAGGGCACTCCCGAAGAAATTATCAAATGCGAGAAAAGCTATACGGCCAAATATCTGAAGGAAAAGTTGTTATAAGAAAAAAATAATAATATGAGTTGTTGTCTTAACAAAGAAGGTTTGTCTATTCTTATCCCCCTCTACAATCAAGTAGGGGTAGCACTTGCTATGGCCTTGTCGAAGCAGGTAGAACAATGCGCAAAGGAAGAGAAGAAGAAAAACGAAGGTAAAGGCAATGCTAACGACACAATATCTTTAGGCTTCGAAATTATCTTTGCCGATGACGGCTCGGCTGATGCTACTGCGAGACAACGCAATGCCATCATTGCACAACTGCCTTACTGCCAATACATCGAGCGCCCTAAGAATGTTGGGCGCTCAGCCATTCGCAACTTTTTAGCACACACAGCCCACTACAGCCACCTAATATTCTTAGATGGCGACGTTGCTATTAAACGTGGCAACTTTGTGCAAACCTACCTCGCCCACCGTAACGATGCCGATGTAATCATTGGCACCTTGCATTTTTCAAGGATGCAGGTAGCTTGCGATACAGCCGAAGACATAATCGGACACACTAAGAGGGCAAAGGAGGAGACAAAGAAAACAACTGAACCAATGCTATATAACGACAACTTAAAATACCGTTATGAGCAACAGTTTCTGGCAAAACATCCTGTCAAAAAGCGTATGCAGCAACCTTACGCATCGTTCCGCACCACCAACTTCATGGTGCGTCGAGACTTATTGTTAGCATATCCCTTCGACGAAACGTTCCACGAATATGGTTATGAAGACACGCTTTTCGGTAAACAATTAAAAGAACATGGCGCTACCCTCATACACCTTGACAATGCAGCAACCATTGCCGACTATGAAGATAACGCCACCTTTGTAGCTAAAACCGAAGAAAGCCTACGCACCTTGGCAGCCCATGCCCACCAGCTTCAGGGCTATTCTACCCTACTTCATACCGCGAACAAACTTAAGTGCCTGCACTTACAGCCTCTTATAGCCTTTGTTTTTGAACTTTTTAAGGGCTTGTTGCACAAGAATTTATGCAGCAACTCGCCCTCAGTTTTCCTGTTCAATGTCTATAAGTTGGGCTATTATGTTAACCTCACGCGCTCAATAGGCTAAACACATTAAGTTGTTAAACCAAACACATTAAGTTGTTAAGCTAAACACATTAAGTTGTTAAGCCAAACTTTTAAACTTGTTAAATAGCTTCTCTTAGCCCTTCAAATCGAACACACCCGTAGGGCTGAGTCGTTTCAGCACCGTCACTTCAAACGGATGTTTGGCCAGCACACCACGATCGGTCAGTATCTGTGTCACTGTTTTTAAAGCCAAATCAGGGTGGTTGTTCTCTTCGCTCAAATGGCATAGCCACACATGTTTCAGTTTTTCAGAAGCGTTTTCAGCCAATGTTTCGGCGCAAAGATGATTGTTCAGATGCCCTGTTCCGCACGTTATTCGTTGCTTTAAGTGTTCAGGATAATGCCCATTTGCCAGCATTTCCTTGTCATGATTAGCCTCTAACACAAGGTAATCGGCCTCTCTTATTACAGCTTTCATCTCATCGGTTACGTGTCCTACATCTGTCATCAAGACAAACACTATGTTTCCCCACTCTATTTTATAGCCCACATTATCGTTGCTATCGTGTGGCACACGAAAGGCCGTCACCTTAAACTCGCCTATCGTGAAGGGTTCGCCAGGCGTGATGTAGCGCTTATGTTCGGCCGGTATTTTGCGCCGCACACAATAGTTGCGGTCAATGCCAGCATGCACATTTTGCGTTGAATAAACATTAAGCTTATAATCGGTGCTTAGGCTTCCTACTGATTTAATATGATCGGCATGATCGTGTGTCACCAATAGGTGGTGCACCTTTGACATTGAAAGGCCGTATTGTGCGAAATTTTTCTTCAATCCGCGCACGCCAACGCCAACATCAATCAGCAGTCCGTCAGTATCTGAATATAGATAATAGCAGTTTCCGCTGCTGCTACTACCTAAAGAGAGAAAATGCAATATCTGTTCCATTATTACAAAATTAAGAAAAAACGATGACACTTGCAAATAAATCAGTTCTTGAATAAAAAATAAGTAATACGAAGAAAAACCTCGACTGTAAGGCTCTCATGTCAATTATTATGTGTAATTTTGATGCTTAAACAATATAAGTAGCTCAAAAGTAAGAGCATAAATACAAACTAAGAAAGAAGAAACATTATCATGAAACGCTTTATTTACCACTATACACTCCTTGCCTCTGCCGCCCTTTTGCTGGCGGCATGTGGCCCATCAGAAAGAGAGGAGGAGGCCGAACAAACAGTGTTGCGCTTTGCCGAAACCTACTTTGGTTGCCACTATAAAGAGGCAGCCCAGCTATGCACGCCCTCATCAGAGAAATGGATACGCTTTGTTGCCACCAATGTTACCGACTCTGACCTCATCGTTCTTAACCAATCAGACGTAGAACCACAGTATGAGGTAGACGATCTTAACGCCATTGACGATAGCACCATGACGGCAACGATAGAGGCAAACCATTATTTTCATCTTCACGACATAGGACAGAAGGCCGACATTAAAGAGGCCGACACCTATACCTTTACGCTTCGTCGTATAAATGGTCAATGGAAAATAGACTTAGCATCAGTGCCTCGCCCTGCATCTCAACCGCAATAAGAGCAATATCATGTGAGATATTAAAGACATTGAAGATGCGATAAAGCCTGATTATAAGCAAGAAAAAGAAAACTATAAAAATAGGATAGAAGCTGATTTTGTATGACAAAAACTGCCATACAAATTTGTCCACAGCCAGAGTTTGTCCATAAAAAGAAGTCCGCTTTAAGGTTCATGATAAAACCTTAAAGCGGACTTTTTATATTTTATTTCTTCATCTCGTTGATGAAGTGCTGTGCAATCTGACGCATAAGATGGTTGCGAGTGTTTCCGCCGAAGATACTGTGATTACGATTTGTGTAATACAGTTCGCGGAAATCTTTATCAGCCTGCACCAGGGCCTCGGCGTATTCAAATGTGTTTTGTGGATGCACATTATCATCGGCCAAACCATGACAGATAAGCAAAGCGCCATGCAGTTTTGGAGCACGCACGATGGGGTTCACATCATAACCATCAGGGTTCTCCTTAGGTGTGCGCATATAACGTTCGGTATAGATGGTATCGTAATAACGCCAACTGGTGGGCGGTGCCACAGCCACGCCAGCCTTAAACACAGGTCGGCCCTCGCTCATACTCATCAATGTGTTAAATCCGCCATAGCTCCATCCCCAAATGCCAATGTTATCCTTATCAACATAGGGCAGCGAACCCATATACAATGCTGTTTCCACCTGGTCTTTCGACTCAAGATCGCCAATTTTCAGATAGGTACACTTTTCAAATTCAGAGCCACGTCCGCCCGTACCGCGTCCGTCAACACAAGCAATAATGAAGCCTTGCTGAGCCAAATAATAGTCGAAGGCACCACCTTGCCCCATCGAACCAGCGTTCCACGAGTTAGTTACCTGCTGACTTCCTGGTCCGCTATACTGGAAGAGGATAACAGGATATTTTTTTGAAGCATCAAAGTTGGCTGGTTTCACCATCCATCCGTCCAGCTTCACGCCTTCAGACGTAGTGAATGAAAATGGTTCTTTCTTTGTCCATCCATACTCAGCCACCTTTTGTTTCAGTGCAGCATTATCTTCAGGTGTCGACAACACCTTGCCTTGCGCATCGCGTACGGTGAACACAAACGGTGTGTTATAGTCGCTCCATGTGTTTACAAAATATTTATGATCGGCCGAGAAGATAGCGCTGTTCCAACCCTCTTGATTAGTGAGGCGCGTGGTTTTACCGTTTTTATGCGATACAAACACCTGACGATCGTGAGCATTCAGAGCGGCAGCCTGATAATAGATATCGCCTGTAGCCTCGTCATAACCATAGTTGGCCGTGATGTCGAAGGTGCCGTTGCCCACGGTGCGCAGCAGTTTACCATTCATATTATAAAGGTAAAGGTTCATGAAGCCGTTGCGCTCGCTGGGCAACAAGATGGTGTTTGCTCCCACCTCGATGCCTTCAAGCACCTCTTCCTTCACATATTTGTTAGCCTTATCGCTGATGAGCAGCGTAGCCACTGTAGAGCGAGGATTGACCGAATAGATGCTCAGGTTGTCTTGATGACGATTGAAGGTGTAAACCAACAATCGCGAAGCATCGTTCGTGGCCTTGATACGCGGAATGTATCCATCGGCATCTAAGGGCACTTGAAGCTTTTGTGCCTTATGGCTTTTGATGTCATAGCTCCACACCGACACCTTTGAGTTATCCTCGCCAGCCTTCGGATACTTATACGAATAGAGTCCGGGATACGCTGCATATTCGTCATGTCGCGGTTTCTCGCCAGCAAACATTTGCAACGAGTAGGTCTTTACCGCGCTTTCATCATAGCGCACCCAGCATATCATGGTGCCATCGGCCGAGAAGGTGAGCGCCTTTGACAAGCCAAACTCCTCTTCATTTACCCAGTCGGGCACACCATTTATCACCTGGTTAAAAGCACCATCTTTGGTAACTTGGCTCTCGGCATTGTCGTACAACAACTTTACCAAGAAAATGTTATTATCGCGCACAAAGGCCACCTGACGTCCGTCGGGCGACCATGTGGGCACCTGTTGCGGTCCGCCTTCCGACAGCGGTTCCAGTTTTCGGCTGGCTATTGTATATATATAATACTGTGCTTTAAACGAGCGACGATAGATGCTCTGTTTCTTTGTTTGAATGAGCATATGGGTGCCATCAGGCGAGAGGATGTATCCATCAAAGCCATCCAGCTTCTTACCCATAGTATTGTCTACATCAAAGAGCACGCGCGTCTGCTTACCCGTTTTGAACGAATATTCGACCACTTTCTTTCCATCATCGCTGATACGGGCATAAAGCGAGGTACCGTCGATGGGATGAATACCACTGACATAACGTGCTGCGAACTTACCGTTGGCAATGTCAGAGAGCTGAATTTTGTTTGCCGCTGAGGTGAACATTGAAGTCATAACGAGGGCTAATAATACGAATAACTTTCTCATGAATCAACTTTGTGTATAAAATTTATGCAAAGATAGTTTTTTTTCTGTACTTTTGCAAACAGAAAGCACTAAATTGACGACATGGTGCTGCCTACACCCTCTTTTTCCCTACACTTTCTACACTATCATCATGACGATAACCCACCAGCCCGCCCCTCTATCCTGTTCAGCATCAGAAGCCAAGCCCTATAACGATTATAGCACCTGGATACGACAACAGTTTCAGTTTCGTGTACAAAAGATATCGGTAGACGCAGGTTTCAGTTGCCCTAACCGCGATGGCCACATATCGACGGGTGGTTGCACCTTTTGCGATAACCGCACCTTTAGTCCGCAATATTGCGGACACGGCAAAAGCATACGCCAGCAGATAAGCGAGGGTAAAGCGTTTTTTGCCCGCAAATATCCCGACATGAAATACTTGGCTTACTTTCAAGCCTACTCAAACACCTATGCTCCTATTGACGTGCTACGCCGACGTTATGAAGAAGCGTTAGAGACCGAAGATGTGGTGGGCCTGGTGATAGGCACACGCCCCGACGCCATTGATGAAGAGATATTAAACTATCTGGCCGAGCTAAACCGCCAAACATTTTTGATTGTAGAATATGGTGTAGAGAGTGCCAATAACGACACCTTGCGCCGTGTGAACCGTGGACACACCTTCGAATGTAGCCAGCGTACCTTTACCATGACTCGCGAACGTGGCATACGCACGGGCGGGCACATTATCATAGGCTTACCAGGTGAAGACGAAGCTGAAACCTTACGACAGGCCCCACTCATCTCAGCCCTCGACATCGACCTGCTGAAGATACACCAAATGCAGATTATACGTGGCACCCGTTTGGCTGCTGAATACACCCAGCAGCCTTTCAAGCTATATACGCCCGACGAGTATATACGCCTGGTAACAGCCTATGTAGAGCATTTAAGAAAAGATATTGTGATAGAACGGTTTGTAAGCCAATCGCCTGCTCACCTGCTGCTGGCACCTAAATGGCACCTAAAGAACCACGAATTTACTGACAAACTGAACAATTATATGAAAGCCACTGGCGCCTATCAGGGTAGATTTTTTGACAAATAAAGGCGTAACCTTTAGGGCTGGCTGAGCAATTGCTCGGCCGTGAGCTTACTGTTTTTCTTCATGTAAGCCTCAGTCAGCGTTACGTAATGTGTGTCAAACACCTTCTTACCCATTACCTTATTTACCACCCACATCACCTTTCCCATGTGGGTGTCGCGCTCGGTTTGGTCGCAACTGTCGTGAGATTGTAGCGGATATTTGCTTAAGATATAGAAGCACAATGCGTCGGGCACAATGTAGTCGCGCTGCATCGATGCACGCTGCTGAGGGGTGTAATACTTGCGGTAAAGAGGATAGTCGGCACCCAAATACTTGTCAAGCGACACGCCAATAGAGCTATCGCCAATAACAATGCTTTGATCAAGGGCTCCTATCTGCGCATAAATAACGGGGGTAGACACTTTGGGCAACCACTTTGAAAGTTTGGTAAACGCTTTATCAAACTGGCGGTTAATGTCTTTCATATTAGCATACTGCAACTCGGCATCGGCAATAATTGATTGCAGAATGGTGTCTTGATAAAAGTTGAGAAACTTACTGTTTATTTCAGGATCGTTAACCTCGCCCAGCCGCAACACGTCTTCAACCAATGTGCGCGTTTCCATCGGAAACTCAATGTTCATTTGTTGCAAAGCCGAAAAATCGCCTGTAGTAAGGTAACGGCTTTGCAGGCGATCGTAACGTTGCACCTCAACACGGCTTGTTACATCGCCTAATTCTTCGTTTGGCTTCAATTTTATCTCACAAGCCACCAGAAGAACCATTACCGAGAATAATATATAATAAACTTTATTCACTTTTAAGCAATCTTTCACACTAATTATGTACGGCAAAAATACAAAAATTTAAGATAAAGACCAAATATAAAGCGAAAAAAGTTTAAACAATGTCAATATTTTCAGCAATTAACTTTAAATTTTAGAAAATTCAGAGCCTTTAACGTTTTGCACATCACTTGAATATTTATACAAAACCACTAAGAACCTATTCATTTACACTTGATTTTTGCATAAATATGCAAAAATAGGTTTTACGTTTTTTAGGTTAACATTTATAAAATAAGTAACAGTTTATAAGCAAATATACACTTATTGCTTACACATTTCATTCTTGATACCTTTGAAATGAGAAAACATGGGTTTCAGGTCCTGATTAGGCCCATATCAGGCTGTGAAACCCTTGGTTTCAGGCTGTAAAACCCATGCTTTCAGACTGTAATTTGATGCCTTTCTGGAGACAAAGAAAAGCTGTATATTTATGCAAGAAAATGCATAAATATACAGCTTTGAAGAAGGGGTGAAATAAGAAGAAATGATCTTAATATGATAAAAAAATTAACAAATCGGAGAAAAACGAATTTATGAAACAAATCCGCTCAGCAATCGGTCAAATGTTTTCTTACCTTTCAGCCAGTAGGCCATCAGCAACGAGTGTGGCCACACCTCGGGCAACGTGTCAACCACGCGTTGCTGTTGAATACGCTGGCGGTCGGCATCAAAGTCGTGTTTCCATCGTGCGAAATCGTTTCGTGCACGTATTACGGCTTTAAAATTGCCCCACTGAAGGGTGAGCAGCATCTGTAACGCCGCCACATAGTCGAGCACACGTCGCACACGCATAATGTGCTGCAGGTCGGCATCGGCTGCATCTTTATAAATCATCGTAAGGTTATTACGAAAGTTAAGATACGTCTTCATAGGGCTACTCTTGGGCAGTGTTCCGCCTCCCACATGCCACACATGGCTCTGCGGCACACACGCTATCTTGCGCCCCATCAGGCGCAGACGCCAGCACAGGTCAATTTCTTCGCAATGCGCAAAGAAGCGCGCATCCAGTCCGCCCGCCTTCCAATAGTCGACACTACGAATAAGCAGACATGCTCCCGTGGCCCACAACACATCGGCCACCGTATCATATTGGCCATGGTCGACCTCAACAGTGTCAAAAACGCGTCCGCGGCAGAAGGGGTAGCCATACTTGTCGAGATAACCGCCGCTTGCGCCCGCATATTCGTAATGGGAGCGGCGGTGCCAAGCTCGCAATTTGGGCTGACAAGCACAATAGTCGGGGTGCGTATCAAGAAAGTCGACAATAGGTTTCAGCCACCCCTCGCCCACCTCTACATCGCTGTTTAGCAACAGGTAGTAGTCGGCCTCAACCTGTTTCAGCGCCAGGTTATAGCCTTCAGCAAAGCCATAGTTGCTGTCGAGCAGCACCAATCGCACTTGCGGAAAATGCTCGCGCATCATAGCTACCGACTGGTCAGTAGAAGCATTGTCGGCCACAATCACCTCGGCCTCGGCCGAATGTTCCAGCACCAATGGCAAAAAGCGTTGCAGCATAGCAACGCCATTCCAGTTTAGTATGACGATAGCGGTCTTTGTTTTCATCTTTTCAGCAATAATGTTGTTATTACAAAAGAGTGGCCATTAAGGCATCGTGCTTGGCATTAAACTGTCCTAGGCGCACACGTACAATGCTGTTATCAAGGCGCTCATCAGCCTGAGCAGCAGGCAACTCTATGCGCACATAGTCGCGTGTAAAGCCGTGCATAGCCTTTCCACGCGTAGCTTTTTCAAGTAGCACCTCAGCCTCTTGATTGATACGAGCCTCGTAAAAAGCATGCAACTTACGGTCGCTCAGTTCAAGCAACAGGTGGCTTCGGCGTTTCTTCTCCTTTTCGTCAACCACATAGGGTATGCGTAGGGCTGCCGTGCCAGGGCGCTCGCTGTAGGGAAAGACGTGCAGCTGGGTAACATCGAGCGACTCGAGAAACTGGTAGCACTCGTCGAAACACTCGGGGGTCTCGCCACGGCAACCCACCATTACATCAACACCGATAAAGGCGTTGGGCATCATCTGCTTAATGAGCTGTATCTTGTGGGCAAACAATGCCTTGTCGTATCGGCGGTGCATGAGGCGTAGCACCTCGTCAGACCCACTTTGCAAGGGTATATGAAAGTGGGGCATGAAGGCACGACTCTGTGCGCAGAAAGCTATCAGTTCATCGGTCAACAAGTCGGGTTCCATGCTACTGATACGGTAGCGCTGTATGCCTGGCACAGCATCAAGGGCCCGGCAGAGGTCGAGAAACGACTCGCCCGTGGTTTTGCCATAGTCGCCAATGTTTACGCCCGTGATAACAATCTCTTTACCACCCTCGGCAGCAGCCTGTTCGGCCTGGCGCACCAGGTCGGCTATAGGGGCGTTGCGCGAGAAGCCACGCGCATAAGGAATGGTGCAATAGGTACAGAAGTAGTCGCAACCGTCTTGCACCTTTAAGAAAAAGCGGGTGCGGTTGCCACGCGAGCACGAAGGCGCAAAACTTTTTATATCTTTCGTTTTTACCGAGAAATGGCGGTGCAGCGAGCTATCATCGCCAGTAGCACGCTGCGACTTCTCTACCCAGGCATCGTTTAAAAACTGTATCAGGTTGGCTTTTTCGTTTGAACCCAACACGAGGTCGACGCCCTCAATCTTGCTCACAGCCTCTGACGCCAACTGTGCATAGCAGCCTGTTACCACCATGAGCGCACCAGGATTGTTACGCACCATGCGGTTGATAGCCTGTCGGCATTTGTGGTCGGCCACCTCGGTCACCGAACAAGTGTTGATTAAACAGATGTCGGCTTGCTCGCCATCGGCGGCCGTTACCACACCCATCTGCTGCAACATTTGTCCGAACGTAGAGGTTTCAGAGAAGTTGAGCTTGCACCCTAATGTATAATATGTAGCTTTTTTGCCTTGAAAAACTGATGTATCTATCATTTCGTATCGTATTTGCGTGCAAAGGTACAGTAAATCGAAGACAATACAAAACAAACTGGGTTGATTTTATCATCCACAATAGCCTTACACCTTATTATATATACACGCACGCGAAGACACTGTGGGCGCACAAAACAAACGAACAACACATGAAAGAAAAGAAGAAAAAGCGCTAAAAGAAGTGAAAAACAAAGAAGTTACAGACGTTAACATTTATTATCATTTCACATAATATTGATAATCAGTAGTTTACAAATTTGTTACAAAAAACACTAAAAAAAAGTTCTTAAAATATGAACGTTGTATTGAAAAAATACTTACCTTTGCAACGTTTTAATAAACAAAGATTGTTTTACAGATTTAAAAAGCAAAGAAAATGAAAAAATTAGTTTTAATGTTCGTAGCTATCGCAGCTATCTCTTTCGCATCATGTGGTAACAAAACAGCTGCTACCGACGCAACTGCTGACACAACTGACACAACAGCTCAGGTTGACACTGACACTGTTCCCGCTCAGCAGCCTGACACTCTGAACAAGTAATTCGGAGCTCGAACTGAAAAAATGAGAGATTGACCGTCAAGCACAGCTTGACGGTTTTTTTGTGCCCATACGTTAACAACAGGCTTCAGCTTATACAAGCCATCATACCAGCCATACAAACCTTTTTTAACATGCTTAAACACCTGGTCTTGAGTGTTTTAAAATCATCATATTTAGGTATTGCATAAAAGCAGAAACCCAACTACCTTTGCAACGGTGATAAGACCAAAACTTTAAGCACATATTTATAAATAAAAGCAACTGAAACGTATGAAAAAAACTGTAATTATCTATGGCACAAGCACTGGCACTTGTGAAGACCTTGCCAGCAGAATAGGAGCCAAATTGGGCGTAGACAACATCATCAACGTAACTGACCTTGACGAAAATGTTATTGCCGAGAACGACAACCTTATTCTTGGCACATCAACATGGGGTGCTGGCGAGATGCAGGACGACTGGTATGATGGCATTAAGGTTATTAAAAGCGCAGATCTTAGCAGCAAGACTGTAGCCCTTTTCGGCTGTGGCGACTCAGGCTCATACCCCGACACTTTTGTGGGCGGAATGGCAGAGATATATAACGCTGTAAAAACGGCTGGCGCAAATGTGATAGGAGCTGTTTCAACAGAAGGCTATACTTTTGACGACTCAGAATCGGTAGTTGATGGCAAGTTTGTAGGACTGGCACTTGACGAAGTGAACGAAGACGACAAGACCGATGAGCGCATCAACGCTTGGGTGGAAGAAATTCAGCCTAGCCTCTAATCATATATACACCCTTTAGTTCTTACACTCACATTATTAACCACCCAAGTTTTCAATCATGCAGCAATCCACAATATTACCAGTAGAAATGAAAGTGTTGATGAATCATATCTACGAATACAAGAAGGGAGTGCGCCGTATGGTGCTCTTCACATTTAACAAGAAATATGAGGACTTTGCCATACGTCGACTGAAAAGCCAAAATATTAAATATATTATTCAGTCAGTAGGCAACAATCGTCTGAACCTATATTTCGGCAGAGAAGAGTGCCTTAACGCCATACGCATGATTGTAACACGCCCCCTCAACCTTCTCTCTCCAGAAGAAGATTTCATGCTCGGTGCCATGCTGGGCTATGATATTTGCTCACAATGTGAGAGATACTGCGAGCGCAAAGGCAAGGGTATGCACAACAGAAAAGCACACCAGTCGATAGAAAATTCGTTTTATATTCAAAAGAATTAAAACAAATGGTTCGTGCTAACAAGAACAAAAATGATAGCACCAAACATACCTAAAAAAACGGGTTGCAACAAAATAAGTTGCAACCCGTTATGGTTATATCCAATGTTTCGATAATAGTTCGAAAGATGAATAGGGTGGAAAGATTAGATATCCCAACCCACTGCCGATGCACCCAGCACAGCAGCTGAAGAACCGTCGAGACCGCTCACTAAGAACTTAGCCTTGTTACGGAAAATATTCAGCACGGTCTTATCATAAGCCTCCTTGATAGGTTTCATCAGCAAGTCGCCAGCCTTTGTCAAACCACCGAAGAAGATGAAAGCCTCGGGAGAAGAGAAGGCAGCAAAGTCGGCGCAAGCCTCGCCCAGCATCTTGCCAGTGAAGGTATAGATACGGTTTGCCAGAGCATCGCCCTTTGAAGCAGCTACTGATACGTCGTATGAAGTGATAGTCTCGGGATCGAGCTCGCGCAGCAATGAAGGCTCATCGCTGGTAGCCAAGAACTCGCGTGCAGTGCGTGCTACACCTGTAGCAGAACAGTAAGCCTCAAGACATCCAGTACGTCCGCAACCACAGGGGCGACCATTCTCGCGCACCATGATAACGTGACCCAGCTCGCCAGCAAAACCATCGCAGCCGTAAACTAACTGACCGTTAACCACGATACCTGAACCTACGCCAGTGCCTAAAGTGATAACGATAAAGTTTTTCATACCACGGGCTACGCCATAAGTCATCTCACCGATAGCAGCTGCATTGGCATCGTTGGTAAGAGCAACAGGGATGCCAAGCTTATCAGAGAACAACTTAGCCAAAGGCACTACGCCATCGTGACCCCACTCAAGGTTGGGTGCAAACTCGATAGTACCATTATAGTAGTTGCCGTTAGGGGCACCGATACCCATTGCCTTGATTTTATCAATACCACCCACCTGGTCGATGATGATTTGCAGTGCGTCAACAGAAGCAGCTACATAATCATTAACATCTTTGTATCCTTGTGTCTTGATGGAAGTGGTAGCTTTAATATCGCCACGGCTGTCAACAATACCAAACACAGAGTTTGTTCCACCTAAATCTAAACCGATAACATACGGTTTCATTGTAACATCTGAACTCATGATTTTCGTTTTATATATTAATAGTAATAAATATTTATTCGCGAGTCTTAAGGGGTTACAGACAACACGCGTAACATTGGGCACGCGCATACACTAAATTAGTATTAGAGCCATTTGTTTGTCTGTTATTTCATTCGCAAAGTTATTAAAAATAGTCGGTTGCGACAAAGTTTTGAAAAGAAAATTTGCCCATATCGCATAAATTTTGCAATTTTGCAGTTGTTATGCAGTTTCCTATTCAATTAGATATATTAGACTTTATATTTAAAGGCATGCTTATTGGCATTATGGCATCAGCCCCGATGGGTCCGATAGGTGTGTTGTGTATACAACGCACGCTGAACAAAGGCCGATGGTATGGCTTTATTACAGGCATAGGAGCATGTGTGAGCGATTTGATATACGCCCTATTCACAGGCTTCGGTATGAGTTTTGTGATGGATTTTATACAGAACGAGCGCAGCCGCTTTCTTTTGCAAATAGCGGGTAGCATTGTGTTGTTAATATTCGGCATTTATTGTTACCGCTCTGACCCTACCAGAAAGATACATAAAAGCAATAAGCCCAGCAAAGGTTCGCTGCTACATAACGGCATTACCGCCTTTATTGTAACAGCGCTAAACCCGCTTATCATCTTCTTGTTTATCTTCCTTTTTGCACAGTTTGCGTTCATCGCCCCCAACCGTCCGGTTGAAATGTCGATAGGCTATATCAGCATTGTGGTTGGCGCTTTGATGTGGTGGTTTGGCCTTACATGGCTGGTAGACAAGGTGCGCGGCAAGTTTGACGACAACGGCATCCTCATCATCAACCGTGTGGTGGGTTGCATCGTTATCATCTTCTCTATCATCATGCTGCTGGGCATGGTGTTCAACCTGTATAAGCTGCCGTATTAAAAAAAGAAATAACGCCATACGGCCTAACGAAGACAAACGTAAAAAAAATATGTTTATAGCCCAAGAATTACGAAAGAAAAGTATTGCCGAATATCTGCTGTATATGTGGCAGATAGAAGACTTGATACGTGCCTACGGCTGTTCGCTGTCGCGCATTAAGGCCGAATATATCAGTCAGTTCAACTACTCTGACGAGCAGAAAGAAGACATGATTGACTGGTATGCCGACCTGATACGTATGCTGAACCAAGAAGGCAAACGCGAGAGCGGACACCTACAGATAAACGAGGTGACGCTGATGGCCATGAACGACCTGCACAACCAATTGCTGCAGAGCACCAAGTTTCCGTTCTACACCTCCGAATATTATAAGGTATTGCCCTTCATCGTAGAGCTGCGCAACAAGAGCGGTAAAGAAAAAAGCGAGATCGAAACTTGCATGAACCTTCTGTATGGCACCATGATGCTGCGCTTGCAAAAGAAAGAAATAAGCCAAGAAACCACAAA
Organism: uncultured Prevotella sp.; assembly: GCA_900552675.1. Taxonomy (GTDB): domain Bacteria; phylum Bacteroidota; class Bacteroidia; order Bacteroidales; family Bacteroidaceae; genus Prevotella. The sequence continues at coordinate 31,553 of USAI01000004.1, forward strand.
TGCAGTAAAAGAAGTAACAACATTTATCGGTATGCTGAGCGACTATTATCTGAAGGATAAAACCGAGGGATTAGACTTTGACTAAGCCTCTCCCCTACTGGCAAGCATTGTTATAGAATAAAAATTATCACACACATACATCACACTCATTATATTTAATGAATCAGGAAATAGAAAGAAGAAGAACATTTGCCATCATATCGCACCCTGACGCGGGTAAGACAACGCTGACAGAGAAGTTTTTGCTGTTCGGCGGACAGATACAGGTGGCTGGCGCTGTAAAGAACAACAAAATTAAGAAGACAGCCACATCCGACTGGATGGACATTGAAAAGCAACGTGGTATCTCGGTATCGACCTCGGTGATGGAGTTTGACTATCACGACTATAAGGTGAACATTCTTGACACACCGGGCCACCAAGACTTCTGCGAAGACACTTTCCGCACACTGACGGCTGTCGACTCGGCCATCATCGTGGTTGACGGCGCTAAAGGTGTAGAGACACAAACGCGCAAACTGATGGAGGTATGCCGTATGCGTAACACACCCGTTATCATCTTTATCAATAAGATGGACCGCGAAGGTCGCGACCCATTCGACCTGCTCGACGAACTTGAAGAAGAACTGCATATCAAGGTGCGCCCCTTGTCGTGGCCTATCAACATAGGCGCCAAGTTTAAGGGCGTATATAATATTTATGAGAACAAACTCGACCTGTTCAAACCCGACAAACAACGCGTAACTGAAAAGGTGGAGGTAGATATTGATAGCAGCGAACTGGAAAAGCACATCGGCGAGCAAGACGCTCAACAGTTGCGCGACGACATTGAGCTGATTGATGGTGTGTATCCTAAATTTGAGGTAGAGACCTATCGCTCGGCCGAGGTAGCGCCCGTGTTCTTTGGTTCGGCTTTGAACAACTTTGGTGTGCAAGAACTGCTTAACTGCTTCGTACAGATAGCACCATCGCCCCGCCCCACTAAGGCTGAAGAGCGTATGGTAAGCCCCGAAGAGCCTAAGTTTACAGGCTTTATCTTCAAAATTACGGCTAACATCGACCCCAACCACCGCTCATGTATCGCCTTCTGTAAGGTGTGCAGTGGCAAGTTTGAACGCAACCACCCCTACCTGCACGTGCGTCTGGGCAAAACAGTGCGTTTTTCATCGCCCACACAGTTTATGGCACAGCGCAAGAGCACCATTGAAGAGGCTTATCCTGGCGACATCGTTGGCTTGCCAGATAACGGTATCTTCAAGATTGGCGACACGCTGACCGATGGCGAACTGCTACACTTCCGTGGCTTACCCTCGTTCTCGCCCGAGATGTTTAAATATATTGAGAACGACGACCCCATGAAATCGAAACAGCTGGAGAAAGGCATTAGCCAACTGATGGACGAAGGTGTAGCTCAGCTGTTCGTCAACCAGTTTAATGGCCGCAAAATTATCGGCACCGTAGGACAACTACAGTTTGAGGTTATTCAGTATCGACTGGAAAACGAATATAACGCAAAATGTCGTTGGGAACCCGTGCATCTATATAAGGCTTGCTGGATTGAAAGCGACTCGCCCGAAGAGCTTGATGCCTTTAAGAAGCGTAAGTATCAGTATATGGCAAAAGACCGCGACGGACGCGATGTGTTCTTGGCCGACTCGGGCTATGTGCTCAGTATGGCACAACAAGATTTCAAACACATCAAGTTCCACTTTACCAGCGAGTTTTAAACATACACGCTGAACACAATAAGCACATTAAACTTTATATTAAAATAAAAAAGAGGGAAAGATTTGCATACATAACGGTTGCAAACCTTTCCCTCTTTCTTATTTATATTTACCAGTGTGCTTCAGTTACCAGTGTTACCGGTGCATTATATGTTAGCGATGCGAGCCCCAAAGCCTACCACCACTAAACTTACGGTACAGTTTCCATCCCAAAATAACGCCATCAAGCACGCCCGACCCTACATTCACCATGCTTAACACACGCTGCATAGGTGTCTTCGGACGGCGAGGCTCTTCTTTACAGAAAAGGCCTTTCCATAACGAAGCGATGCGCTCTTCATCCTTATGCAGATCGAGCTTAAGTTGGTCGCGATATGCTTCAATCTCGTCAAGCGAGTTGAATTGCATTGTTTTCTTTGAGCTATCTGTTTCCATAATATTAATCGTGTATCAGTATGTCGGCAAAAAAGCGCACCAACGGACGCTCAATCCACTTCTTTCTAAAGCAGATGCAAAGAAAGAAAAACAATATATACACGCCCGCCACAACACAAAATGCCAAACTGTTACCTATCAACGTGCCTAAAGCAAAGGCCGCACCAAACGACAGGTAAATAAGCGCCAGCATGAGCAACACCGAAAGCACAAAAACCATTGTGGCCATCGTGAGAAGGCGCACAAGCTTGGTCATTATATCCAGCTTCGCACACTTAGATTGAAGACTGAGATAATGACGGATTACCTCCACCAGTTGGCCAATGGTTTCTATGTTCTTATCGCTTGAAAACATAATGTGCGATGATGTTTCTTATACGCCAGTTTAGTTAGGCGGTAACGTCGTCGGTAGCGGCGTCTTTAATATCGTCAACAAGGTCGTCCATCTCTTTGCGGCTCAACTTCAGGTTGTGCTTCTTGCAAAAATCGTCAACGGCATCGCTAATCTTTGAACGTGTTTCGCTACCTTTTTCAGGGGCTACTAACAAACCTAATGCGGCTCCTGCGATGGCTCCACCGAGGAAAGCGCCAATATAACCTAATGTTTTCATCTTCTTTTGATTTTTAAGTTGTTATACAATAAATGTCTAAAAGGGTCTCTGTTGATGCAAATATAGCAAAACTATTGATAACTTGTATGGTTTTACTTATAAAAAAAGTATAAATCTATCACCTTTTAGGCATTTAACAAACTTTATGCTCGGTTCTTTCCCTTATTTATTGATTATTTTGTAATTTCGCAAAGAATAATTGACAAGAACATTTATAAATCTTCTAATAACTTTACACAATTATGAAAAAAAGTTTGATGCTGTGCGCAGGTCTGTGCCTCGCAATGGCTATGGCCAGCTGTAGCGGTTCGAAAGAAAGTGCATACAAAAAAGCTTATGAAAAAGCAAAGGCTCAGGAAGCTCAGCAGACTGAGGTTGCAGCTCCGCAAGAAGAAGCTCCCGTGGTAACACCGCTCGTTGAGAAACCCGCTACCCAAACTACTGTTATTGATAACACCGACAACGCCACCGTGCGCACTGAAGCTGTGACACTGGTTGACGGCAACGGTCTGAAAGACTTCTCTGTAGTGGTAGGTTCATTCTCACTCAAGTCAAACGCTCTGGGTCTGCAACAGCGCTTGAAGAACCAAGGCCACCCTGCTCAGGTAGCTTATAACCCCTCAATCAACTATTACCGTGTTATCGTGTCTACATTCGACAACAAGGCATCAGCAGTACAATCACGCAACCAGTTCCGTGCTACCTATCCCGATGCATGGCTGTTGCTGAAGAAATAACATAAGAAACTTACTGTATCAATGGCGAGAATTCTCTCTATTGACTATGGAAAGAAGCGTACAGGTTTAGCTGTAACCGATCCGTTGCAAATTATTCCCAACGGATTGGCTACAGTAGCAACCTCTACGCTCTTTGATTATCTGAAAGACTATGTGTCGCGCGAGGCGGTAGAACGCATCATCATAGGCGAACCCAAGCAGATGAACGGCGAAGGAAGCGAAAACCTTACACGTGTGCAACAATTTGTGGCACGCTGGAAAAAAAACATGCCCAACATCCCCATCGAATACTACGATGAACGGTTCACCTCTGTATTGGCACACCGAGCCATCATTGACAGTGGCATAAGCCGCAAGGCACGCCAAAACAAGGCACTGGTTGACGAGATAAGCGCTACCATCATTTTACAAAGCTATTTGCAGATGCGTAGCAACCGATTTTAGTTTTTAATAAACAAATAGATGATTTTACCTATCTACATATACGGACAACCCGTATTGCGAAAACAAGCTGAAGACATAGACAAAGACTATGAAGGGCTATCAGCTCTTATTGAAAACATGTTTGAAACAATGGCCGAAAGCGATGGCATCGGATTGGCAGCACCGCAAATAGGCAAAGCCATTCGATTGGTAGTAATCGACCTTGACGTGCTGGGCGAAGACTTGCCCGAATATAAAGGTTTCAAACAGGTGTATATCAACCCCTACATCATCGAATATGATGACAACTCGAAGAAGGAAAGCTCGGAAGAAGGTTGCCTCTCGTTGCCAGGTATTCATGAAAGCGTAACACGCCCCACACGCATACACGTACAATATAAGGATGCCGACTTCAACGATCACGACGAATGGGTAGAGGGATATTTGGCTCGCGTTATGCAACACGAGTTTGATCACCTCGATGGCACCATGTTTATCGACCGCCTCTCACCACTTCGCAAACAGCTTATCCGCAACAAGTTAAAGGCTCTGCTCAACGGCAACTTCCGTTGTTCATACCGCAACAAACCTGTTAGAAAATGAAACGATACATAGTCTTCATAATATTTTTTATCGGCACCCTACACACATTAGCACAGTTTAACACCAACCGCTTGATGGCAACGGGCCGTAACGCATTGTATTATGAAGACTATGTGCTTTCTATACAATATTTTAACCAAGCCATCAATGCCAAGCCTTACCTATACGAGCCTTGGTATCTGAGAGGTATTGCAAAATTTTATCTTGACGACTATACTGGAGCCGTACAAGATGTTGACAAGGCCATCAACCTTAACCCCTACATCGCTGGCATGTATGAGTTAAGAGGATTGAGCCATATCCGTCTGAAAAATTTTAAAGAAGCCATCACCGACTATGACAAGACGCTGACGATTGACGCACAAAACCAAAGTGCGTGGTACAACCGTAGCCTGTGCAAAATAGAGCTAAAAGACTATGATGCAGCACAAGCCGACCTTGACAAGATGGTGAAGAAATGGAAAAAATATGCCAGCGCCTACTCGTTAAAGGCTGAGGTATTTCTGATGCAGAAAGATACTGTAGAGGCTGCTAAATGGCTTGACAAGAGCCTTGACATTGACCCCTACGACGGAAATGCATGGAGCACACGCGCAATGGTGGCTATGGCTCGACGCGAATGGAAAGATGCCGACACATTTCTCAGCAAAGCCATTCACCTGAAGCCTAAAACTGTGAGCAACTATATCAACCGTAGCCTTGCACGTTATAACACGAACAACCTACGCGGTGCGCTCGACGACTACGACACAGCCCTCGACCTCGACCCCAACAACTTTCTGGCACACTATAACCGTGGCCTACTGCGTATGCAACTGGGCGACGACAACCGTGCTATCACCGACTTCAACTTTGTTATCAAGATGGAGCCGAACAACTATATCGCCATCTTTAACCGCGCCATCTTACACGACAAGACAGGCAACCTACACGCCGCCATACGCGATTATAGCACCGTGATAGCGCAGTTTCCTAACTTTTGGACAGGCCTATCAAGACGTGCTAATTGCTATCGCCGTATGGGCCTAACGGCCAAGGCTGAATTGGATGAATTTAAAATAATGAAGGCTCAGATGAATAAACACTTGGGCATTCAGCCACGGTGGAACAAGAATAAGACAAAGCAAATGCGACGTCGAAGCGAAATTGATCCAGAGAAATATAACCAAATCGTGGTGGCCGACGAAAACACGCAAGAACATGAATATAAGAGCAGCTATCGTGGCAAGGTGCAAAACAGGGCCGTGGGATTACACTTCCGCCCCATGTATGGGCTGTCGCTTTTTAAGTATGACAATGGTGTGCGCAGCTACCAAGCATTTGCTAACGAGGTTGAACAATATAACGCACAACATAAGAAAGAGGCACGCCTGTATGTAAACTGCATGATAAAGAAGTTGGATGAACATACATCACAACAACTGCTGACACGTGCCGACTCGCTGTCGGCTGCCATCGATATAAGCCGTAGCATGACATCGGTAAGCTCTACCCTGTTACAACGTGCCGTTACCTACACGGTATTGCAAAACTTTGATGCCGCCATCTCTGACCTTGAGATATTCATCTCAACCGATAGCACATCGGCACTGGGCTACTGGCAGCGTGGCATCTGCCAAGCCATGGCCAACGACTATAACCGGGCACAGGGCACCAACGTGCAAATAGCGGTGGCAAAAGCAAAGGCTGATATTGAAAAAGCGCTGATGCTAAGCAATCAAAATGCTTATCTTCATTATGATATGGGCAATATCTTAGCCGCTAATAAAGAATATGACGAAGCTATCAAGCAATACAATTCAGCTATTAACATCAACCCCTACTTAGCTGAAGCCTACTATAATCGTGGCTTGGCATACATACTAAATGGAAAGAAAGCAGAAGGAGTAGAAAGCCTCAGCAAAGCTGGCGAACTTGGTTTGTATGATGCTTATAGCGTTATCAAACAAAACAGTAAAGGAGCTAAATAACAACGAACACAAGGAGAACAATGACACAAATAAGAAAACATATTTTATATAACATTTATGTGATGCTGGCTTTTCTCGGACCAGTGTTGTTTATATGTGCTTGCACTAATAAACCCAAACAGAACCAAGAGAAAGAAAACACTGAGGCTGACACGGTAAACATGAAGTATGCACGTCTGCTCAGCATCGTTCATCATACGCATTACACAGAGGTGCACATTGCTAACCCATGGAAACAGGGCCAACTGTTGCATAAATATTATCTTGTTTCACGCACCGACTCTGCAAACGTAAGCCTCTCTCCCACTGATGGCAACGTAATATACACACCTGTAAAGCGCTCGGTAGTAGCTTTATCATCTATATGCCAGTTGGCTGTATGGTTACAAGCAGAACAACAAATTAAGGGGGCTTGCGACTGCCAATACATTAATATTCCTGCAATAAAACAACTGCTGAACAGCAACGTTATTGCCAACTGTGGCAATTCGATGCAACCCAGCATCGAAAGCATTGTAAACCTCAAGGCCGACGCATTGTTTATATCGCCGTTTGAGGGGGCTGACTATTCGCGTATCGCCCAAACTGGTATCCCTATCATCGAGTGTGCCGAATATATGGAAAACACGGCACTGGGTCGTGCTGAATGGATAAAACTATATGCTTTGCTGTTTGGAAAAGAAAAGGCGGGAAACGCATTGTTTGAAACTGTAGAAAGCAATTATAAACAGATAAAGAACGAGGCCCACAAAACAACAACACGGCCAGGCGTACTGACCGAAAAGGTTACATCGGGCACATGGTATTGTCCTGGCGGACAAAGCACGATGGCCTCAATGATTGCCGATGCTAATGGCCACTATCTCTTTGCCGACGATAGCCACAGTGGCTCGTTACCATTAGCTCCTGAAACGGTAGTATCGAAAGGGCAACAAGCTGACGTGTGGTTCTTTATCACAATGGGCACCACACCACAAACAAAGTCTCAACTGCTGGCCGAATATCACGGCTACGCAGCCATTAAAGCGCTAAACGATGGAAACGTCTACCAATGTCCTAACGCATCAAGCCCCTACTTCGATGAACTTTCATTCCGCCCCGACTATCTTCTTCAAGATCTAACATGGATGTTTCACCCTGAATTAAGAAAAGGAAGCACACTGCGTTACTTCAAACAATAATAATCTTTGCACTACCTTAAATAAAAAAGCCCTTACACTACTATAAATAAAGGAACAAAACGAAATAAAAGAACTGGAACAAGATAATGAACCAACGAAATAAAGAAACGACTAAATAAATAATTATTGCAGTCCGGTAAAACTCCAAAGAGCATAAATATCCTCCCCGAAGCCTTGTAAAATTGGACTTCGGGGTTTATTCTTTCAAAAGTAAGCTCCCTAATCGAAGATAGCAAACATATCGTCTCAGTACTTGATGGAGATTACTCCAGTACTTGGCCGAGATTACTCCAGTACTTGATGGAGATTACTGCAGTACTTGGGCCAAGTACTGGCGCACATATTTTGAGGAATGAACCATATTTATGCTCTTGGGAGTTATAGCAGACAGCAATAGAATAGAAAAAGTCCGCTTTGGCATTGCTGTCGAAGCGGACTTTTTGCTATTTTATATTCTTAAAGAAGTTGTTGTTTCTCAATGAACGATTTATTCGTTTCTCAATGAACGATTTATTCGTTTCATAATGAACAACTTAAACGTTCAATAAAGGAATAACAATCAATGTTATTAGAACAGCTTCTCAGGATAAACACCATCGTTGATGAGCTGCTGTATCTTAGCTACAACACTGGGACGGTCGGCAGCGTATGTTACGCCGAACCACTTACTGGTTGTATCAAGCACCTGTACGGTAGCAGTCTTATCATTGATCAGTTTGTTTACCATCAAGGGGATGAAGAACTCTGCCTTCAGATTTTCCATATTCTTCGGATCAGAAAGGAACTCTTTGAAGTACTCCTCGCTATACTCAAAATAGTCGGGAGTGAAGCCCCACATATTCATTGACACAGGGGTGTTGTCTTCAACAGCTACCCATGCACCATTCTCGTCTTTATAGCTTACCTTGCCATCAACACGCATAATTTCGGTGCGCTCAACAACAGTAGTCAGGTTTTCAGCAGCGTCTTTCGAGCAGATGCCACGAGCCACAGTACCATTATCGCTCAGCGTATTGCCTACACGGAAACCTACCATAGCATACTTGTTCTTGGCTCCCTCGGGCAGTTCTGACAAGTACTTACCAATCACCATAAAAGCATCACGGTTGTAGAAGTCGTCACAGTTGATAACGCAGAAGGGCTCTTTTACCACATCCTTGGCCATCAGCACAGCGTGGTTTGTTCCCCATGGTTTCTGACGTCCTTCGGGAACGGTAAAGCCTTCGGGCAGATCATCAAGTGCCTGAAAGCACAGTTCTGCAGGAATATGTCCTTCATATTTAGACAATACCTTGTCGCGGAAATCCTGTTCAAAATCTTTACGGATGATAAAAACAATCTTACCAAAACCGGCTTTGATAGCATCATAGATAGAATAATCCATGATTGTTTCGCCGTTAGGACCTAAACCGTCCAACTGCTTCAATCCTCCGTAACGGCTGCCCATGCCGGCAGCAAGCAATACTAATGTTGGTTTCATAACAAATGTATATAAATTAAATGTTTAATTATTTAAGCCCGTTTTCTTTGGTTAAGTCATGGTTCTTTTCGATTTGCTCCATCTGTCAAAAGTAGCGGTTTGCTATTTCGACATTGCAAATGTACAAAAAACCATATTAATACGCAACAATTATGCTGCTTTTATACATTTTTAAAAGACATCAGAAGGTTTAAAAGACATCAGAAGGCTTGAAGACATCAGAAGGGATAGCCGATGGCGAAATGCAAACTTTGACTATTTCCAAAGCCCGACATATTATAGAAGCCGTCTTTGTAGGGAACGTGTATACCTATACCCCAGTCAAGACGCAACACAAAGAAGTCGAGGTCATATCGGATGCCTATGCCTGTTCCTAAAGCCGTCTGTCTAAACACATTCTTCAGTTGCAGATGCGAGCTTTTACGTATTCCATCATCTTTTAATGCCCACACGTTGCCTGCATCAAGGAACAGTGCTCCATACAAATTACCGAAGAGGCGCGGACGATATTCAAGGTTTGCCAACAGCTTGATGTCGCCCGTTTGATCAATGAACGAATACTTTGAGTTTTCAGACAGATAAGCTCCAGGGCCAATGCTACGCACATTAAAAGCACGAATACTGTTGGCACCACCTACATAGAACTGCTCGCTATAAGGAGCAAAGGTAGAGTTGCCATACGCCCACACCAAGCCAGCATTGAGATGCGCCACCAACTGACTATGATCAGAAATCTGCCACGTCTTTCTAAAGTCCGACTCAATCTTTACAAACTGTGCAAAGGGGTTCTTGAACATCTGCTTCTTAGGCTCGTTCCATTTTTTGCCTGCTATCACATAACCCAATGAAAGAATGTTTGAGGCCTCACTAACCGTTGTTTCCCAAAAAATGGGGTTACGATAGTTTAAGGGGCTGGTATAGGTAAAAGTGTAGCGCATCTTAGGCACAAACTGGTCGGCCATCGACACCATCAAATAGGGGTTTGCCTGCATTATTTCTTTGAAAGCCTCAGAAGGATCTTTCATATATTCATACTGCAGGATAAGCGGACTAAACTGATGACGACGCGTCACAGTAGGCTGGAACGTATAGGTAAGTTCGCCCGACACTACATGACGTTTAAAATAGCTCGAGCGGTTCAGCACACTCGACGACCCTTTGATCAATGTTGTGGGCGATGCATACCAACGATGATGCTGCCAGAAAGGCAACAACAGACGTGGCAATTCAAGCGAAGCATCTATGCCATACTCATACGAATTAAATTTAGAGCTTGTACCATCAGCACGATGCCCTGTTTGCCATTCATACGACCCCTTCAAGTTTATATCAAGTTTCTCGCCTCCACGAAAAGCATTACGACGTGTGATACCAATCACGAGTCCAGGTCCCACGCGTCCCGTCGTTTTTCCCGTAAGGTTCGACTCAACATAAAAGTCCCAAGGCTTGTCTAAGATACAGTTCAAGGTTAAATCTAAGCTGTCGCAACGAGCTGTAGTATCGCGTGGTGTAAACTTAAAGTCGACCATGCTGAACAATCCCATAGCCGATAGATTGTTAGCCGACTGCATATAGTCGTTATAGCTATACGGCTGTCCGTGTCGCATCTTCACATCTTTCATGATAATGCGGGCACGAATAGGCGGACGCTTCCCATTATAAAACATTGAAAAGTGGCGATAGCAGAACGAATCGGGCAACGGGTCTTGATATTGTTTTCTTATTTCAAGACGCACATTGCCAATATACCACTTCTTTGTAGCAGCTTCAGGAATACCTTCGGCCAACTGCAAACGCAGACGTGCCTCACCCGGAATATTCAACGTGTCGGCAAGATATGAAGCAAAACTGGGCTGATAATAATAGTATCCATTATTGCGAAACAGAGTGCTTAAACGGTTACGCTCGGCATCCAGAGCCGACACATCAAAGGCGTCGCCAGGTTTTACCAAAGCCTCACTGCAAGTAGAGTCGATAAGCGCCATTGCCTCAGCAGGAAAACGCGTATAGACCAACGTATCAACGGTGTGCAATTTTCCCAGTCGCACCTCGTATGCCACTTTAGCCTTCTTTTCGTTCGACAAAATTTTCTCTGTATATCGCACAGACGCACCAAAAAAGCCGCGGTCACGCAGTAAACCTTGCGCCACCTTTGCGCGCAATGCAGGGTTAACATTGCTGAGCAATACTGGTGCCTTTCCAAACGACTTTGTAATCCATTTGCTCACCACAGAGTGTGAACCCGAGAAGGCGTTCCATATCCACAAGCGGTAAGGAATGGTGCGGTAATAAGAACTTCCAAACAAAGCACCGTTAGGTGCCGAAGCCAATGCCGCCTCCACCTCTTCTTGCGTCGACACGAAGTGGTCGTTCTTTTCATAGTCGAGATATTTTATTTTCTCCAATCCCACAAACAGTTTGTCGTCATCAGGCACCCTACTGGTTGTAGAGCATCCCGCTGCCAACAAGCAAAGCATTAGCAAGAGGAAAGTATGTATTGTGTTCTTTGTTCGCTTCATATTATCACTTTCGTTTGTTGTATAGAAACATTCGTCTACTTTTGACGTATCGAATCGTTCGTTACCTTCTGCTTCGTAGAATCCTTCACCATCTTTGTTCTCATCATCAAAGCAGCGTCAATATCTTGCGAGGCTGATTTCTTACGTTTAAAGTTGAAGATATCAGTAAGTTTCTGTATCTTTTTGCGATACATAAAGCCAGCGCCAAACTGTTCTACATTGCCTTCCAGCCAGTCGTAGCGAGCCTTGTCGTAGAACAACTTAAGATATTTATTAGAGGTAGGACTAAGACGATACTCCAACGTTACATTATCGAAGAACGTATCGTTTTGGTTTTCTATCTCAGCACCCGACGACACCTTACCGCCTATCACGATGCGCAAACGGTTATTCCAAAAACGTTTCGAGAATTTAAACGAATAGTCGGTATGCGTTTCGCCCGTGCCTACCGTGGTATTATCCATACCAAAGCTTAGATCGAGCGTGCGCAGTGCGCTACCCGAAATTGAGTTTATCTGACTGTTCAAGAAGGCACTCAGCGCACTATTCATTGAGAAGGCATTGGTGTTACCATCAGCCAGATACATGCCCGTAGTAAGCATTGTCACGGCCAACTTACCCCTGCTTTCCTTTGTCATAGTTTGCAATTCGTTATGCAGCGACAGGTCTTCAGGGGCATCAATAATAAATTCAAGACCCATATTTTGCAGTGTCTTCGTTATCTTCACGCCACATTCAAAGGTCACGTTACGTCCACCCGTACCACCATCATCGGCCACCTGCGCCTTTGTTTCCTCAATAGCTGTAATGTTTAGTTTCGGGTTCATCATGTCGCCGAAGAATTCGACATAGCTACCATCCTGAATAGTAAACGTTTTCAGCGGTATAACGGGCAACGAATATTTCATTTCGCCATTGCTCAGCGTATATCGTCCTGTAAGACGTATACCGTCGACAGCGCCATATTGCATGCGTAAAGAGCCACCACCTATCAAGTCAACATAGTTGCTATGGTTAGTGTTTAGCGCGCACATAATATGCGCTCCCTCATCAATATTCAGCGTTAGGTCCATGTCAAGGCCCGACACAGCAGGCCGTTCAACCTTAGCTTCCTTTTTGGCCTTAAAGTTAGTAAACTTAACCAGGTCGTCGAGTTGCGTATCGGTGGTCAGAGGCGAGTCGCGCAAAATATACGTCATGTCAGTAGATCCCAGCACATCCAGTTTGCCTCGCATCTTCAAAGCATCAACAGGCCCATTAATAGCGCCCAAGAAGTTGACATAAGCCTTACCATAAGCCTCCGATCGTGCCTTCTCACGTGCATCAATCAGCAAGAAATTGTTTGTTGAGATACGTGTGCTGAGATACATATTTGCCATGTCGGCCAAGTCGAGGTATCCATTGATAACCAGCGGTGTACGGTTACGTGCAAACAGTCGATAATCGTCAAATGTTATGCGGCTATTAGTCATCGTAACCGTTTTGGTGTCAAACTTCAGTTCAACGCCATACGGCACACTTTCGATGTATGCCGAGTCGAGGCGCAATTCGCCATTCATCTTCGGTTTAGAAACAGGCCCCTCAACCTTCAGATCGCCATCACAATAGCCTTTAAAGCCAAATAGCTGGTCGGTGATGAAGCCATTGAGCAACGACAGCGGCGTATGCGATAGCGTGAGGTTAGCATCCAGTGCTCCTTGTCCTGCTGCGCTATAGGTTCCCGATATCGTTCCCACCTCTATATTATTGCACGAGAGAGTACCGTCAACATAATGCTCATTGTTTTCCTTAGGCATATACACAAACTCAGAGCCAATATTGCCCATCTTGCATCCCTCATAGGTCATATTATTAACCATGATTGACGACGATACCGAAAGGTCAGTTTCAGTCTTTATAACGTGAAAGTCGCCATTCATTACACCCGATATACGCGGTAGGTATGGCAGCACCGTCATCAAACTGGCCAATTCAAACTTGGTTAAGCCTACCGTAAGGTCTTGCAGCGCCTCGGTGCTATCGTTTGTATAAACCTGAAGGCCCATGCCGTCAGAAGCACGTAACCGAACATCGGCCGAGATACGTCTGTCGTCAGAAAAGAGGACATAGTTGTCTTTATTAACGGCAAACTTCTTATAGCCCAATACCATGTCATCACGTCCGCCCACCGACAGCTTTACACCATTGCTCTCCATCGAGGCCTTCAAGCCCAAGGACACGCCCACTCTATCTTTGGCATCCAACACACGGGTTCCAAAATAGAGGCCTCGCTCGTAGAAGGTACCACCAAAGAGCGCATTAAACACATATTGCGGATTGTTGCGGTTGTTGCGTATCTGTCCTTTAAAGTCGGTGCGTGTCGAGTCTGACACCACATTCATACGTATCGTGTCGAGCTGTATGCCATTGGCTACCAGCGAGTCGACCTTCACCACACCGTTAATACCTTCAAGCGGTGAGGTGTCGATATCGGCAAATGCGTTTGACAGTTGCACCCCAAACTTATTCATGGCTCTGGCAAACATATTATCCTGTCCTACCGACAGTTGCACACACATCGTGGGAAGGAACGAACGTAGCTTCAGCTGGTCAATATACTTATGTTCCATCTGTCGATGCACCTCAGCCATCATCTCGTCAGAATGACGCAGCAAGCGCTTATAGCCACCACTGGCGTTAAGACGAAGGCTAAAATCGCCAGACGTTATATGAGCGAAGGTAGTGTCGCGACGCGTTAACGCATCAATCAGCAAATCTTCAGGGCGATATTTACGAGTGCTATCAGCAATCAGAATATCGCGTGCAGCCCCTTGCAGACGATACATATTATTAAAGTCGCTCTCAACAGCCAGATTAGCTTTCATCGAGAGGTTCAGAGGTTTCTTGGTGATGCCCATGCGCTGAAAGTTGGCGCTATCAAGCTGGCACGACAGCGTACCATTAAGCACCGAATGTTGCAACAATGCTTCAAGAACAATGTGTCCGTCAAAGAGGGGGCCATCACTACTAAACACGCCATGCGCCTTACCACCACCAATATGCAGTTCGGCATTTAGTCCTGACAGGTCGTACTGGTCGATATGCAGTTGCGACACGCTGGCCGTAGCCCGTGCTACAGTGTGTGGTGCAAACATATCGGTGCCTCTACCCGCAGCAGCTATTTGTCCGGTAAGAGCCTGAAGGCCCATACCTGGCAAGAAATGCCCCAACTGCAAGCGGTGTGCATTTATCTTTGCATCATACGCCATATTGCGTGTGTTCAGGCTAACGGCAGCCATAGCATTGCCACCACCCTCGCGCAACTGCGCTTTTACGTTATACTGTGCGCCATCAAACGCCACTTTACCATCCAGCGCCATACCACTTGGCAGACGGAACGAGGCCGCCGTTTCAACAGGTAGCACCCGTCTGATGGCATCAATCTGCTGCGTGCGCACAGCAAAGGCCATGTGCCCCTTTAGCCTATCAATATCGGTAAGATTTTGCAGCCATCCATCAGCACGAGCCGTCATAGCGCCAGGTATTTGAAGCGAGAACACAGGCACATGTGCCTTTTGCATATTGCCTTTCATCTCGCCCTTCACATCAATAAAGGCGTATGGCATACGGCTCACATACGGCTTCATATAGGGCAGCAAAGCGGCCATATCAGCGAAGCCCAAGCGAGCGTTAAGATTAGCCGAAAGCGAGCCTGGCAACGTATCGGCAAAGGCGTTCAAATCCATTGCCAACTTAGCTTGCATACGCGAAGCAGGCGTAACAATTGAGAGAGAGGGAATGTTGAGACGGGCCGTATCCATCAGCACCCTACACGACATATCAGAAAGGCAGAAGCCACATTTCTCGCGGAACGAAAACTTGCTGATGCCCATCGTCAAACGTTCAGGGCTATAGAAAAAGCTATCTACCCTTATCGCCAGTGCGCTCAAGGCCAAGTGGTTTACATCAAGGCCAGCGGCTTCGGGTTTAGCATACTTATTGTCATAACAAATCTTACCCTTCTTCAGGTCAAGACGTGACAATGAAAAATGTTGGGGTTCAAGGTCAAACTGCCCATTGCGTGCCACGGCATCGCCCAGCACACAACGCACTGCCAGCGTGTCGCCAGGCATGTGCACAAGAGCCGATGTGTTAACCACATGCAAACGAGCGAGCGCTATCTTCCATCGGCTTTTTTCTGTCGATGTATCTTCGGGCACCGTGTCGTTCAAGGCCACATCAAGCGATGCATTTTGCAGCAAAGCATAGCTTACATCTACGTTTTCATGGCGCAGGTCGATACCTTTACTGCGCAAGGCCACCTGCCCCACGGTGCCACGCACCTGCGCCGAAGGTATCATCGACACAGTGTTCAGTTTAACATTGCGCAAGTTGAGTTTTTCTATCACCACATTGCCTGAGAGCAATGGGCACAGTTCGATATTAGCCACAAACTGTTCTACGCAAGCCACCGTATCGGTAGCGGTGCGTACCGAGTCGTTAACCTTCGTAAGATGCAGGTCGTTAACCTCAATATCAAGCGGGAAAGCTAAATGAACACTTCCTACCGAAGCGTTCCAATCAGTATGGTCAGAGACATACGCAGCCACATGCTTTACAGCCCAATTTTGTATTGCAGGGACATAAAGCAGTAAGGCCAGCGTCAGGAAAAGGACGAATGGGGCCAACACTATGAGCCACAGCCATTTCTTGATTTTCTTCATAAACGTATGCGCAGGTGGATGCAATATGCTCAAAAAAGCAATATGATAAGG
This sequence comes from uncultured Prevotella sp., assembly GCA_900552675.1. GTDB lineage: Bacteria > Bacteroidota > Bacteroidia > Bacteroidales > Bacteroidaceae > Prevotella. The sequence goes on from USAI01000004.1 coordinate 47,993, forward strand.
CCTAACCTATGGTGCTGGCCAAATCATGCCATATTTTCTCTTGTGGCAGCGGAGCTTCGGCCACAATGAGTTCTTTAGATACAGGATGCACAAATTCAACACGACGCGACAACAACGAAATGCTACCATCAGCATTGCTTCGGCGTGCTCCATATTTAAGGTCGCCACGTATGGGGCATCCCATTTTAGCCAACTGGCAACGTATTTGATGATGACGTCCAGTAAGCAAGTTTACCTGTATAAGCGTATAGTTATCGCCATGCCCTACCACCTTATATTTGAGCACAGCCTTTTTCGAGCCAGGCACCTCATGGTCGGTAGCATAGCTCTTATTTTGTTTTTCATTACGTCGCAGCCAATGCGTGAGCGTTCCCTCATCGGCCGCCGGACAGCTTTGTGTCAGTGCCCAATAGGTTTTATGCACATCGCCGTTGCGAAACATATCGTTCAACCGCGAGAGAGCCTTCGATGTTTTAGCAAACACCACGAGGCCACTAACGGGTCGGTCAAGACGATGCACGACACCCAGGAACACGTTTCCTGGCTTGCCGTACTTCGTCTTCAAATAAGCTTTCACTGTTTCAGAAAGCGGTGTGTCGCCCGTCTTATCGCCTTGAACGATCTCACCGCTTTCTTTTGATACAATGATGATATGGTTGTCTTCGTAAACTACCTTCATTACATGTTCATTCCGCCATCTACCTGGATAACCTGGCCTGATACGTATGACGACATATCAGATGCGAGGAAGAGGCACACATTGGCAATATCTTCTGTCTGACCACCGCGACGGAGAGGAATTTTCTTCATCCAGTCTTTGCGAATTTCTTCTGACAGCTGAGCGGTCATCGGAGTTTCAATAAAGCCAGGAGCAACAGCGTTAGCACGCACGCCCTTGGGGCCAAGCTCCTGAGCGATTGACTTAGCCAAACCAATCATACCAGCCTTTGAAGCTGAGTAGTTGCACTGTCCGGCATTGCCATGAACACCTACTACTGACGACATATTGATGATAGAACCACCACGCTGGCGCAGCATGATAGGAGCACAAGCATGAATAAAGTTGAAGGCCGACTTCAGGTTTACGTTCAGCACAGCATCCCACTGAGCCTCTGACATACGCAGCATCAGGCCGTCTTTAGTGATACCAGCATTATTAACGAGCACGTCAATCGAGCCAAAATCGGCATGTATCTGCTTCACAACCTTCTCTGTTTCTTCAAAGTCGGCAGCATTGCCAGCATAAGCGCGGCAAGTAACGCCAAGGGCCTCAATTTCTTTACGTGTAGCCTCCAAACCAGCAGCCATATCGTCGTTAAGCACGAGGTCGGTGAATGCGATGTTTGCGCCTTCCTTAGCAAATTTCATAGCAACGGCTTTACCGATGCCACGTGCTGCGCCCGTAACGAGAGCAGTCTTACCTGTAAGTAATCCCATAATATTAATTATATGTTTATTTTATATGAAATATATTCATTTTCAATGTGTTGCCATATTACGTCGAGACACACAAAGCCACGCTGCCCAGCATTTACCGAATATTTTCAATGCCACTATACCTATTATATATAGCATTTATTCAGCCTCTACCACACAGGATGTTCTGCAAATATACGTCAGTTTTTCGGCATAGCCAAGGTAAAACGATAGTAACTGCCCTTTTTTAACATTTATTGAAACATTTACTTTTACAATTATTAACGTTCGTTTCACCACATCTCAACCTTACGCCCAAACCATGAAGCAAGAAAACGAGACGATTGTTACCCCACGGTGCCACAGAAGAAAACAAGATAAAAAACTTTAAGGGTTCACGCTTGCATAATTCAAATATAAGTTTTAATTTTGCACACATAAATAGGATGTGCAATTTTTAAAATCAGTTAAGTTATGTCCATATCAAAAACCCGCCAAAAACTGGTTGACGTAGCTCGCCAACTGTTTGCCAAGAATGGTATCGCCAACACGACGATGAACGATATTGCCGTGGCATCAGGCAAAGGAAGACGTACCTTATACACATATTTCAACCGTAAAGAAGATGTTTATTCGGCCGTAATCGAGTCAGAGTTAGAGCGATTGTCTGACAAGCTCGATGAGGTATCGTCGCTGAAGATACGCCCACAAGACAAAATTATAGAACTGATATATACCCACCTTAGTATGATACGCGAAACGGTGGTGCGCAACGGCAACCTTCGCGCCGAGTTTTTCCGCAATATATGGATGGTAGAAAAGGTGCGCAAAAACTTTGATGAAGACGAGATAGAACTGTTCCGTAAAGTATATGCCGAAGGCAAGGCTGATGGCGAATTTGACATTGAAGACGTTGACCTTGTAGCCGACATCACCCACTATTGTATCAAAGGCCTCGAGGTGCCATTCATCTATGGCCGCTTGGGCCATGGCATGACCGAAGAATCCAGCAAACCACTGGTAGCCAAAGTGGTATATGGTGCCTTAGGAAAGTCGGGAGCCAAATAACGACCCCTATTCTTTGCACCGTTTTCAATACAGATAACTCTTGTCATTAATTGTAGCTACATTATGTCAAACAAGCCATTTCTACAACAGTTTTTACGCTACGTACCACTCACAATGCTGTTTATGCTTTTTCTGTTTTCAGCTTGTAAAAAAGAAAAAGCAGAGGCTGAAGTGGCCAAAATCGACACCATACCTACACTGGTCATGCAGATACAAAAATGCTCAAAGCTATACACTGCCGAGTGTAAGATGCACAAAATTGTAACACACGACGACAAGGTGAGCCTGCATGGCAAATTTATGGAAACCGACTATAACATCGACCTCCCTGTAGGTTCGCGAAAGGTAGCCATACCTATGGATGCCACCATCAAGGCCTACATCGACTTTTCTTCGTTTTCAGAAGCCAGCATCTTACGCAATGGTGACAAGCTAAACGTTGTCTTGCCCGACCCCAAGGTGCAGCTTACCAGCACCTCTATCAACCACGAAGAGGTGAAACAATTTGTAGCCCTCACCCGTAGCCGCTTTACCGACGAAGAACTAACCAACTATGAACAGCAAGGGCGCAAAGCCATCATTGCCGACATACCCCAAACAAACATTGTAGAACAGGCTCGCGAGAGCGCCGCCCGCATCCTCATACCCATGTTTGTTCAAATGGGCTTCAAAGAGGCCGACATCACCGTGTCGTTTCGTAAAGACTTTAATAAGAATAACATCGGGCTATTGCTCGAAAACAATACAGCGGGAAAATGAGCAAGAAACAAAACTTTTTCACTACGCTTCTCAAGCCGCTCGTCAGCCATGCCATGCTGACGGTGAGCCTCACCGTGGCAGCCATTGCTGTCATAGGCATTGCCACATGGTGGCTGGCCGACAAAAATAAAGACAACTCGATAAGCATTGGCACAAACCAGCAAATTGACATCACCCCCACACAGATACAGTCGATAAAAAACATTGGGCAATGGTCTTTTCTCACCATCAACGACGAAGAGATGATTGACACCGTGCGCACGGGCTTTTTCAGCGACGACCAACTGGTGCGCATCTATTATGGCACCCTACAACTGGGCATCGACATGAACGACACCAGCGACGAATGGATAACACGCAGCAACGACTCAATCGTGATACTGCTGCCCGAGGTGCGCCTACTTGACAAAAACTTTATCGACGAGGCACGCACACGATCGTTCATGGAGTCGGGCAAATGGACCTCGGCCGACCGCCATGCTCTATACCGCAGAGCACAGGCTGCCATGATACGCCGCTGCGTAACCACTGCTAACCTACGCAGCGCCGAACAGCAAGCCGCCACGCAGTTTGACGAACTGATGCGCTCCATGGGTTTCAACAACGTCATCATAAGGTTTGAGAAACCACACTAAACCACCACCCTACCGCCCTATACCCCATCCTTATTACTACAACACAACACGCCCCACATCTCACAGCAAATCATAAAAGAGCTTTGACAGTCATCACAAGCATCATAATACAAACACTACATACAAAATTAATCAGTAAGGAGTCAGAGAGATATGGATTTTTTAAACAATTTTTTCACCACCCTCAGTGGCTATCTTTGGGGGTGGCCCATGATAGTGCTGTTGCTGGGCACACACATCTACCTAACCATACGTTTGCGTTTTCCACAACGCAAACTGCTCACAGCCATTAAGTTGTCGGTAAAAAGCGATGAACAGGCAGCTGGCGACGTGTCACAGTTTGGCTCACTGGCCACCGCCTTGGCCGCCACTATCGGCACAGGCAACATTGTGGGTGTGGGCACTGCCATAGTGCTGGGTGGCCCTGGTGCTGTGTTTTGGTGCTGGATATCAGGACTTTTTGGCATGGCTACCAAATATTCAGAGGCGCTACTTTCAGTAAAATATCGTGTACGAATGGCCAACGGGCAGATGCTTGGCGGCCCTATGTACGCCTTAGAGAAAGGATTAGGCTGCAAGTGGTTAGCCGTGATATTTGCCGTGTTCACCATCTTGGCCTCGTTTGGGACGGGCAGCACGGTTCAGGCCAACGCCATATCAAGCAACCTGGCACACGCCTACCATATCTCACCCTATCTCTCAGGCATCGTTATTGCCGCTCTTACAGCCGTAGTGGTGATGGGTGGCGTAAAACACATTGCTCGTGTGTGCGAAATGTTGGTGCCCCTCATGGCCGCCTTCTACGTGTTAGGTTGCCTCTATATATTGTGCATCAACGGCAGTTATGTGTGGCCCGCCATCAAGCTAATCGTTAGCGCTGCCTTCACCCCACAGGCAGCGGGAGGTGGCTTTGTGGGCTCAAGCATCATGCTGGCAGCACGCTTCGGCATAGCCCGCGGTCTGTTTTCAAACGAGTCGGGCTTGGGCTCGGCACCCATCGCCTCGGCAGCAGCACGCACACGCAATGCGGTGCGACAGGCGCTGGTATCGTCGTCGGGCACCTTTTGGGACACGGTTGTTATCTGTGCCTTGACAGGTATCGTACTGGTGAGCAGTGTGCTGGCCTATCCCGACATCGACTGTACCAATGGCGGTGCCCTCACCAGCATGGTGTTTAGCAAGATACCCTACGTGGGCAACCTCATCCTCAGCATCGGCCTCGTTATGTTTGCCTTCACCACCACCCTGGGTTGGTATTATTATGGCGAGCGCTGCATGGCCTATCTGAAGGGGCGCATCTGGACAAAAGTTTACAGCATAGCTTATATACTGACCGTGTTTGGCGGTAGCGTGGCCAACCTGTATATGGTGTGGAGCGTGGCCGACTGCATGAACGCGCTGATGGCTATACCTAACCTGGTGTCGCTACTGCTGCTAAGTGGCGTGCTGGTGCGCGAAACACAAAAATATTTATGGAGCGGGAACCTTGACCAAACCGACAACGAAATGCTGCAAGATGAAATGAATAGGCAATAAGGGGCCTTGGTTTCAGATATTTTTAGTAACTTTGCCACCTATGAAACGTATGAAAAATATCAAAAAAGGAATATACGCAGCAGCCCTTCTTATGGGTTGCTTGTGCGCTCTTTCATCGTGCGAAAGCAAGAAGAAAGAAAACAAAAACATTATTACCACCAAGCCAGTAACAAAGGTAAAGAAAGGCACACAGAGTATGAGCGACTATGCGCAAAGCCGTGTGATAGAGTGGCTTGGCAACAGCTATACGGTAAGCACCGAACGTAAGGCCGACACCTCGCTACCCCTTTGCAAAGACGAACAGGGCAACGAATATTATGACAACCGCATAACGGTAACCATCACACGAAAAGATGGCAGCGTTTTCTTTAAACGCACCTTCACAAAGACCGACTTTGCCCAGTATGCCAAAGGTAGCTATGGCCGAGATGGTGCTCTGCTGGGCGTGGTGTTTAACACCATAAAAAACGATGCGCTGCTGTTTGCCGCCAGCGTAGGCTCGCCCGATAACATGAGCGACAACTTTGTGCCTATCGTGGTGCGCATCAGCCGAACAGGAGCAGTAAGCATGAGCGAAGACACCGCCATTGATACGGGCACCGATGCCCCAATAGACGATGACGACGACGAGGGCGTATAACTCCTCTAAGCACCTCACGTTGCACCTCACTACACAAAAGTAAATATCAACATAAAAGCCCGTTTTGCATAAATATACAGTTTTGTGAATATTTATGCAAAACGGACTTTTACGTTTCTTAACACAATATTTGTGAAATTTCTTACACTTTAAAAGAAATTGCTCATCCCTTGCTTACAGTTTTCAAAGTTAATACCTCTCGTATGCAAAAGCATGGGTTTTAGGCGCTGAAACCCTTGGTTTCAGGCTGTGAAACCCTTGGTTTTACAACGTAAAACCCATGCTTTCAGACTGTGAAAGTACATATAAAAAGTGTTTGAGAGAAGAATGAGGAAAGTTTACTGGTTA
>USAI01000005.1 GCA_900552675.1 uncultured Prevotella sp.
GGGTATGGGGCTTATAGGTCTTATGGGTCTTATAGGTCTTATAGGGCTTATAGGTTTTTGGGGGCCTATACCGTTGGCTTTATGGCCTTTTCCTCCTTTTCCCTTTTAGCTTTGCAGCTTTGGGTTTTCTTTATGCCTTGTGGCATCGCGTTTGGTTTTCTTTTCGATGCTTTTTTGTAGCGCCTCCGTGAGGTCGACACCCGTTTGATTGGCCAAGGCCATGAGCACCCACAGTATGTCGGCCATCTCTTCTGCAGGGTCTTGCTTTTCGCCCGCCTTGAAGCTCTGATCGCCATAACGGCGCGCCATCACGCGGGCCAGTTCGCCCACCTCTTCGGTGAGGCACGCCATATTGGTGAGCTCTGAGAAATAACGCACACCATAGGTCTTTATCCAATGGTCTACGGCCTGTTGTGCTTCGCGTATTGTCATTATTTTTGATTTTTTTAAGTCTCACCCTCGCACCGTTTCGCGGCTTGCCCCTCCCATAGGAGAGGGGATTAATTAGCTAGGGCTATAGGACTTTTCACTTTTCACTATCTTCACTCCTTGTTCTTCGTGTCCATGAGGATGGTTACAGGACCATCGTTGAGCAATTCTACCTTCATGTCAGCGCCGAATTCGCCCGTGCCTACAGGTTTGCCCATGGCCTGGGAAAGACGCTGGCAGAAGGCTTCGTAGAGGGGTACAGAGATGTTGTGCGGGGCTGCCTTCAGCCACGATGGGCGGTTGCCTTTCTTTGTAGAGGCAAAAAGGGTAAATTGGCTCACCACGAGGGCTTCGCCATTGATGTCTTGCACCGAGCGGTTCATGACGCCTTGCTCGTCGTCGAAGATACGGAGGGCAGCCACTTTGCGCACCAACCAGTCGACGTCTTCGGTGGTGTCGGCGCTCTCTACGCCTACCAAGATGAGCAGTCCGGGGCCAATGGCCGACTTCACTTTTCCTTCTATTGTAACCGATGCATGGGTTACACGTTGTATCACTAATCGCATGTTTTATTAATGTTGTGAGGTTACACGTTGTTTAGCATTTTACAAAGATACGCAAAAAGGGCGATATGGCCTTGTTTATAGCCTTATATTTTCGTGTTTGCTTATTCGGCAGAAGCGTTTTCGGGGTGGAAATGGAGGTAAAGCAAGGCTCCTTTGTTCTTGCCGATAGCCTGTTGAAGAGCTTCGAGGCTGGCCTCGCGCATGCGTTTTACCGTTTTAAAGGTGTTGAGCAGCAGGTCGCGCGTCTTTGGACCTATGCCGCTGATGTCGTCGAGCTCGCTGTGTAGGGCGTGTTTTGAGCGTTTGTCGCGGTGAAAGGTGATGGCGTAGCGGTGTACCTCGTCTTGAATGTGCGTTAGAATGTGGAAGAGTTCGCTATCAGTCTTCATGCCCACCACCTTGGGCGGGAAGCCAAACAGCAGTTCATTGGTGCGATGTCGGTCGTCTTTGGCCAAGCCTGCGATGGCGATAGAAAGGTGCAGTTCGTCTTCTATCACCTGTCGCACCACCTCCATTTGTCCCTTTCCACCGTCGGTAATGATAAGGTCGGGCAGGGGTGTGCCTTCTTCTATCATGCGAGTGTATCGGCGGCGCACCACTTCTTGCATTGAGGCGTAGTCGTCGGGGCCCACCACGGTCTTGATATTATATTTGCGATACTCTTTTCGGGCGGGTTTTAGGGCTTTAAACACCACGCAACCCGCCACGGCATCGGTGCCCGATATGTTTGAATTGTCGAAACATTCGATGGTATAAGGCATCTTTTCCATGCCCAACTTTTGCTGCAATTCTTTCATCAAGCGCGTTTGCTTTTGCTCGGGATTGAGCTTTTCAGCCTGTTTCAAACGATCGAACTTATACTGGCGGCAGTTCATCTCTGATAGCTCTAAAAGGTGCTTTTTATCGCCGCGTTGGGGCACAAAGAACTGTGCATCTTTCAGTGCCCAGTCGATGTCGAAGGGCACTATTATTTCGCGTGCTGTGCTATGAAAACGCTCTCGTATTTCGGGTATGGCGGTGAGCAAAAGTTCTTGATCGGTTTCATCGAGTTTGCGCTTATATTCGTAGGTGAAGCTCTGGCAGATGGCGCCATTTTTCACGTGAAGGAAGTTGATGAAAGCGTGGTTTCGGCTGTCATCGTCGGTGATGGTGAAGACGTCGACATCGGTGATGGTGTGGCTTACCACCTCGCTTTTGGCGCAATAATTTTCAATCAGTATATACTTTTGTTTAACGCGTTCGGCGGCCTCAAACTCGAGATTTTCGGCCAATCGCTGCATGTTTTGATACAATAGGTCGCGCAGTTGGCGGGTGTTTCCTTTTAATATTTCGCGTGCCTGACGCATGTTTTCTTGATACTCGTCGTAGCTTTGACGGCCTACACATGGCCCCATACAGTTGTGAATATGGTATTCGAGACAGGGCTTAAACTGCCCCTTGCCGATGGCTTCGGGCGAAAGCGGAAGGTGGCACGTACGGGGCTTATAAAGCTTCTTGATAAGGTCGAGCACGGCATACATACTGGCGGGGTGGCTATACGGCCCATAGTAGGTTCCGAAGCTTTTGCTGATGTGTCGTGTCTTGAATATTCGGGGGAAAAATTCGTTGGTAATGCAGATGCTGGGGTAGGTCTTTCCGTCTTTTAGCAAGACGTTATAACGAGGGTTATATTTCTTGATGAGGCTGTTCTCGAGCAGTAGTGCATCTTCCTCGGTATTGACCACGGTGTAGCTGATATCGTGTATTTTTGAAACCAGCACTTTGGTCTTGTAACGGTCAACCTCTCGATGAAAATAAGACGACACGCGGCGCTTCAAATTCTTAGCCTTGCCCACATAGATGATGGTGTGGTCGGCATCATAGTATTGGTAGCTGCCTGGCTTCTCAGGCATACTGGCCACGATGCTCTTTAGGCGTGCCAGACGTGCTTCATTTTCTTCTTTTGTCATATAGCGTAACTCTTTAAATTAGAGATTGTTTGTTATTTAAAGTTTCACGTGAAACTATAACCCTTTTGTTTGTAGATTGAGTGGGGTATAAGCGGCCATTTAATCGTTGAAGCGGTTGTTAGCTTTAGCGTGTTTGAGCCTTTCTGTTAAGGCAAGACGGGGCGCGATACCCTATCGTGGTGAACAATAAAAGGACAACAGAAACAACGTTGCTTTCTTACCCACTTTCTTACGCAATGGTGTGTAACGTTTGTTTTTGTTGCCCTTTCGTTGTTTCGGGTTACTGGGCCTTTTTGTTTAGCCCACCACCTCGGAAAGATGGTTGATTTTAAATCTTAATAAGCGATGTTATCTCGATGTCTTCGTCGAAGCCTTCGCGTCCGTTCAGGTTCTCGTTCACCAGTTCGATGATGAAGTTGCAGTAAACCTTTTTGGGCTTAAACTTCTTAACCAAGTTGCAGGCCGCTTTCATCGTACCACCTGTTGCGAGGAGGTCGTCGTGCAGCAGGATGACGTCGTCCTCGTTGATGGCATCTTTATGAATTTCGATGGTGTCGATGCCATACTCTTTAGCGTAGCTTTCTTGAATAGTTTCGCAAGGCAGCTTTCCTGGTTTGCGACAGAGCACAACGCCAGCGCCCAGTTCGAGGGCCAATGCTGATGACATGACGAAGCCACGCGACTCGATGCCCACGATTTTTGTGATGCCCTTGTCTTTGTAGAGTTCGTACATTTCGCGGTTGATCTCTTTCAAGCACTCAGCACTTTTAAAGAGCGTGGTTACATCGCGGAAGTTGACGCCCTTGATAGGCCAGTCGGGGATGCAACGCAGGTTTTCCAGTAACAGTTTGTTGTTTTCTTCCATTTTATTGTTTGTTTGATGATGTTTTGTTGTTTTGTGGCTAAGCCTTTATAAGCTTTTCTATGCCGAGGGAGAGTGATGACTTTTTTATGCTGTGGCTGGTGTTAGGCTTTTGCTTGTTGCTGTTATCTATGCATGAGCACCAGCAGAACGTTGATGTCGCTGGGTGATACGCCAGGGATGCGGCTGGCCTGAGCCAGCGTTTCAGGATTGATGGCGGTAAGCTTTTGTCGACCCTCGGTTGAGATCTCGTGCAGTTCGGCATAATTGAAGTGTCCCTTGATGCGGATGTTCTCTAAGCGGTGCATCTTATCGGCGATGAGACGTTCGCGTTTGATGTATCCGTCATACTTGATGCCAATCTCTGTCGACTCGGCAATTTCCTCTTTACGGTTTGGCGACATCTCTACCTGCTCTTTCAGTGCGGGCAGGATGTTGGTCAGCGCTTGCAGCGTGAGTTGTGGGCGAGCGATGAGGTCGGCCACCTTACATCCTTCGCGCAGCGGCGTGGTGCCCAGTTGCTCCAGCGCTCCGTTCACCTCTGATGGTTTTACCGATGTGTTTCGGCAGAACGCTGTGAGGCGGTCGGTGTGTTCCTTCTTCTGCAGCCACCAGTCGTAGCGTTGGCGCGAGGCCAGTCCTAAGCGGTAGCTGCGCTCGGTAAGTCGGGCGTCGGCATCGTCTTGTCGCAGCAAGATGCGATATTCGGCTCGCGATGTAAACATACGGTATGGCTCGTCAACGCCCTTTGTGGTGAGGTCGTCGACCAAGACGCCGATGTAGCTCTCGTCGCGTTTCATCACGAAAGGTTCGCTGCCTGCGCAACGCAGTGCGGCGTTAATGCCCGCCACGGTGCCCTGTCCGCCCGCCTCTTCGTAGCCTGTGGTGCCGTTTACCTGTCCGGCGAAGAACAGTCCGTTCACCAGTTTCGACTCGAGTGAGGGGTTGAGCTGTGTGGGGTCAAAGTAATCGTACTCGATGGCGTAGCCCGGACGATAGATTTTAGCATCGCGCAACGCAGGTATCTTGCGTAAGGCTGCCAGTTGCACCTCCATGGGCATGCTCGACGAGAAGCCGTTTAGATACATCTCGTTGGTATCTTCGCCCTCGGGTTCCAGGAACAGCGGGTGCTGCTGCTTATCGGGAAAAGTGGTGAGCTTTGTCTCGATGCTGGGGCAGTAGCGTGGGCCGGTGCTCTTAATTTGTCCGTTGTAGAGTGGCGAGTCGGCGATGGCGGCCATCAGCGTGCTATGTACCTCGGGGTTAGTGTTGCAGGTCCAGCACGGCAGTTGTTTTAGAACGCGGTGCGGAGCCATGAACGAGAACTGGTGGAAGTCGGTCTCGCCGGGCTGTTCCTCCATGTCTTCAAAATGAACGCTGCGTCGGTCGATGCGCACGGGAGTTCCCGTTTTCATGCGATACGACCTGATGCCGTGTTGTGTGATGCTCTCGGTGAGATGATGCACGGCAGGTTCGGCACAGCGGCCACCCTCTACCTGTCGGCGTCCTATATGCATCAGTCCGTTCAAGAATGTTCCTGCTGTGATGATGGTGCAGCGGGCGTGCAAGGTTACGCCCCATACGGTGCGCACGCCTTTGGCCTCGCCGTTTTCAACGATGAGCTCGTCGGCCTGGTCTTGCCAGATGTCGAGGTTGGGTGTGTTGTCGAGCAGTGTGCGCCACTGCCATATAAACTTGCCGCGGTCGCACTGTGCGCGGGGACTCCATACGGCAGGCCCTTTGCCTCGGTTCAGCATGCGAAACTGTATGGCGGTGGCGTCGGTCACGATGCCCATCTGTCCGCCCAGCGCGTCGATTTCGCGTACAATCTGTCCTTTGGCTATACCGCCCACGGCGGGGTTGCAGCTCATCTGCGCTATTTTGTTCATGTCCATCGTTACGAGGCACGTCTTAGCGCCCATGTTTGCGGCTGCTGTAGCGGCTTCACAACCGGCGTGCCCGCCTCCGATGACAATGACGTCGTAAAATAAATCCATTACATAAAAAATATTGTGTGGCAAAATTAAGAAATAAAATTGATTTTTGCCCTAAAATAGTTTGTTTTATCATCAAAATATAGTATTTTTGCAGTCTAAATGAGCGCGCACGATACCTAATATAGGGTATTGGGCGGGTTCTTTCTTTATGCGTTGACCGCCCCTTGATGATAAAGGATAAATATTTCTAACAGTTAAATAATTAAATTTCAATCATTTATGTGGTTAATCAATTCAACTATCGGTAGAAAAGTAGTGATGTCGGTAACCGGCGTTGCCCTTATTCTATTCTTGACATTCCACATGTCAATGAACGTTGTAGCCCTGTTCTCAGGCGAAGCCTACAACATGATTTGTGGAGCCCTCGGCGCACATTGGTATGCCGTAGTAGCAACCTTCGGACTGGCTGCTTTGGCCGTGCTCCACATCGTTTACGCCTTCTGGCTGACGATGCAGAACCGTGCCGCTCGTGGCTCAGAGCGCTATGCTGTTGTGGCTAAACCCGCTGGTGTAGAGTGGGCATCACAGAACATGCTCGTTCTTGGCATTATCGTTCTCGTTGGCCTTCTGCTCCACTTCTGGAACTTCTGGTACAACATGATGTTTGCCGAGCTTGTAGGCTTTGAGGGTGTGTGCGCACCTGCTGACGGCTATGGCTGGATTCAGCAAACCTTCAGCAACCCCTTGTTCGTTGTCCTCTACATTGTATGGCTCGTAGCACTGTGGTTCCACCTCACCCACGGCTTCTGGAGCGCCATGCAGACCTTTGGCTGGAACGGTAAGGTATGGTTCAACCGTTGGAAGGTTATTGGTCAGGTTTATTCAACCCTGCTCATCCTGGGCTTCCTCGTGGTAGTAGTAGTGTTTGCCGTTAAGAACCTTTGCGGCTGCTGCTAATTCAAACATCAACATTCAAAAATCATAATTCAATATTATGGCTAAGACAATTAATTCAAGAATCCCCGAAGGCCCCGTGGCCGAGAAGTGGACCAACTATAAAGCTCACCAGCGTTTGGTGAACCCCAAGAACAAACTGAAGCTCGACGTGATTGTGGTAGGTACAGGTCTGGCTGGTGCCAGCGCTGCTGCCAGCCTCGGCGAGATGGGCTTCCGCGTGCTTAACTTCTGTATTCAGGACTCACCCCGCCGTGCACACTCTATCGCTGCACAGGGTGGTATTAACGCTGCTAAGAACTATCAGAACGACGGCGACTCTGTCTATCGCCTGTTCTACGATACAGTAAAGGGTGGCGACTATCGTGCTCGTGAGGCTAACGTATATCGTCTGGCAGAGGTGTCGAACAGCATCATCGACCAGTGCGTAGCTCAGGGCGTTCCTTTCGCTCGCGAATATGGTGGTATGCTGGCTAACCGTTCATTCGGTGGTGCACAGGTGTCACGTACCTTCTATGCTAAGGGTCAGACAGGCCAGCAGTTGCTGCTCGGTGCTTATTCAGCCCTGTCAAAGCAGGTTAACACTGGCCGCGTACAGCTGTACACACGTTACGAGATGGAAGACGTGGTTATCGTTGATGGCCGCGCTCGTGGTATCATCGCCAAGAACCTCGTAAGCGGTAAGCTCGAGCGTTTCTCAGCCAACGCTGTAGTAATTGCTACTGGTGGCTATGGCAACACTTACTTCCTTTCTACCAACGCTATGGGTTGCAACTGTACAGCTGCTATCCAGTGCTACCGCAAGGGCGCTTACTTTGCTAACCCCTGCTACGTTCAGATTCACCCCACCTGTATCCCCGTACACGGCGACAAGCAGTCGAAGCTGACCCTTATGTCAGAGTCGTTGCGTAACGACGGCCGTATCTGGGTGCCCAAGAAGCTTGAAGATGCTAAGGCACTGCAGGCAGGCACCAAGAAGGGTTCAGACATTGCTGAAGAAGATCGCGACTACTACTTGGAGCGTCGCTATCCCGCCTTCGGTAACCTCGTTCCCCGCGACGTGGCTTCACGTGCTGCCAAGGAGCGTTGCGACAAGGGCTACGGCGTAAACAACACAGGTCTGGCTGTGTTCCTCGACTTCTCTGAGTCAATCAACCGCCTCGGCATCGACGTTATTCGTCAGCGCTACGGCAACCTCTTCGATATGTATGAGGAGATTACCGACGTTAACCCCGGCGAGCTGGCTAACGAAATCAATGGCGTGAAGTATTACAACCCGATGATGATCTACCCCGCTATCCACTACACCATGGGTGGTATCTGGGTTGACTACGAGCTCATGACCTCTATCACAGGTCTGTTCGCTATCGGCGAGTGCAACTTCTCTGACCACGGTGCTAACCGTCTGGGTGCTTCGGCTCTGATGCAGGGTCTGGCCGATGGTTATTTCGTGCTGCCTTACACCATTCAGAACTACCTGGCCGACCAGGCTATCTGGCCCCACATCCCCACCGACCGTCCCGAGTTTGAGGCTGCCGAGAAGGGCGTACAGGCAGAGATCGACCGCCTGATGAACATCAAGGGTAAGCGTTCTGTCGACTCTATCCACAAGGAGCTGGGCCACGTAATGTGGGAGCACGTAGGTATGGGTCGTACCAAAGAGGGTCTGGAAGAGGGCATCAAGCTCATTCAGAAGATTCGCAAAGAGTTCAACACCAACCTCTTCATCCCTGGAGAGAAAGAAGGCTTGAACGTAGAGCTTGACAAGGCTATCCACTTGCGCGACTTTATCCTCATGGGCGAGCTGATCGCTCACGATGCTCTCTCACGCGAGGAATCATGCGGTGGCCACTTCCGCGAGGAGCATCAGACTCCCGAGGGCGAGGCTCAGCGCGACGACGAGAACTTCTTCTACGTAGGTTGCTGGGAATACAAGAACGACGACGAGACCGCTCCCGAGCTCATCAAGGAGCCGCTCGAGTATGAGGCAATCAAGGTACAGACACGTAACTATAAGAACTAATTTCTCTTAGTTGACAACTTAAAAAGACAAAAACAATGGCAAACATATCATTCACACTGAAGGTGTGGCGTCAGAACGGTCCTAAGGCACAGGGCCATTTCGACACATTTGAAATGAAGGATATCCCTACGGATACCTCATTCCTTGAAATGCTCGACATCCTGAACGAGCAGCTCATTGAAGAAGGCAAAGAGCCTTTCGTATTCGACCACGACTGCCGCGAGGGTATCTGCGGTATGTGCTCGCTCTACATCAACGGCCATCCCCACGGCCCCAACTCAGGTGCTACCACCTGTCAGCTCTACATGCGTAAGTTTAACGATGGCGACGTAATCACTGTTGAGCCTTGGCGTTCAGCAGCCTTCCCCGTTATCAAAGACTGCATGGTAGACCGTTCCGCCTTCGATAAGATTATCCAGGCTGGTGGCTATGTAAGCGTGCGCACGGGTCAGCCCCAGGACGCTAACGCCATCCTCATCCCGAAGGAAGATGCCGACGAGGCTATGGACTGCGCTACCTGTATCGGTTGCGGCTGCTGCGTTGCTGCCTGCAAGAACGGTTCAGCTATGCTGTTCGTAAGCTCTAAGGTAAGCCAGCTGGCACTGCTGCCCCAGGGTCGCCCCGAGGCCGCTACCCGCGCCAAGGCAATGATTGCAAAGATGGAAGAGCTGGGCTTCGGTAACTGCACCAACACCCGCGCTTGCGAGGCTGAGTGCCCGAAGAACGAGTCGATTGCTAACATCGCTCGCCTGAACCGCGAGTTCATCAAAGCAAAGTTGGCTGATTAATCACTGATTAGTTAAATATTAAAAGCGGATGCCATGCACTACCCTTTGTGCTGCGCATCCGCTTTTTTTTTCGTCAGCCATAGTGGTCATATTGTTTAGTGTTTTTATAATGTTTCAATGTTTACGGTTGCAAAGGTAGCGCCTTTTTCATGCTTTCTGTTTATAAAAAACGTGCCATGAAATGGAACGTTAATTTGTAAAAAGCAAACCGTTTGTAAAAAACAGTTTGATTTGTGAGGTAAAAAGCAAAAAATGGTTCCCGAATTTTACTTTTTATTGTTTTGAGGGTCATATTATAAAAATGCTTTTTATGAGAATACGATTATTAAGTTTATTATGTTTATTCATGCTGTTATCCTTTCAGTCGTTTGCCCAGGATGCTAACGACGAGGCGGTAACGTTTATAGGTTTGCAGCGCGACTTTGCGGGCGCTACATTAGGTTATCGTAAGGCCACGATTGAGGGTAAGGGCAGCGAAGGTAAGGCATTGGTGATATACTTGCATGGTGGGTCGAGTTGTGGCACTGACAATACCACACAGATGGCTGAACCAGGCATTGACTCGATAGCTCATTATTTGGTTAAGCAGCAGCTGTCGGCCGTGTTTGTGGTGCCCCAGTGTCCTGACCGTACGAAAGGTTGGGGTGGCATGGCCAAAAATGTGAAGGCGCTACTCGACTTTACAGTGCAAACCGAAGGTATCGACCCCTCACGCATCTACCTATTTGGCGGATCGATGGGCGGCACGGGCACCTGGAAACTGTTGTCAACCTATCCTCACTATTTTGCAGCCGCCATGCCTTGTGCTGCCAATCCTAAGGGTATGAGTGCCGATAATGTTGCTACCACGCCAGTATATAATGTGATGGGTTTGGCCGATAAAATTATGGGGTCGGATGTGCGAGCCATCGCCGAGAGTTTTATTGCACAGTTGCAGCTGTTGGGCGATGATGTGAAGTATGAAACGGTGCCCGACTGGTCGCACGAAATCACCTGTATTCAAAGCTACAGCACCGCTCGCCTTAACTGGGTGTTTGCTCACTCAAATGAGTTGGTAAATGGCATTGAGAGTGTTTATAGCGAAGGGCAGACATTGCCATCTGACGCGTCGGCCTCCGATGCTTGGTACACACTCATGGGTGTGCGTGTGTCGAAGCCTTCGGCCCCAGGACTGTACCTACATCATGGAAAGAAGGTAGTGGTAAAATAAACCTCTTCTTTGTCTGTTAAACAGCAATAAATTATAACAGTTTCAGTCGGTACATCATTCCCAACTCAATGCGGTTAGTGTTATAGTCAGACAGTTGGCTCTTCGTGCTATAAATATATTGTCGGCCTGTGTATGCCAAGAACAGGCGCAGGTCTTGCTGCTGTTTGCGTGCAGGATAATATTCAATGCTGCCTACATATCCCAGCGCCTTTCGGTAGTTTTTAAACTGCTCGTTCTTTGTTAGACTGGCCGTTTCGTACATACCTTTCAGCACCAAGTTCCAGTTGTTAGCGCATTGCCAGAACATCTTTGTCACACATCCTTGGTACAGCACCTTGCCCACATGTAGGTTTGTGGCCGTGGGGTCGAGTGTGGCAGCCATCTCTCGTGTGGCTATGCCCATGCGGTCGAGGTCGTCGTAAGTCATGTTATAGTCGAAGTACCATTGCAGCTTACTCAGGTTCAGCTTTTGGCCCAGTCGTAAAAAGCGGCTATATTTGTTTTTGGCCTGTGTGCGCAACGTGTACGACCATCGTGTTAGCAGTTTTCCGTCACAAAAGGTGCCGTTCCAGCCCACGTTGTAGCTTAAGAGGGCGTTGGCGGTTTCCAGCTTCTCAGTCGCCAGGGTGGGGGTGGCTGTAGCTGAAGAAGCCGTGGTAGCCGAAGCCGAGGCTACGCTTGTTCCGTTTGTTACGGTGGCGTCGGCGCCAAATTCTTCGTCCAGCTTGCCGTTGTAGGTGTTGCACACCTCGGCCGTAAACTGTTGGTTGGGGGTGGCGTTGAACAGCAGGTTGATGGCAGCCTTTGAACCGTCAACATTGTCTTCAATATCTGAAAATTGGTAGACAAACACTGTGGGCTCGTCATACTCGAATGATCCCAAAGCCTGGTTTTTCTTTCCGCCCTGTATAGCCCATTGCTCGTTTATCTTCCAGCCCACCATCATATAGTCAGTGGCTTTAGCAAAGCCATCTCCACCCATGGCAGTAGCGTTTTTGTTCAGTCGGTGGCGAAAGCGGTAATACAGGTTATCCGTAAGATGCCCCTTCATCTCAACGCGCAGATGTCGGTTATAGAAGCGCGAGCTCCAGTTGCCTTCACGCGAGTCGTTGTTTATCTGAAAGCTGCCGGCATAGTTTATGTATAAATTGTGCTTTTGAGCTTGGCCCGTGGTGGGCAGTATAGCCAATAGGGGTGTGAGAGCCAGTGTAGTGAGAATATGTTTCATAGTTTTATCTAAATCGTTATAAGAACTGAATGATGAGGTAACAAGGTTTTGTAAGTTTGAAATATTTTTTCTTTCTGCTTGCAAAATTACAACCTTTTTTCCGAAAGTCTTTTTTATATTTTGAACAATAATTTGTAAAAAACTAACGTACCCCTGTTTTTTCCTTGGTGCCAGTGACGGCAAAAGCAAATAATTGTACAAAATACGTGCAAGCCCTAACGACCGATTTGGGTTAAACCGCTCAGCATAAATAGGGTGAAAAGAGGGCTGAATTTGTGTGTTTGATAGAAAAATAGTATCTTTGTCGGTATGACTAATTATTTTACCTCTATCCCCCGTACTCATTACTCATGCCTTGTACGTTTGGGCGTGCCTATTGTTGTGGGACAGTTGGGCACTGTAGTGTTAGGATTTGCCGATACACTGATGATTGGCCATCACAGTATGCAAGAGTTGGCGGCCGCCAGCTTCGTCAATGTGATGTTTACCCTTGTTGTTATTTTTGCCATGGGCTTCAGCTATGGCCTTACGCCCATTGTGGGCAACCATTATGGCCGCGGCGAGCACGAGGCCATTGGCAATGTGCTGCGTAACAGCATGGCTGCCAACACGGTGCTGTGTGCCTTGATGCTGGTGGTGTGTACGGCCTTTTATATGGGCCTTGACTATATGGGCCAGCCCACCGAACTGCTGCCGCTGATGCACCCTTACCTGTTGGTTAACATTGTGTCGTTGCCGTTTATGTGCTGGTTCAACTGTTTCAAGCAGTTTTTTGATGGCATCACCCACACCCGCACCCCTATGTATGTTATTGTGGGCGGCAATGTGCTAAACATTGTGGGCAATGCCGTGCTCATTTATGGCTTGGGCCCATTTCCTGAGATGGGCTTGCTGGGTGCAGGTATATCTACGCTCTTTTCGCGTGTGATGATGTGTGTGGCCTTTGCTGTCATCTTCTTCTCTCTTCGCAAGTATCGTGTTTATCGCGATGCGTGCCTAAAGGGTAGCGTGAAGCGCGAAATGTTTGTTCGCCTGAACGCTTTGGGTTGGCCCGTAGCGCTACAGCTGGGTATGGAGACGGCGTCGTTCTCGCTGGCAGCCCTGTTTGTGGGCTGGATAGGCACCACAGCGTTGGCAGCCCATCAGGTGTCAATCACGGTGTCGCAGGTGCTGTATCTGTTACATAGCGGCATGGCGTCGGCGGTGGCTGTGCGTGTGAGCTTTTTCCATGGTCAGCACGACCTTGTTGCTGTGCGGCAAACGGCTACGGCGGGCTTTCATATTGTGCTGTCTATCGCCCTGGTGCTTAGTGTGCCTATCTTTTTGCTGCGTAACCATATAAGCTATTGGTTTACCTCGTCGACCGAGGTGAGCGTGCTGGTGGCGCAAACCGTTATTCCGCTCATCATCTACCAGTTTGGCGACACACTGCAATATACCTATGCCAATGCGTTGCGTGGCATCTCGCGCGTAAAGCCTATGATGTATGGCGCCTTTGTGGCCTATTTTTGTGTATCGTTGCCACTGAGCTGGCTTATGGGCATACACCTGGGCTATGGCCTCATAGGTGTGTGGTCGGGGTTCCCAGTGGGCCTTACCACGGCTGGCATGATCTATTATGTTTGCTTTAAGCGAGCGCTTGCTAAGGAGGCTTCGGGTTTTTAGCAATTAGGCTGGCTAAGCTTTTCTAAGCACTAAGCCTTACTAAGCACTAAGCCTTACTAAGCCTGGCTAGGCCTTTCTAAGCCCTTGGAGAAATTTCCCCTTGGCTTAGGTAGGCTTAGGCTGGCTTAGTAAGGCTTAGCTCTTTCTTATTTTATCTTATCTTTTTCTTTATTTCTTCTTCGGACGTCGTCTGGCCCATCCCTCTTCGCTGAAGTCGGGTTCTTCGCCTTTCAGCTGAGCGTTGTTGTGGTTAAAAAACTGTTTCCAATCGTCTTTTTTACCATTGTCTTTGAAGGCGGGAGCGTCGGTCTTGCGCTTCGACTTCTTCTCATAACGAGCAAAGCCGTTGTCGGCATCATCGTCGAAGGCGTTGCGGCCTCGGCGGCCTTTTCCTTCGCCTTTACGGCCCATTGTGTCGCCATTATGGCCCTTTCCTTCGCTTCTGCGGCCTTCTTTGCCTGCCGAGCGGGTATTTCCACCTGTACGGCTGTCGGCGTCGTTACAGCGCACACTACGGCCTCGGTAGGTAGCGCCGTCGAGCGCGTTCATTACCTTTTGGGCGTCTTGTTCGGGCACCTCGATGTAAGCAAACTTGCTCAGCAGGTCGATGTGTCCCACCTCTTGGCGTCCGTCAACGTGGCGATTGATAAACTGCATCACCTCGCCCGGATAGAAGCCATCGTTCTTGCCCAGGTTGATGAACAGGCGCTTAAAGCCAGCCTCGGCCTTGCGCGGTCCGCGTTGTCGGGTGGTGGCGCCGCCCTTGCCTCTTCCCTCGGCGTTGCGTGTGGCGCGGTCGTTGGTGGGCTTCAGTATCTCGGGTGCGTCGGCATAATATTTTAAGAAGCGTCCAAACTCGAGGCTTACAATCTTCTTTAAGATATCTTCTTTGTCAACATATTCGAAGTGGCGGTTAATGTCCTCCATGAAGGGGGCTATCTCGTCTTCATCAACGTCGGCCTTCTCAATCTCGTCAATGGCTTTATACAGCTGTTTGGTACAAATTTCTTTGGGGGTAGGCAGAGTTCCGTCCACAAAGTCTTTGCCTATCTCGCGCTCAATGTCGCGCACCTTGCGCTTTTCGCGTGAGTGTATGATGCTGATCGAGGTGCCTTTCTTGCCAGCGCGGCCTGTACGACCTGAGCGGTGTGTGTAGCTTTCAATGTCGTCGGGCAAGCCATAGTTTATCACGTGTGTCAGGTCGTCAACATCCAGTCCGCGAGCCGCCACATCGGTAGCCACCAGCAGCTGTGTGAGGTGCTGACGAAACTTCTGCATGGTGAGGTCGCGTTGTTGCTGCGACAGGTCGCCGTGTAACGACTCGGCATTATATCCATCACGTATCAGCTTGTCGGCCACCTCTTGCGTTTCTTTCTTTGTACGGCAGAAGATGATGGCGAAGATGCGCGGATAGTAGTCGACGATGCGTTTCAGCGCCAGATATTTATCCTTTGCGTTCACCATATAGTAGATGTGGTTTACGCTCTCGGCGCCCTCGTTGCGCGAGCCCACCACAATCTCTTTAAAGTCGTGCAGATAGCTCTTGGCAATGCGTTCTATCTCGCGGCTCATGGTGGCCGAGAAGAGTAGGGTGTTGCGGTCGGCGGGCACGCCTTCAAAGATGGCGTTGATAGAGTCGGCAAAGCCCATGTTTAGCATCTCGTCGGCCTCGTCGAGCACCACGTTTTCTACGGCGTCGAGCTTTGCCACGCCACGGTTCATCAGGTCAATCAGTCGGCCTGGTGTAGCCACAATAATCTGTGCCCCATGTTTCAGGGTATGAATTTGGTCAACGATGCTGGTGCCGCCATATACGGCCACCACGTTTACGCCACGAATATATTTTGAAAAGTCTTTCAGGTCGTCGGCAATCTGTAGGCAGAGCTCACGCGTAGGGCTGAGCACGATGGCCTGTGTGTGTCGTTGTGTGGGGTCGATGCGTTGCAGCAAAGGTATGCCAAAGGCGGCTGTTTTTCCTGTTCCTGTTTGTGCCAAGGCAATAACATCGTTACCGTGGCCCAGCAGGTACGGTATCACTTCTTCTTGTACGGGCATGGGATGTTCAAAGCCCAGCTCGGTAATGGCGCGTCGAATCTCTTCGTTTACGCCTAATTCTTCAAATGTCTTCAATCTTTCGTGTTTTTTTGTTTCGCCTGATGTTTTTCGTCTGCCAGCACCAGCACGCTTCGCCCTGCGAAACTCGTATAAAAAATAATCGGGTGCAAAGTTAGTGAAAATAAATCACTTGCACCGCTTCGCCACTGTTATTTTTCGTTTAATGCAGGTAAATAGGGGCTGATTGTGGGGTTAGGCAACGATAACTGAACGGGTTTTTCAATACATCAACACCATCACTTAACGGTTTAATAACTTTAACTGTAAGCAAATGGAAAATATTTGTGACGATTTGTAATAATTTTGTTCTTTTTCTTGACAGTTTCAAAATTAATGCCTACTTTTGCAACATATCATTTAATGATGTGCCCCTCTTTTATTTGACAAAAAGAAATAAAAGACTTAAAAACAGAGAGATAAATAAAGAGAAATACAAACCAAAAAAAGAGAGATAACAAAAAATATAAAACATATTGCTTATGAAAAATTCTACACTTTTGATGGCTGCCCTGATGGCAGTTACCGCTTCGGCCGTAAAGGCACAGGCGCTGAACACAACCTTGAAACAGAAGTTGGGCGCGAAGCACGCATCGGTGGTGATGAAGCCAAACGCTCCCGCCATCTACACCCTGCCTGGCACCAAGGGCCTTACAACCTCACGTTTTGCTAACAACGACATTCTTACCGCTCGCCGCACCGCCACCATGCAGCGCTTGAAGGCTCGCGCCATGAAGAAGGCTCGCGCCGCTGCCGATGCCAAGGTGTGGTTACCCTCTCAGCAAACATCGTATGTGATAAACGAAGACACGGGCGATTGGGACCTCGATACAAAATATTCTTTCAAGTATAACGACAAGGCACAGATGTGCCAGCAGTTTCAGGAAAGCACCTCAACAGAAGGTGGCATTACCAACAAAGAATACTATCGCGTAGACCTAACTTACGACAACAATGGCAAGTGGAACAAACAAGAAGTGTATAGCTCGCTCGATGGTACCGAATATACTGGCTATAAGAAGACCGAGCGCACCTACGATGCCATTCAGCCCAATCTGCTCACCTATTATGCACTCTCTTCATGGAATGAACTGTCGAAGAAGTGGGAGCTCTCTTCTCAAGCTAACAAGTATGTTTACACTCGCGATGCCGACAACAATATCTTGTCGATGGAAATCAGTCAGCCCTACCAGGGCGAATGGGAAACCATTGTTCGCTCGACCAACACCATCGACCCCGCTACCAAACAGGTGAACAGCTTTAAGTATGAGAAGCTGGACTACAACGACTTCGATGAACTGGAATGGGAGGTAGATCAGTATTATAAAAACCTGAAATGGAAGGAAACTAACGGACAGGTGGCCAAAGAATATGAAAGCGACCCGCAAACCAACTGGATGTCCTATGGCAACTATCTGCTGAGCGCCACCATCTGCGACGAGACGGGCGCCGACAATGGCACGTTAACCCTGACCTATACCCCCGATGGTGGTTATGATGAGAATAAGGTTTATACCTTCAACGATATCGAAGACAATGGCCAGCCTTATAGCGTCTTGTGCAAAGAACAGTATACCGTGACCTATACCGACGATAACGGCAGCTTCGACATTGAATATAAGCGTTATGGCGACTTTGATGGCGATGAAAAGTTTACGGACAACGAGATCGCCTCGGCCTTTGTCGAGGTGGTGAAGTATGATGAACACGACAACCTCACGGCCGACTTAGGCTATGAGATGCCCGAACCTGAGGGTGGTGATGAAGGCGACGATGACGACTATGACAGCTATGCTAAGCAGTCGGTATTCGACGTGACGGCTCCCGCTACCGATACTGAAAACATCGATGCTACCAACATGCTCACCTATAAAGGTTATCCGCTCACACAGGGTGGACTGACCGTTTTCACCTACGATGCTGCCCACAATGGTGCTGAGGCTAAACAGGTGTCGTACGAGTATGATATGGCGTCGTTCTTCATCCCTGTAGGAAAGATTGAGACCACAGCCTATGCCGATGTTACCACTGCTGGCATACACAATATAACCTCTGCCAGCAATGCAGCCCCCGCCGTTTATACCCTTCAGGGCATAAAGGTAGGCACCTCGCTTGATAAGGCTCCGCGCGGAACCTATATCGTGAAGAGCGGCGATAAGGTGGTAAAGGTTAGAAAGTGATAGCGTGTTGCAAAAGATAGGCCTCACTAAGCCTTTTAAGCAATTATACGATAAGCCTCACTAAGCCTTTCTATGCCTTCCTAAGCCATTGACTGAGGAGGATTGTAGAAGGGTTTAGTGAGGCTTAGTAATGCTTAGAAAGGCTTAGTGAGGCCTTTTTCTTTGTTCTTACGCCTTCAGCGCTTTTGTTCTTATGCCTTCAGCGCTTTGTTCTTACGCCTTCAGTGCGGCAGCCATAGCTTCGCCCAATGCTTGGCATTGCTGTCTTACCTCGTCGCTCATGCCCTGTTTCATGTCAACGGGTGTGCCTACAGGTGTGTAGTGTAGGCGTGTTTCGTTCCATTCGCCTATCTTGGCCACAGCCTTGCTGGCCCATGCGTGGCTACCAAACCAGCCCAACAGACGGTTTTTAATGTCGCGGTTGGCCAGTTCTTCCAGCAGCACGTCCATCTCGTGATACAGGCCGTTGTTATAGGTGGGAGCACCCACGATGAGGCCTTTGTAGCGGAACACGTCGCGCAAGATGTACGAGTGGTGTGTTTTTGATACGTTATACAGCACAATGTTTTTCACGCCAGCCTTGCTGGCAGCCTGGGCTATCACCTCGGCCATGCGCTCGGTGTTGCCATACATGGTGCCGTAGCATATCACCAGCCCTGGCTCGGCTTCGTAGCGCGACAGGCGGTCGTATATGCCCACTACACGCTCTACATACTGGTGCCATACGGGGCCGTGGGTAGAGCAGATGTAGTCGATCTGTACGCCTGCCAATTTCTTCAGTGCGTTCTGCACAGGCGTGCCATATTTGCCCACTATGTTGCTATAATAGCGCGTCATCTCCATCCAGAAGGTGTCGCAGCAAATGTCGTCGTCAATCACGCCACCATTCAGTGCTCCGAAGCAGCCAAAGGCGTCGCCCGCAAACAGCGTGTGCGTGGTTTCGTCGAGTGTCATCATGGTTTCGGGCCAGTGCACCATAGGTGTGAGTGTGAAGCGCAGCGTGTGCTGTCCCAGCGACAGCGTGTCGGCGTTTTTCACCTCAATCTCGTTTCCGCTGATGTGGTAAAAGCCCTGCATCATGCCAAAGGTTTTCTTGTTGCCTATGACCTGAATGTCGGGGTAGTATTGCCTCAGCAGCGCCAGCGAGCCACTGTGGTCGGGCTCCATGTGGTTCACCACCACATAGTCGATAGGTCGGTTGCCTATCACCTCTTTAATGTTTTCAAGATACTGAGCAAAGAAGTCGGCCTCGACGGTGTCGATGAGGCACACCTTTTCGTCAACAATGAGGTATGAGTTGTAGCTCACGCCGTCGGGCAGTGGCCACAGGCCCTCAAACAGAGCCTTGTTGCGGTCGTTTACGCCTACATAGTAGGTGCTTGTTGTAATTGTTTGCATATTGTTGGTTTTAACTAAGCCTTTCTAAGCCTTTATAGGCCTTTCTAAGCCTTGGAGACTTTTGGCTGGTTTTTATTGTCTTATCTTTTCTCCAAAATCTTTTGAAACATAATTAAAAATGTCTTTGCAGCTGTCGGCCGAGAACAGTTGGGCATAGTGTATCATCTCATCCCATTGCGTTTCGGTCAGGCCGCGGTCAAGGTCGGCACGCGCTATGCCCTGCTTTATCATGGCAAATAGCAGGCCAGCGTTAAAGTTGTCGCCCGCACCAATGGTGCTCACCGTTTCGGTTTTGGGCGTGTCATATTGCTTGCGCCATGGGCCATCAGAGAACACCGTTACAGGGCCCGCGCCATCGGTGTAGATAAAGCGTTTGCAGTAGAACGATATCTGTGCCTTGTAGGTTTTGTCGGCATCTTCGGTACGATATAATATTTTAAAATCGTCGTGGCTGCCGCGCACCATGTCGGCCATCTCCAGGTTTTCAATCAGGTTGGGCGTCACGCGCATCACGTCGTTGCAGTGCGAGGGCCGATAGTTAACATCGTAAAACAAGATGGCGCCCTTTGAGCGTGCATATTCGAGCAGTGCCGACACCTGTGGCCTTACCACTGGGTTTACGGCGTAGAATGAGCCAAAAAGCACAATGTCGTCGGGCTGAATATCAGGATAGTCGAAGTCGAGATGTTCGTGTGGCGTGTCGCGATAGAACACATAGTCGGCCTCGTTCTTTTCGTTCAAGAAAGCCAGCGACACAGGCGACTTGCTGCCTTGGTTCGCCTTCACGTTGTTGGCGTCAACGCCATTGTCTTTCAGAAATTGCACAATATGTTCGCCCACGCGGTCGTTGCCCGTTTCGGCAAAGAAGGTGGTGGGCACGCCAGCCCTTCCTAACGATACGATAGCATTGAAGGTAGAGCCTCCTGGCACTGCCTCGATGGGTTTGTTGTCTTTAAAAATAATGTCGAGCATTGTCTCGCCAATGCCAATTACTTTTCGCATAGTGATATATTGATGTTGATGTTGTGTCAAACAAATTAAAATTCGATGCTTGCAAATATCTCAATATTTTGCGACATGACAAAGACTTTTTTCGTATTTTTGCATCCTGTAAATGTTATTTATTGAGCTTTCGTGTAAAGGAAGTTATTAGGAGTTAAAAGGAAGTTAACTCGCTTCGCGAGGGAAGATAACGGACATATGCCCTGTTGCTTGAGCACAAAAACTATTGTCTGTTAACTTCTTGAACGACCAAAGGGAGTGTTAACTTCTTAAATTCCATTAACTTCTGAACTTGCAAAAGTTCAATTAATCTAAGAAGAGAAAAAAATGACACCAGCATACAACCCATACCATTTCTGCCAATTAGCAAATGGCTTGCGCGTGGTACACTGCCAGTCGGCCTCGCACGTAATGTATTGTGGCTACGCCCTGAAGGTGGGTGCCCGCGACGAGCGCCCCGACGAAGAGGGCATGGCCCACTATAACGAGCACATGTCGTTTAAGGGCACCGAGCGTCGCACATCGACAGCCGTCATCAACTATCTCGAGCGGGTAGGGGGCGACCTGAACGCCTACACCAACAAAGATGCCACCGTGTATCATGCCGCCGTGCTGTGCGAATATACGCCACGTGCTGTCGACCTGCTCACCGACATGGTGTTTCATAGCACCTGCCCACAGACCGAGATGGATAAAGAGGTAGAGGTGATATGCGACGAGATAGAAGGCTATAACGACACGCCCGCCGACCTTATCTACGACCAACTCGAGCATCTGTTGTTTGAAGGGCACGCCCTTGGGCATAGCACGCTGGGTCAGCCCGACACCATTCGTGCCTACACCCACCAGCAGCTCATGGCCTTCCGACAGCGCCTGTATCAGCCTGAGCGCGCCGTGTTCTTTGCCTATGGCGACATCAGCTTTGCCCGACTGGTGCGCCTGCTCAGCAAGGCCCACGGTTGCCCCATGCCTGTGCTCACGACTGGCGGAGCAGTAGCCGTTGATGCTCTCTTGCCGCCACCCCCATCCTTTGGCCAGCTGCCCGTGTTGCCCGCCTATAACCCTCGACACGAGGCCGAAGATAAAGACACCCACCAGTGCCACGTTATCTTGGGCACCCGCGCCTATGGCCTGAACCACCCGCGCCGCATGACCTTGGCGCTGGTAACCAATCTGCTGGGTGGCCCAGGCATGTCGGCAAGGCTCAACCTGTCGTTGCGCGAGCGCCATGCCCTGGTTTATACCGTTGAGAGCTTCTTTATCACCTATTCAGATACCGGCGTGTGGGGCGTATATTTTGGTTGCGACCCCCACGATGTGTCGCACTGCCGCCGACTGGTGCGCCGCGAGCTCGACCGATTGATGGCCGCCCCTCTCACCTCGGCCCAACTGCGTGCCGCCAAGCAGCAAATGAAGGGACAGGTGGCGGTGGCCAGCGATGGTCATGAAAGCTACGCCCTCGACATGGCCAAACTGTTCTTGCACCAAGGCAAGCTGAAAAACGTGCAGCGCGTGCTCGATGCCATCGACGCCATCACCGCCGCCGACGTGCAAGCCGTGGCCCAAGACCTCTTTGCCCCCGAAGGCCTTACTGAGGTGGAGTGGCATTAGCCATGTTTCTCTCCCTTGTTAACCAATTGTTATCAGAGGGTTGCCTGTTGCACATTTTACACACTTGTAATGGCATGGTAACCTTCTTGTAACCTCCCCTTTCTACTTTTGTCGTCATAAAGAAACGAATAACGAGTCTCGCTTGTTCGCATTGTTAAAAATGTTGAAAAGTGAGGCGTGCGGTTGAGTAAGTTTGTATGCCTAAGGATAAATAAGGTACATACAAACATAACTAAAGACAAACCGCATAATTTATTGATAGCTTTATGACGACGATGAGAAAACTTTTGGCCACGGCCCTGTTAGCCATTGCTACAGTGGCATCGGCCCAGACGACAAACCTCAAGGTAATGTCGTTCAACATTCGTTTTGACACTCCTAAAGACACAGGCATCATCTCTTGGAAGAACCGTTGCCAACCTTGTGCCGATGTTATCCATCACGTTCAGCCCGACGTGATAGGTATGCAAGAACCGCGTGGCCCACAGTATGAACAAATTATTGCTACGCTGCCCGACTATACCTACCTACGCATACCCTTAGGTGGCAAGGTTACCGAGAAAAAGTCGGGACGCATCATGGTGTTCTTCAAAACAGATAAATATGAGATGAAGAAGTGGGGCTATTTTTGGCTCACCGAAAAGTATGAACACCCTGGTTACTCGTTTGAAACCACCGACCGCGGCAACATTCGTGCCGCCATTTGGGTGAAACTGAAAGATAAACAAACGGGCCGACAGTTCTTCTTCCTCACCACTCACATGCCTTATAAGCGCGATAAGCTTGACGACTCGGCGCGCATGAAGTGTGCCCAACTTATTGTCGACCGTATGAAAGCCATTGCAGGCGAAAAGGCTCCCCTGTTTGTAACGGGCGATATGAACGCCGCCTGGCAGCTACGTGCTCCGCGCCGTAACAGCCTGTTGCCCTTCTACCAATGGATGTGGAGTGCTCGCGAAATGAGCCCCATTACCGATGCTCACAGTAGCTTTAACGGATGGCAAAGCACCCAACACCGCGCGTGGCCAAACAACATCGACCACATATTCTATCGTAATGCTCAGCCCCTACGCTTTGTCACCCACGACGAGCCCAACTATGGCGTGCCTTATGTTTCTGACCACTATCCCATCGTGTGCGACTTTACGTTTTAATTTTCCTTATTATTATTCATGATGAAACGTACACCGCCTATGAACCGCACATTGCTTACCACCCTTATGCTGGCTATGGCCCTCAGCGCCTCGGCTACCGATTATACTTTGACCTCGCCCGATGGTCGCCTGCGTAGCGTTATCTCTACAGGTGCCACCACCACTTTCACCCTCAGCACGCCGCATCAACAGGTGTTAGCTCCTTCGGCTATTGCCATGCATATAGCAGGCAAGGGTACATGGGGACATAATACTCAACGTGCCAAGGTGCGCCGACAGAAGACCGATGCCACCATTAGTTCGCCCCTCTACCGCCGTGCCACCGTGCGCGACCAATACAACGCGCTCACCCTTCAACTGAAGGGCTACGATGTGCAGTTTCGTATGTACGACGATGGCCTGGCCTACCGTTTTGTGGGCCATATACCCGACAGCGTGATTGTTACCAACGAAGAGGGTTGCTACCACTTTGCCGCCGACCACACGGCCTATGTTCCTTATATAAAGAGTAGGTCAAAGAAGGAGGGCGAAACGATTAATCGCCAATTATGGAACGACCAGCAAACACAGTTTACGCCCCAACGCCTGTCTGAAACTAACGCCCGCAATCTCATGGCCATGCCTTTCACCGTGGCCCTCAATCATGGCGAGCGCCTGTGCATGGTTGAGGCCGACCAAATTGATTATCCCGGCATCTATCTCTTGCGCGATAGCACGTCGGCCCTTGCGCAGCCCTTACTTAACGCCTTCTTTCCCCGCTACCCGCGCACCTTGCAACGTGGCGGACACGGTAATGTAGAGATGCTGGTGCAGGAGCGCGAAGCCTACATAGCCCGCTGTGCGGGGCAGCGCACCTATCCCTGGCGCTCGTTTATCGTTGGTGCTAACGATGGCGCCATTGCAGCCTCTGATATGGTGTATCGTCTGGCCTCGCCTTGCCAAATGAGTGATGTGTCGTGGATAAAGCCAGGCCATGCCGCCT
This sequence comes from uncultured Prevotella sp., assembly GCA_900552675.1. Taxonomy (GTDB): domain Bacteria; phylum Bacteroidota; class Bacteroidia; order Bacteroidales; family Bacteroidaceae; genus Prevotella. Next base: position 24,051 of record USAI01000005.1, read on the forward strand.
GGGACTGGTGGAACAACAGTGCCCTGTATGGTGTGCCCTTCAAGGCGGGCTTCAACAACGATACCTACCGCTTCTTTATCGACTTTGCCCAGCGCTTCGGCCTCGAATACGTGCTTATCGACGAGGGATGGTTCTCTACCCAAAGCACCAACATCTACGACCTTGTCCCCGATATTAACCTCAAAGCCTTGGTGCAGTATGCTAACGAGCGTGGCGTGGGCATCATTCTGTGGGCGGGCTACCTATCGTTGGCGCGCGACCTTGAAAACGCCATCAGCCACTATTCGGCCATGGGCATTAAAGGTTTCAAAATCGACTTCTTGAACCGCGACGATCAACCCATGTTGCAGTTTATGCAGCGCACAGCACAGTTGTGTGCCCAACACCACATGTTGGTCGACTTTCATGGTACGGGCAAGCCCGCAGGCTTTCAGCGCACATGGCCCAATGTGGTTAACTATGAAGCTGTGTTTGGCCTTGAACAGATGCGATGGTCGAAAAAAGACATCGACATGGTGACGCATGATGTTACGCTGCCCTTCACCCGTATGGTGGCTGGCCCCATCGACTATACCCCTGGTGCCATGCGCAACTCGCTCAAGGGCATGTATTATCCTAACAAGCGCAACCCCATGAGCCAGGGCACACGTATGCACCAGGTGGCCATGTATGTGTGCTATGATGCGCCGCTCACCATGCTGGCCGACTCGCCTTCGCGCTATCTCGCCGATGCCTCCTGCACACAGTTTATAGCCGACATACCCACCGTGTGGGACGACACCCGTGTGCTCGATGGCGCCATAGGTCAATACATAGCCATGGCTCGCAAGAAAAATGGACGTTGGTATGCTGGCGCCATTAACGGATGGCAGGCACGCACCCTGCACCTCACCTTGCCCGAAGGTTGCCGTGGCCGTAAGGCACGCATGATGTGCGATGGCCCTAATGCCGACCGTGTGCCTGAAGATTATGTCATTACCCACATCACCATTCCTGCCGACGGACGCATCGACGTGCCCATGGCAAAGGGTGGGGGATGGGCACTGATTGTTGACGAGTAAAGAAAGAATGTAGGCAAAGAGTGAACTTAAATAAGCAAACAGTTAGAATAACGCCACTGTTAAAATAGGTAAAAGTTTGGCTAACACGTTCAGTAAGATAATACCTTTGGCGGTATATCTGAAAAAGCACGAACCATACCAAACCGAACCTACATCTACATAATACATATTACCCTTTATGGACACAAACAGCGAACATAGCTTTGAATACGCTTTTCACCAATTGTATCTACAATATAGCAGCAAGGTGTATAGCTTCATCTTGCGCCATTCAAACGGCAACCAGTATTTGGCCGAAGAGGTGGTGCAAACCGTATTCATGAAGTTGTGGGAGCGGCGTACACAGTTTGACGATCTGTCGCTCATGCGCCCCTACCTCTTTTCAATGGTGCGCAACACTTTCTATAAAATGTGTGCTCACGAGGCTGTTAGGTATGCCTACGAGCACTGCATGAAAGAAGAAGCCAAAGAGCCTATAACACAACAGGCTGAGGCTACCCCTGAGAGCACCCTTGACGAAGAGAGCTTGCACGACCTCATTCTTCAGTTAGCCGAAAAGATGCCCGAGAAGCGCCGCGCTGTTTTCTATAAGAACCGCATCGAGAAAAAATCGTATAACACAATAGCTCAAGAGATGCACATCTCTGAAAAAACCGTTGGCACACACATGACCATGGCGTTGCGCTATCTGAGAGAACATCTGCACGACTATACCAACGTGTTCCTTCTATTATTTATCCTTTCACAAAATGCGATTTTATGGTAAACGACATGCTTTATTACAAAACCTTGGCCGAAAAGTTTCTCGGCCATCATGCTTCGCAAGAAGAGGTCGATGAGCTGTTTGAATGGATGAAAGATAACGAACAGCTCAGCCAGCTGCTACGCGAAGAGATAGAGGCTGCCCCCGACCACGAACTAAGCGATAGCCGTAAGCGCCATATATATACCACCATTGTGAATGACAATAGCAACGGCAATGGCACCGCACAGCCCACACCAAACGCTACACCACCCACCACATGGCGCCAGCGCTTCACCCCCATGCGCTTGTTGGCCGCTGCTTGTGCTGTGGTGGCAGTGTGCTCGGTATCGCTGTTGGCATGGCAGAACTTGCGCTCGCAGCCGGTATATCAGCCCCTCATGGCCACCACCGAGGCGGCCAACCGCTCGCAACTCACCTTGCCCGATGGCACCCAGGTATATCTCAATGCTCAGTCGCAGCTCAGCTATCAGTTCGACACCAAAGGTCGCCAGCGCGTGGTGAACCTTGATGGTGAAGGCTATTTTGAGGTGGCACCCGACAAGGCTCACCCCTTCAAAATATTAACCAATGGCATGGAGGTGCTGTGCTTGGGCACCAAGTTTGACATAAAAAATTATGAAGACGATAGCTCTGCCAAGGTTATCTTGCGTCAAGGCAAGGTGAAGGTTACGTCGGGCACACAAGAAATAGTGATGCAGCCTGGCACCTGTGTTACCTACAACAAGGCCACGGGCCGCCTGTCGCAGCAAATGGTGCAGAAAGATTGTGCTACCGACTGGATGCGAGGCTATGCCTATTATAAGAACGAATGTCTGGAAGATATTGCTAACGAACTGTCGCGCAACTATGGTAAACGCATCGTGCTGTCGTCGCCAGCCATGGGTCGCGAAACGTTCAGTGGCTATCTGGGCCATTCGTCGCTCGACGATGTGCTGCGTGCCCTTTCGGTAGCCGCTGGCATACGTTACGAATATATTAACGACAGCACCATACAGCTATTTAATAATCAGAAGTGACAATTATAGTATGATCAAGAACTATTCACACCGCTTGGCCGCATTGCTGGTGGCGCTGCTCACAACAGTAGCGTCGATGGCAGCAGGCATCACCCTCAACCTGAGGAAGGTTACGGTAAAGAAAGCCATGGAACGCATTGAAAATGTGTCGAATGTGCGCTTCTTTTATAAAGATAACCTGAAAGATCTGAACAAGGTAGTAAACCTACAGACGCAAGATGCGTCGGTAGAAAAATGTCTTGAACTGTTGTTTGCACAAACCGACATCAGCTATAAGATTGACAAGAACAACGTGGTTATTCTTCAGCGCAAGGGCACAACCTCGGCTACCGCCGATGCCGACGAGCCTATGGGCAATGGTCGCACACGCATAACGGGAACAGTAACCGATAGCCATGGCGAGCCCCTGATAGGTGCCAACGTTAAGATACGCGGACAGAAGACGGGCGTGGTGACCGACATTGATGGTCGTTTTCAGCTTAATGCCGCTACCAATGATGTGATTGAGGTGTCGTATATAGGCTTCAGCCCCATCACCACAAAGGTGGGTGCCAAGCACCACCTAACATTGGCCCTGACCGAAGAGCGCAACGAACTGAACGAGGTGGTGGTAGTGGGCTATGGCACCCAAAAGAAGGTAAACCTTACGGGTGCCGTGGCGGTTATCGACTCGAAAGAAACGCAAGGGCGCCCAGTGGCTTCGGCTGCCCAAGCCCTACAAGGTCTCGACCCTTCGGTAAACATTGGCATCAATTCGGGTAAAGCAGGCTCGAGCTACAGCATCGACATTCGTGGTGCCGCCTCGCTCAATGGTAGCGAGCCCCTGGTGCTGGTCGATGGTATTGAGATGTCGCTCTCGCGCCTGAACCCCAACGATATTGAAAGCGTGAGCATCTTGAAAGATGCCTCGGCTGCCTCGGTATATGGCACCAAGGCATCGGCAGGTGTTATCTTAGTTACCACCAAGACAGGCAACTCGTCGAAGGTGCGTGTCAACTATAACGGTCGCGTGGGATGGCTGAAAAACACCACCTCGACCGACTATATTGACAAAGGTTACGACTGGCTGCGCATGACCGAAACCTTTTGGGCTGCCAGCAATAAGGCGGGCACCTACTCGCAATACACCGACGAAGATATGGCCGAACTGTGGATGCGCCGCGACGATGTAAAAGAAAACAGTGCGCGCCCCTGGGTGGTTACTCAGCCCGATGGCACCTATAAATATTATGGCAATGTTGACTGGTACGGCTATTTTTACAAGCGCACACGCACCCAGAACGAGCACAACGTCTCGATACAGGGCGGCAACGACAAGGTGCGCTATTATATCAGCGGCCGCTACTTTGGCAGCCAAGGCATCATGAAGATACAAAACGACCCCTTTGACAGCTACTCGTTGCGTAGCAAACTGTCTGTCGACATTACCAAATGGCTGCACTACTCGAACAACATAAGCTATTATTATGGTTATAACTGGTGGCCTGGACAGGCCAACGTGCAAAACACCTTCTCGGCCGTATCGTATGGCGCCGCACCTTACCTCACCCCCACCAACCCCGATGGCACCATTGTGCACCGACAAACCTATACCAACCAAACGGCCGAGGTGGCGGGTGGCTTTAACCTGTTGCTCACCTATGGCAAGGCATCAAACATGGAGAAGGAAAACGAGTTTACCATAAAAAACGCCATCGACATTGATGTGGTGAAGGGTTTGAAACTGCACCTCTCGCACGCCTACAAGTTTTCGCACCTCTTCGACCAGTATCGCTACACCACAGCTCCTTATTCAACACGTGAAGGTGTAGAGACATGGACCCCCGACGACCCCGCCACAAAGTTCCGTAACGAGCTTACCGAGGCCAATAAGTCGACCTACAAGCACACCTTCGAGGCCTTTGCCGACTACAGCCTCACCCTGAACAAGGCCCATAACATTAAGGCCATGGCGGGTATGCAGTATGACACCCGCTACTGGAAGAGCAACAGCATTACGGCCAACGGGTTGCTGTCAGAAGACCTGAACGACTTTAACCTGGCCGATGCCGACCGCTATACCGTGAAGGGTGGGCAGTCGAAGTATAAGACGCTGGGCTACTTTGGCCGACTGAATTACGACTATATGGGTCGCTACCTTGTTGAGGTGTCGGGCCGTAGCGATGGCTCGTCGCGTTTCTGGAGCAAGAACCGCTGGGCCTTCTTCCCCTCAGGCTCGCTGGGCTGGCGCATGAGCGAAGAAAAGTTCTGGCGCGGCATGCAGTCGTGGTGGGATAACGCTAAGGTGCGCTTCTCTATCGGTAGCCTGGGCAACCAGCAGGTTAGCGACTACCTCTTCGTGCAAGAAATCAACACAAAGAAAATAAATAACAATTTTACCCTTGATGGCTCTACGCCCCTTACCTATGCCCAAGAGTCGGCACCTGTATCCAGCGCCCTCACTTGGGAGAAGGTTACCACTTATAACTGGGGCCTCGACCTCACCTTCCTGCATCGCCTTAATGTTACCGCCGACTATTATGTGCGTAACACCAAGGGCATGATGGTGAATGGTGCCTCGCTGCCCGCCGTTTATGGTGCCTCGGTGCCCAAGGAGAACGCTGCCGATATGCGCACCCGTGGTTGGGAGATAGGCCTGTCATGGCACGATGGCTTCAACCTCTTGGGCAAGAAGTTCAACTATACTGTGCGTGCCAACATAGGCGACTATAAAACCAAGGTTACACGCTTTGACAACGAAACTGGAAAGATAGGCGACCACTATGTGGGCGAAACCTTAGGCGAACTGTGGGGATGGCGCACCGACGGACTGTTCCGTACCAACGAAGAGGCTGCCGACTATGCTCAGAAGGTAGACCTTACCTACCTGCAAAAATATATTGCTGATGCCAAGAGCCCCTATACAGGCTGGATGGCTGGCGACCTGAAGTATGTTGACAGCAATGACGATGGCAAATTGTCGTTGGGCAGTGGCACGCGCAAAGATCCTGGCGACCTGCGCGTCATAGGCAACGTGTTGCCACGCTATTCTTACTCGTTTGGTGGTGATTTCAACTGGAATGGTGTCGACTTCTCAGTGCTCTTCCAGGGTGTTGGCAAGCGCGACTGGTATCCTGGTGCCGGACAGTCGAACCTCTTTTGGGGCTCTTACTGCCGCCCGCACAACACGTTCCTCTCGCAACAGATGATAAACAATATGTGGTCAGAAGATAACCCTAACGGCTATTATCCTCGACCCCGTGGCTATGTGGCCTACTCGGGCAACTACAGCCACAACGCTGAGCTCACGGCCATTAACGACCGCTACATACAAAGCGTGGCCTATTTGCGTTTGAAGAACCTGGCCTTTGGTTATACCTTCTCGCATCTCGGAAATATTATCGATAAGGTGCGTGTTTATTTCACGGGCGAAAACCTGTTCTACTGGTCGCCCATGAAGAAGCACAACAAGTATATCGACCCTGAACAGGCTGTTTCTGACGTGTCAAAGTCGGCCGACTCGAAAAACCAAAATATCGGCTCAGGCGAGGTCTACTCGTTTAGCAAGTCGTTCTCTATCGGTATTGATGTTACGTTCTAAGCAGAAACCTTTAATTATCGAAAACGTATGAAACTGAAAAATATATTTCTTTGTGGCCTCACCGCCTTGGCATTGACAGGATGTAATCTTGACGAATTTCCGAAAGACTCGGTGTCGCCCGAAACATTCTTTAAAACCGAAAAAGAGCTAAAGCTATACAGCAACCAGTTCTATACCGCGTTGCCCGATGCCAGCGATTTCTATATGGAGTCGTCCGACTATATCGTACACAACCTTTCGTACAGCGATGCTTTGCGTGGCTATGCCCATGTGGTGCCCAGCACAGGCGGTGGCTGGAGCTTCTCTACGCTGCGACACATCAATTATTTTTTGCAAAACCTGTATCGCTGCGAAGATGAGGCAGTGCGGAAAAAGTATGAGGGCGTGGGACGCTTTTGGCGCGCCTACTTCTACTTTTCAAAGCTGCAACTTTTTGGCGATCTGCCTTGGTACGATCAGGTGCTGAACAGCGACGACGACCAGCTACTGTATAAGGAGCGCGACAGCCGCGACGTCATTATCAAGCACATTATCGACGACCTTGATGTGGCCGCTAAGCAGCTGCCCGAGGTGGGCGAGAACAAGTATCACATCTGCCGCTATACAGCATTGGCACTGAAGGCACGCGCTTGCTTGTATGAGGGCACCTTCCGCAAGTATCATGCTGGCACCGTGTTTAACCCCAATAACCTGCCCTATGCCGACCTGCTGCAACAGGCGGCCAACGCTGCCCTTGAGGTAATGCAAAGTGGCAAATATCAGTTGTATACCGAAGGCGCACGCCCTTACTACGACTACTTCGTAGGCACGGGAACCGCCAGTGAGAAAGAAACCATTCTTTCGCGCTCGTATGGCTTGGCCACACACGATGCGTCGGCCTTTGCCCTCGTGGCTTCAAAGGGTTCGGCAGGTTTCACCCGCGCTTTTGCCTTGACGTATCTCGACAGCGATGGCACGCGCTTTACCGATAAGGCCGACTACCTAACACAGCCTTTCACCGAAGAAACGAAGAACCGCGACCCGCGTATGGCACAAACCTTCCTCACCCAAAACTTTACCTATAAAGATGGCACCCAAGGGTTGTATCGTAAGAACCTCTCAGTAACGGGTTATCCTGTGGTGAAGTTTATCGAGGGCTCTGAAGCCATTTCTGGTTCGCATGTTGATATGCCTGTGTTCCGCCTGGGCGAGGTTTATCTCAACTATGCCGAGGCGCTGGCCGAGGCTGGCACCATCACGCAGAACGATCTCGACATTTCTATCAACAAACTGCGCGACCGCGTGCATATGCCGCACCTGTTGCTGGCCGATGCCAACGCGCACCCCGACGCCTTCCTTAAAGGCGAAGCCTATGGTTATAAAAATGTAGATAAGGGCGACAACTGTGGCGTGATACTGGAGATACGCCGCGAGCGTGGCATTGAACTGGTGATGGAGGGCTTCCGCTATCAGGATTTGGTGCGCTGGCGCGAGCTCACACGTTTCGATAACCAGAACGCTGACGAGACCCCCAACGGTCGCGAGTTCTTCGGTCCTTATGTGCCCAGCAAAGGTAGATACGACATGGATGGCGATGGCGTGTTCGACTTTGTGGTGAACCCCGAAACGGGTCGTGGCTATCCTGCTCCTACAGGCGTAAAGGCTGTTACCATTAACAAAGACATTTTCTTAACTGAAGATACCAAGGGCATGATCATTGCTTTGTCTGACATGGTGCGCCGCCATAACGAGAAACGCGATTATCTGTATCCCATTCCTATCACTGAGCTCACCCTCTCAAAAGGCTTGCTGAAACAAAACCCCAACTGGGACGATATTAATAGAGAAAAATGAAAAATATGAAAAAGACAATATTATTCTTCCTGGCCACCATCTTGTGCTTGGCCTTCACCGCTTGCAGCGACGACGACAGCCTGCCCAAGGCTAAGTTTTCAGAGATAACCATCTCGCCCATGCAGCAAACCTATCATGTGGGTGATAAGGTGACGCTTACCGTGAAGCAGGCCACCGACACCCCGTCAGAGGTAAAGGCCGCCAAGTATTGGTTCTACTACGACTATACCACCAAGGCTATGTTTGTAACGCCTACCGCCGACACCAACGAGTTTGTCTCGCCCGAGATAACCCTCACCCGTGCTGGCGACATCGAGCTCAGCTTTTGGGCACAATACGACTATGCCCAATATCAGTATGATGGTGTAACAAAGCGCATCACCATTCATGTAGAAGAGTAAAGAAAACAATACGTTTTGCATGTTTGCAGTATGCTGCTCTCCTTGTCAACTCGTCAACTATCAAGGCATCTCTCCTTGTCAACTCGTCAACTTGTCAACTCGTCAACTAAAATATTAACCATTTAAATATTCATTGCAATGAAACTAAAAGGTTTACTACTTACCGCAGCCGTTGCTGCTTCAGCCAATGTTATGGCAACCGATTATTATGTAAAGCCTGGTAATGCCGCTACTGGCAACGACGGCTCGTCATGGGACAAGGCCCTCACCATTTGGGATATCTACCAAAACGAGGCCGTGGCCAAGAAGAAAGAGGCCGACTCGAAGTATAAGAACGGCGACGTGTTCTTCTTTGCTGGCGGTACCTATTATCCCACCCTCGAGGCTGGCGGTGTGGCACAGCGCATCTACCGTGGCTACATCTTTGTAGGTGGTTGCGACCCCACACAAGGCCCTGTAACCACATGGCCCACCTATCCATCGGCCACTCCTACCATCTTCTCTGGCGACCTTAATGCCGATGGCGTAGCATCGCCTGGCGACGCCCGTTGCTTGGTAAATATGCGTCTGGGCTCGAAGGGCATGAATACAGCCGACGATCGTTACACCGTGAGCGATGCGTCGCTGAAGCCTCTCACCTTCCACGGCTTCGAGTTTAAGTGTGCCTATAACGAGAGCGAGTGGCCCAGCAGCGAGGCTGCCGATGCCATGACGGGCTGGGGAGCCTTGAGTGTTGCGCAGGGCTGGCTCGAACTGTATAACTGCGACGTGCACGACACCTATGCTGCCAAAGCTTCGGGCATGAGCGTGTATGGCTCGCTGTATAACCTGCGCGACTGCCGCTTCTATAACAACCATGCTGTGCAAACGGGTGCCGCCTTGCGTGTAAACATTAATACCGACATTCGTTATTCGCGTGGCACTGTTGAACGTTGCGCCTTCTATAACAATACTCTCGACGACCGCCACGGCGCTGCCATAGCTCTTACCGCTGGCGAGATGTATATCATTAACAGTACCGTGTCGGGCAACACCTCTTATGCCGAAGGCGGTGGCGTAGTGGCCAATGGCGACAAGAACGCTACACGTAAGCTGCATATCATTTGCTCTACCATTGCGGGCAACACCTGTACCGCCGACCCCACCGAGCTGTATAAGACCGATGCCGAGACGGGCGAGGTTACCAATCCTGGTTCGCTGGTAGGTACCGACCTACGCATTGCTGCCGATGCCAACTTTAATATGTACAACTCGATTGTTGTAGGACGTACCGACGATGGCACCGTGGCTTATGCACCTATCGTGATGAAAGACGCTGCTAAGGGCGAGGCAGCACCTTTGTTTGAACCGCGTTGCGAGTTTGAAAACTTCAACATTACGGGTTCATGCCTCCCATTGATTGAAGCCGATAAGTGGAGCTACATTAAGAAGGGAACCACCAACTCGATGCAGGCTGCTAACACCTTTGCCGCACTCTTTGGCGAGCAAGATATTAACGCCAGCGCTGATAAGGTGCTCGTGCCCAACAAGACTTATATCGAGGGCTTGGCTGCACAAGAGTTTTATCCTCCTTATGTAGCCGATGTAAACACCTATGCTGCACAGTTGGCCACCGAGCCTCTGTTTGTCACCACAGGCTATCAGGCACCCGACCTCACTGTCGATCAGACGGGTGCCAAGCGTAACGCCAACGACGATGCCGACTACTGCCCTGGCGCTTTCGATGCTTTTGCTAATACCACTGGCATTGTTGGTGTGCAGGCTCTGAAGCCCGCTGCACAGAAGTATATGTATAACCTTCAGGGCCAGCGCGTAAACGACGCCTACCGTGGCATCGTTATCGTGAATGGTAAGAAGGTAGTGAAGTAGATTTGTTTAGTTGACGAGCGGACGAGGCACGAGTAAACAAGGAGATTACCTTTGCTAATCTTTGTTGGGTAATCTCCTTGATACAACAAATCTGCTTGTCCGCTCGTCAACTAACAGCTTGTCCGCTCATCAACTAACAGCTTGTCAACTCGTCAACTTGTCAACTCGTCAACTAAAAAATCCCATGTTTCGGAATAAACTATTCTTCGCACTACAAGTGCTGTTCTGCCAACTGTTTGCTGCCGTTGCCTTGGCGCAAACCACCACTTTAAACGTTGGAACCTATAACATACGCTGCCCCAGCAATGGCGATACGGGTGAGCGCGATTGGAGCCAACGTCGTGACGCCGTGGTGCAGACCCTCAAAGATAATGCCTACGACATAGTGGGCTTAAACGAATGTCATGGTGGCGCCATACTGTCTTACATCGAGCAGCAGCTTACCGATTATACAGTGGTGAAGTATAGCGACCAAAAGAGTCCTGGCACCACCGCCGAAAATTTTAACCCCATCTTCTTTCGCGCCAGCAAGTTTGAACTGCTCGACGATGGCGTCTTTTATCTCGCCACCGACCTTACACGTCCTACCATTAGTTGGGATAACAATATAAACAACATACGCTTTACCGTGTGGGCCAAGCTGCGCATAAAAGCTACCGATGAGATTTTTTATTTCTTCGAGACACATCTCGACCATGAGGGCGACGACTCGCGCAACGAGCAGGCTCGCATCAATATGCAGCAGGTGCGCACCATTGCGGGCAGCTACCCCGTAGTGTTGTGTGGCGACCACAACTCGAGCAAGACACGCATACCCTTCTATCAGATGATGGGCAGCTATATGCTCGATGCTCGCACCGCCGCTACCACTACCGAAGGCATTGAGAAGGGCGACGGCACATTGTCGAAACATAAGGTCAACGGTAAAGACTTTTGGGACCCCGACTATCACACCAGCACCCGTCTCGACTATATATGGGTGCGTGGCGCTAACGTGTCGTTCTATAAAACCATTAACAGCACCTACGGCCGTAAGCAAACGCCCAGCGACCATTTTGCCATCAAGGCCACCATCACGCTGAACGCTTACACCCCTAACCATACACACCGCCTGACGGCTGATGACAACATTGCTGAGGCTATTGCCAATGCCCAGGCTGGCGATACCCTCCTGGTACAGACTGGCCGTCTGGCGTTGCCAGGGTCGGGCAAGACGGCTACGTTGAAGATCAACAAGTCGCTCACCATCAAGGGTGGCTACAATGCCGACTTTAGCGTACAAACAGGTTATACTGAGCTGTGTGGCGATGTAAACCACCTTATCACCGTAAGCCAAAACTGTGCCCTCGAGCTGTCACACTTCGACCTACATGGCGGCAATGCCCCTCAGGGTGGCGCTACGGCTCAGGGTGGCGCTATTTATAGCACGGGATCGATGGTTCATCTTGACCACTGTTTGGTGCACGACAATACAGCCTACAGCAATGGTGGTGGTGTGTATTGTTCGGGCCAAATAAACGTTAGCCACTGTCAGTTTTATAACAATACCTCGCTGTATGGCTCGGGCGGAGCACTTTATACACCCGCCAACACCCGCGAACTGGTTTGGCGCTACTCGGTGCGCAACAGCCTCTTCTATAACAATAAGGCCACCATGGGCGCTGCCTGCTATATAGGCGCGTTTTCACAACTGCACGTTAGCGCTTGCGCCTTCTACCACAATACAGCCACCACAGCGGGCACCTTCTATGCCAGCCGCACAAAGTATGATAGCAAGGTGTGCTTCGTAAACAACACCTTTGCCAATAACACGCTTACGGCCACCGCCGTGGCGGGCTTGCCTGCCAGCAACCGTGGTGGTTCGGCCATCTGGCTCACCCTTAATGGCGAAGGTACATCGGTAGCACTGGTTAACAACACCATTGTGGGCAACCAAGCCTCGTGCCTGGCCGATGGCGCTACGCCTGCCGACTTTTGTGGCGCTGCCGTACAGGTGAGCACCGATGCCACCGTGCGCCTCTACAATAATATTATTGCGGGCAATGGTTCAAACGCCTCAACGGGTGGCGATGTGTATCTTACCAACCTTGTGCATGTTGACACGCAGCGCAACGTTTACACGACGGCCGATAATTGCCACATGAACTTTTCTGACAACGACCTCTTTATGTCAACTCGTGCCTCGGCCCTCAGCGCCCTTGCCACCCTGCTTAATGGCGAGGTGGTTGATGATAAGTTTGTAGTCAACGTTACCGACGATTCGGGCACATGCATTGTGGCCGTAAAGAGCCTCGCGTTTGGCACAAAAACCATTAACGATGTGCCTGCCGACAACTATAACGAGAGTCGATTTAAAGGCGATGTTGACGACGATGCCGATTTCAAGTCGGCCCTTACCACCGACCAGCGTGGTGCCCTTCGCAATAGCAGTGGGGCGGGTGTGCGCGGTGCCTACGAGTATGGTGCCGTAACGGCCATCAGCGCGCCCACCGTGGTGCCTACCGCTCGTCCTACTGATAACATAGCATATAACTTGCAAGGCCAGCGTGTGAGCGACAGCTATCGCGGCATTGTGATAGTGAATGGCAAGAAGTTTTTAAGATAAAAATACGAACCAACAAAACAATATTAACATGAAATTGACACGTTTCTTTACAAAGCTTATGGCACTGTGTGCTGTCTTTGCACTGGGTGGCCTCTTCAACATGGCTCGGGCCAATGAAGCCGACACCCCCACCGAACCTACCGACGACACTGTGCGCGTGCTGTGCATAGGCAATTCGTTCACGGTCGATGCCGTAGAAGATTATCTTTCGCCCATCCTCCGCTCGGTGGGTAAGAAGGTTATCTTGGGCTACCCCTATAAGGGTGGCACCACCCTTGAGATGCACATGGGGTATATTAATGCCAAGAACCCCATCTACAATTATCGAAAGATTGATGCCGAGGGAGCCTATACGGCACAGGCTAATACCACCTTCGATGTAGGATTGAAAGATGAGGCGTGGGACTATGTGGTTATTCAAACCGACCACAACTATAGCGGCGTGTATAGCCACTATTTTCCGTTTCTTACCGACCTTATGAACTATGTGAAAACCAATGGTAAGAACCACAATCCAAAGTTTTTCTTGTATATGACTTGGGCTTACGATGCCTCGTCTACCTATAAAGATTTTCCTCTTTATAACAACGACCAGATGACGATGTATAACGCCATCATCGACTGTGCCTACCGCGCTGCTGAACAGGCTGGCATCAGCACCGTAGTGCCCGCTGGCACCGCTGTACAGAACGCTCGCACCACCTATCTGGGGCAGAACATGAACCGCGATGGTTATCACATGAACTTTGAGTATGGCCGCTACCTCGTGGGTTTAACCTATGCTGCTGTAGTGTTTGGGGTCGACCCACAAACCGTTACCTATCATCCCTCAACCATTAGCGATAATCTGGCACAGTTGTGTCGCGACGCTGTAACGGCAGCCTTGGCTAAGCCGAAGGAAATAACCTCGCTCAGCGATAAGTGGGGCGTAAACCCCGATGTGGTGAACCAGCCTTTGGCGCGCAAGGTAAGCATCAGCCTTGAAACCGAGAAGGCAGATGAGATGATGGGCTCGAAATGGAACTTTATTAATGCCACCGACCCGATGGCGGTGACTGAAAACCTGATTGATGATGCCTTTGTTCCCACTGCCGTAAGGGTGAGTGTGAACAAGGCGTTCAGCGCCACCGAGCCAGGCTCGTTGTTGCTCACAGGGCTGTATCACGGTCAAACCTACGACATCACACTGTCGTATCTCAACGCTGGCCAGCCTGCTACCATTGTGCAGCACGCCATTGCTCCTGACGTTAACGGCCGTGTGTATGTTGATGCCGAGACGGCCAGCGCACAGGGCGACGGCATTGACGGCCTCTACGCCATCGAGATACAGCCCAGCTTGCAATATACGGATGCCGACGGACAAACCGCTACCCTCGACCCCACAGTAGGCATACCCGAGCGCATTGCTCCGGGCACCCCTTGGGATGGCACCGCTACCTCTGAACCCGCGATGGGGTCGGGCAACTGCTATGTGATTAATGCTGCTGCCGAACTGGCTTGGGTGGCCAATATTTCAAACCAAGGCATCACGGCGGCCAACATGCTCATCACGCAAGATATTGACCTGGGCGGACATAAATGGACACCCATTGGTAAGGCTAAATATTATAACGGAAGCATCAAGGGCCAAGGCCACACCATTAGTGGCTTGTATCTTGAGCCTGCCGCTGCCGACGCTGTCAGTGGCTTTATTGGTCAAACGAATGGCGCGGGCACCATCAGCGACCTAAACCTTGAGGGGAAAATGGTGGTGAAGAAGTTGCCCACGGCAAAAAATGCCGACTATGGTTCGTTCATAGGTCTGGCCAATGCTCTGAAAGCACTTAGCAACTGCCATACAAAGGTTGACATTGAGGGCGAGGGTGGATGTGGCATCTATCAGGGCGGACTCATTGGCCGTATGAAGGCCACTCGCGTAGAGGGCTGCTCGTATGATGGCACCATGACTATTGGCGCCACCAACACTAAGACCAAGGGCTATGGCGCTTTGGTAGGCACGGCAAATAGTGGGGTAGAGGGTGCTGTAGGCAGCATTGAAAACTGCTGGATGACGGGCACGGTGAAGAACACCTCGTCGGCCTCATGCACCTATGGTGCGGCTATCATTGGTTATGCTAACCTGTCGAAAGGTGTGCTCACCATTAAAAACAATTATGTAAGTGGGCAGCTGCTATGCACGGGTGCTCAGCCCACCAACTATGCTGTGGTTTCGGCAAAGTCGGCGGGCGTGAAAACACACACCATTCTCGGCACCAACTATGCCGTAAACACTTTGCCTAAAGATAAAAACGCCACACAGGTTAGTGAAAACGATGTACACAGCGGTATGTTGTGCTATCTGCTGAACCTTGACCAAGAGAAGGCCGTGTTCGGACAAAACCTTTCAGTGGCCGACAGCCACCCCGTGCTGCTGGTTGAGGGACAGAACGTGCAGCGTGTCGACTTTTATGTTGATGCCGTGCAGTATGCTACCACTTTTAACAACGGAACACTGGTGCTGCCTGCCAATAATCCTTCGAAAGAAGGTATGCAGTTTGATGGCTGGTTTGACGCTGCCGAGGGCGGCAATGCCTTCACCGCTGGCGCCACCATAGGCCCCAATGCTTCGTTATACGCCCATTTCAGCGTGCCATCAGGCATCCATCATGCTGAGGCCGAGGTAAGCCTACAGCCCCTTCGCTACTACACTTTAGACGGCCGCGTAGCCCCCACCACCTTTCGTGGCATTGTGGTAACTGAAAAGGGCAAAAAGGTGATTAAAAAATAAGAAACTTATTAAGAAATAATCGGATAGAAGGCCGATAAGGCCACGAGGTTATGAAACCTCTATCTGTATAACGAGGGTGTGTCAAAATAGAAGTTAAAAGAAGTTTGGGCTTCGCCCGAAGTTAACAGAAGTTAGCGGACATATGTATAAATTGCTGAAAATAAAGCATTTGTCTGTTAACTTCCATCCATCGTAGATGGATTAACTTCTTCTTAACTTCCTCTAACTCCTATTTTGACACACACTCGTCTCCTTGTCTACTCGTCAACTATCTTATCCCTTTTTCAGTGCAGCAAGGCTTTCTTTCAGCGCTGCAATTTTCTCTTCCGAGTCGCTTTGCTTTTTGCGTTCCATTGCCACCACGGCTTCGGGAGCATGTGCCACAAACTTCTCGTTGGCCAGTTTCTTCTTTACGCCAGCCAAGAAGCCCTCAAGATGTTTCAGCTGTGCCTCTTGTTTTTCAATCTCGGCAGCCACGTCAATGCGGTCGCCCAGTGGCACAGCAAACTCATCGGTGCCCACCATGAAGGCCGATGCCGTAGCATCTTTTTCGTTTACCACGTCAATGGCCGATAGGTTTGCCATCTTCATGATGACGGCGGTGTAAGCCTCGAAGGCATTTTTGCCCACCACCTGCAGCACCAGTGCATCTTTGTTAGCGATGTTTTTCTGGTTGCGCACGGTGCGCACGCCGCTCACAATAAGCTTCACCTTTTCAATGTCGGCAGCCAGCGTCTTGTCGTCGGCAGTAGCGTTAGGCAGCGTCAGTTCAGCTTTCATAATGCTTTCGCCCTCGTTACGGTTGTATATGTGCTGCCACAGCTCTTCAGTAATGAAGGGCATGAAGGGGTGCAGCATCTTCAGCAGCGTTTCAAAGAAGGCCAGCGTTTGGTTGAAGGTAGTGGCATCGATGGGCTGTCCGTAAGCGGGCTTCACCATCTCCAGGTACCAGCTTGAGAACTCGTCCCAAAACAGTTTATACACTGCCATCAGCGCCTCTGACAGGCGATACTTCGAGAACAAGTCGTCAACCTCGGCGTTTGTTTCTTTCAGTTTAGCCTCAAACCATTTAGTGGCTATTTTGCAAGCCTCGGGCTGTTCGGTCTCGGCCACCTGCCATCCCTTCACCAGTCGGAAGGCGTTCCATATCTTGTTGTTAAAGTTGCGTCCCTGTTCGCACAAGCTTTCGTCGAAGAGGATGTCGTTTCCAGCGGGTGCCGACAGCATCATGCCCATGCGCACACCGTCGGCGCCATATTTTTCGATAAGGCCGATGGGGTCGGGCGAGTTTCCGAGGCTTTTCGACATTTTGCGTCCCAGTTTATCGCGCACAATACCTGTAAAGTAAACATTCTTGAAGGGCACATCTTTCATATACTCTTCGCCAGCCATGATCATACGTGCCACCCAGAAGAAGATAATGTCGGGTCCTGTTACGAGGTCAGAGGTGGGGTAGTAGTATTTTATCTCGTCGTTGCCCGGATTGTTGATGCCGTTGAACAGCGAGATGGGCCACAGCCATGACGAGAACCATGTGTCGAGGGCATCTTCGTCGTGTGTGAGCTGCTGTGCCGTAATGTTTTCGTAGCCCTTTATCTTTCTGGCCTCTTCCAGCGCCTCTTCCAGGGTCAGTGCTACCACAAACTTTTCTTCTTCGCCCTCGGCGGTGGGCAGGAAGTAGGCGGGTATGCGGTGTCCCCACCACAGCTGTCGTGATATGCACCAGTCTTGAATATTTTCCAGCCAGTTGCGGTAGGTGGTAACATATTTTGTGGGGTGAAACTTAATTTTCCCCTCAAGCACCGGCGGCAGCGCAATGTCGGCAAAATGTTTCATCGAGAGGAACCACTGCTTGCACAGTCGAGGCTCAACGGCCGTATCCTGGTTACGCTCCGAGTATCCCACCTTGTTAGTATAGTCTTCAATTTTTTCCATCAGGCCAGCGGCCTTCAGGTCTTCAACAATCTGTTTGCGCACCTCCATGCGGTCCATACCTACATACATGCCAGCGGCCTCTGATATGGTTCCATCGGGGTTGAAGATGTCGATGGTTTCAAGGTTGTGTGTCTTACCCAGGGCATAGTCGTTAACGTCGTGTGCGGGCGTCACCTTCAAGCATCCTGTACCAAACTCAATGTCTACATATCTGTCTTCAATAACAGGTATCACGCGGTTTACCAGTGGCACCACCACCTTATGTCCGCGCAGCCACTGGTTCTTGGGGTCTTTCGGGTTAATGCACATGGCGGTATCGCCCATGATGGTTTCGGGTCGAGTGGTGGCCACCACGGCATAGTATCGTCCGTCGGCATCTTGGTGCAGCACCTCGCCATCGGCGCCTGTGGGCACCACGGGGTTAGTGTCGGCATCGGCCACATAGTAGCGCAGGTTAAACAGGTGGCTTTTCTCTTCACGATAAATCACCTCCTCGGTCGAGAGCACGGTTTGTGCCTTCGGGTCCCAGTTTACCATGCGCAGTCCGCGGTAGATAAGGCCTTTTTTGTAGAGGTCGACAAACACCTTCAGTACGCTTTCTGAACGTTCTTTATCCATGGTAAAGGCCGTGCGGTCCCAGTCGCACGAGGCACCCAGACGTCGCAGCTGCTTTAGTATGATGCCTCCATGCTCGTTTGTCCATTGCCATGCGTGGTCAAGAAACTGTTCGCGTGTAAGGTCGCGTTTCTTTATGCCCTGTTCCGCCAGTCGGTTTACCACCTTTGCCTCAGTAGCAATCGAGGCGTGGTCGGTGCCAGGCACCCAGCATGCGTTCATACCTTTCATACGTGCGCGTCGCACCAATATATCTTGAATGGTGTTGTTCAGCATGTGTCCCATGTGCAGCACGCCCGTAACGTTGGGTGGCGGAATTACCACGGTGTAGGGTTTTCTACCATCGGGCTTGCTGCTAAACATTTTGTTGTCAAGCCAGTACTGATACCATTTCGTCTCCACTGCTTGTGGATCATATTTGCTCGCTAATTCCATGCTATATATGTATTATTATTTTGTTTTATAATCAATGCCTTGTGCGTTTAAGAAGCAGGTGGCAAACAGGTATCGTCGTGTCTTCCCATCTGTTTCTCGGGCTAAAAATCGTTGCAAAATTACTAAAAACTGCCGAATAGCACAACTTTACATTAATAATATTCAGTTTTCCATATTTTTTCTTACTTTTGCATCTGTTTTTATAGCGAAAAGATGCTAAGCAAATAAACAAACCAGTTAAAAAGATGAAACAAACAATACCTGTTATAGGCATGGCTTGCAGCGTTTGTGCCGCCCATGTTGAGAAAACATTAAACCATATTGAAGGCGTGCGTTCGGCCACCGTGTCGTTAGCCAGCCGCACCGCCACGGTCGAGTATGACGAGGCAAAAGTTTCTCCTTCTCTTTTAAAGCAAAAGGTGAGCGAGGCGGGCTACGACCTTGTGATAGAAGCCGATAGAAGTGCCATCGACATACAGCGCCGCGCCTTCACCTTGCTGCGCCGCCGCACCCTGCTATCGTGGTGCTTTGCCATTGCCACCCTCTATTTTTCAATGTTTCATGGCCAGCCGTACGACAACCAGCTATGCCTTATCTTAGCCCTGCTAAACATGGCATATTGTGGCCTACCGTTTTACACCACGGCCTTCAAGCAACTGTTGCACCGCACCGCCAGCATGGACACACTGGTAGCCCTCAGCACCCTTATAGCCTTTGTGTTTAGCACCTTCAGCACCTTTTATGGCCAGCGCGTGTGGGGAGCCAGTGGCATGGCGTGGCACACCTATTTTGATGCCTCGGTCATGATCATAACCTTTGTGCTCACGGGGCGCTGCCTTGAAGAGCGCGCTAAAGACAGCACCGCCAGCAGCATACGCCACCTTATGGGGCTACAGCCTAAAACCGCCCTACTGGTTACGTGCCAAAAGCCAGCGGCCGATGCCCCCGCCACCCAAGTTTTGCAAGAGGTGCCCATCTCTACCATTGCTATAGGCGATGTGCTTGAGGTGCGAGCAGGGCAAAAGATACCTGTTGATGGGGTGGTGACGTGGGCCGAGAGCCCCATGACGCCCCACACCGCCTATGTTGACGAGGCCATGATAACAGGCGAGCCCACACCCGTAGCCAAGCAGCAAGGGCAGCGTGTGCTGGCGGGCACCATACCCAGCCAGGGGCGTCTGCGCCTTAGAGCCCAGCAGATAGGGCAGCACACGGCCTTGGCCCAAATCATACGCACGGTGCAAGAGGCGCAGGACAGCAAGGCCCCCGTGCAGCGCATTGTCGACCGTGCCGCCCTGGTGTTTGTGCCCACCGTAGCCGCCCTCTCTCTCCTCACCTTTCTGGCATGGTGGCTGTTAGGTGGCAGTGGGGCATGGGTGCAAGGCCTCTTGTCGGCCATCTCGGTGCTGGTTATCGCCTGTCCTTGCGCCATGGGCCTGGCCACCCCCACGGCCCTCATGGTGGGCATAGGCAAGGCCGCCCAGCAGCACATACTGATAAAAGATGCGGCCGCCATCGAGACGCTGCGCACCATCACGGCCCTCGTCATCGACAAGACGGGCACCCTCACGTTGCCCAATCCTAATGTCAATTTTACCCAGTCTGAACACCTCACCTTCGACCAGCGCGAAACGCTGAAGCCCCACGCCCATGAAGCCATGCTTCAGCTGCAGCGCATGGGCATTGAGGTGTATATGATGAGTGGCGACAACGAGGCCGCCGCCCACCACTGGGCCCAGCAGGCAGGCATAACCCACTATCGCAGCCAGGTGCAGCCCGCCGATAAGCAAGCCCTGGTGCAGCAGCTGCAGGCACAGGGCCACAAGGTGGCCATGGTGGGCGATGGCATAAACGACACTGGCGCCCTGGCCCAAGCCCATGTGGGCATAGCCATAGGCCGCGGCACCGACGTGGCCATGCAGGTGGCCCAGATAACACTTATGACCGACGACCTCATGGCCCTGCCCCAAGCCCTACAGCTAAGTCGTAAAACGGTGCACATGATATGGCAAAACCTCTTTTGGGCCTTCATCTACAACCTGGTGTGCATACCCCTGGCCGCTGGTGTGCCCTGCCTTTTTGGCTCGTCGTTCCACATCACCCCCATGTGGGCCAGCGCCCTTATGGCGTGCTCCAGCCTTAGCGTGGTGCTCAATTCGTTACGCCTCAAGCTTAAATAGCCCTGCTTTTTTTAGCCTGTTGCGCCACAATAGTTATGGTGGTTTCAAAAATAATGCCTACCTTTGCCCCATATATATAGCAAAATATAAGAAAATGCATACACAAGATGAAAAGCTGAAGGCCTTTGCCCGCCTTCTCAACGTGCTCGACACCCTACGCGAGCAATGCCCCTGGGATAAGAAACAAACCAACGAGAGTCTGCGCCCCAACACCATAGAAGAAACCTACGAGCTGTGCGACGCCCTCACCCGTAACGATACGCCCAACATATGCAAAGAGCTGGGCGACGTGCTGTTGCACATCTGCTTCTACGCCAAGATAGCGCAAGAAAAGCAGCAGTTCGACATTGCCGACGTGTGCAACCAGCTGACTGACAAGCTTATCTTTCGGCATCCACACGTCTACCACCCCTCACAGGTGGGTGCCCCACAGCCACAGCCGTTGCCCTATGGCCAAGAGCCAGCATCGGCAGCCGCAGCCCCCACCGCCACCACGGCGCAGCAGGTTATTGAAAGTTGGGAGCAGATAAAGCTGAAAGAAAAGCATGGCAACAAGAGTGTGCTGGCGGGCGTGCCCACAGCCTTGCCCTCGCTCATCAAGGCATACCGCATACAAGACAAGGCCCGCAATGTGGGGTTCGACTGGCAAGACCGTGCCGACGTGTGGGCCAAGGTGCGTGAAGAGCTCGACGAGCTGGAGGCAGAGCTGCGCCGCGAAGACAAAGCGCGCTCTGAGGCCGAGCTGGGCGACTTCCTCTTCAGCCTCGTCAATGCCGCCCGCCTCTATAAGCTGAACCCCGACACCTGTCTCGAGAAAACCAACAACAAGTTTATACGCCGCTTCAATTATATCGAGGCACACAGCATAAAGATAGGCAAACCGCTGAAAGATATGACGCTGGGCGAAATGGATCAGCTGTGGAACGAAGCAAAACAGCTTGAATAATTCATAATTCATAATTCATAATGCCAACGGCATTGCAAACCATAGTAGGACGAGGGTCTCCGTGCCCCGTCCTCCAGCACCCAAAATATTATCCACAGAGGCCACCGTCCTACTAAATTTTTCACATAAATAACACTCAGCATATGGATTTTTCACTTTTCACTTTTCACTTTTCACTTATTAAACCCGCTCTGCCCCTCATGTTGCTATCATGTCTCATAGCATCATGCAACGGCAACAAACAAAAAGCTAACGACACCGACGCCACCACCACCGACGCCACCGCCGACTCTACCCTCTACGGCATCTGTGGCGAAGGCACCGCCATGCACACCCTGCAGCTCATCACCCTTACGGGCGACACCCTCAACCTGTCGCTCCTGCCCGACGATGCCGACGACCCCGATGCCGACGCCGCTACCGTGAACGGAGGCCTCATGTGTGGCGACCACCTGGCCGTGCTGGCCACCACCACCGCCGATGGCCCCGTAGCCACAAAGGTCATAAACCTCACCTCGCTCATGGGGCGCTGGACCAGCATCTCGCGCAATTTTGTTATCGAAGAGGGAGGCGTTGTCACCTCCGACGTGAAAGCCGAAACACACCCCTATACCAGCTGGAAGATATATAACGGACAGCTGCTCCTGGGCCGCGACACCTTCAACATCGTAACCCTGGGCCCCGACTCGCTGGCCATCGAAAACCATAACGGCATATACCTATATAAACGCCAACGATAATGCAACCCTTCAACATACACATCTTAGGCTGTGGCAGCGCCCTGCCCACCATGCGGCACAACCCCTCGGCACAAATTGTTGAGGTGCGTGGCAAAATGTTTATGGTCGACTGTGGCGAGGGCACACAGCTGCAGCTGCGCCGACAAAAAGTGCGCTTCACAAAGATAGGCGCCGTGTTTATCTCGCACCTGCATGGCGACCACTGCTTCGGCCTCCTGGGCCTTATCTCCACCTTCGGCCTCCTGGGGCGCACCGCACCGCTACACATCTACGCACACCCCCAGCTTCAGGCCCTGCTGGCCCCACACATAGCCTTTTTCTGCCATGGCCTGGGCTACGAGGTAGTGTTTCATGCCATCGACCCCACCCAGCAACAAGTGGTGTATGAAGACCGCAGCCTGCAGGTCGAAACCATCCCCCTCATGCACCGTCCCCCCTGTTGCGGCTTCATCTTTCGCGAGAAAGCCACCCTGCCACACATCCTGCGCCCCATGTTCGATTGTTACAACATACCCCTCTCGCAGGTAAACAACATAAAGCTGGGGGCCGACTATCTGTGCCCTGACGGCACCCTCGTGCCTAACCACCGCCTGGTGGCGCCCGCCGACCCACCGCGCAGCTACGCCTATTGCAGCGACACACGCTATTTTCCAGCGCTCGCCACACACCTGCAGCACGTCGATACCCTCTACCACGAGGCCACCTACGACGCCCGCAACCACGCCCGCGCCCTGCTATATAACCACAGCACAGCGCAAGAGGCAGCCACCACCGCTCGCGATGCCCACGTGCGCCAGCTCATCATAGGCCATTTCAGCGCCCGCTACGACGAAGAAGAGCTGTTGCTAAACGAGGCTCGCGCCATCTTCCCAAACACCGTGCTGGCCGCCGAGGGCAAAACGTTTGAAGTAATTAATAATTCATAATGGGTTTCGCCTTGTGTTATTCATAATTCAAGAACGGCAAGGCAAATCATAGTAGGACGGTGGTCTCCGTGCCCCGTCCTCCAGCACCCAAAATATTATTTAACCCTATACTTGCTGGTTGCTGGAAGTTGTAGGGCTGGTTGCTGGAGGACGGGGCGCGGAGACCACCGTCCTACTAATGATGGCAAAAAAAAGACGAGAAAGATTATCAATCATAATCTTCTCGTCTTTTTATTATAGTAGGACGGTGGCGTGTTTAAGTGAAAAACTCTATGTGATAAGGTGGCATTATGAATTTATCAATTCTTCACTCATATCCAGCTGCAAAGCAATAGGATTTTTCACTTTTCCCTTTTCCCTTTTCCCTTTTCACTCCTCCTGCAGCGGCACAGCAAAGTAAGCCTTCTTGCCCGTAGGATAAATGCCCTGAATGTAGAGCACAGGGTCGCGGCTGGTCGACGCCTCCTTCACCACCTGTTGCAGCTGGTCAACCGTTTTAATGGGCGTATCGTTCACACGCTGAATAATAAAGCCGCGGCTCATACCCTGATCCTTCAGTCGGCCGTTGCCCACCTTCGTCACCTCCAGTCCATAGCTAATGTTCAGCTGTCGTTTCGTATCAGCCGTAGCCTCTCTAAAGGTAGCGCCCAAAATGTCGAGGTCGGCCTTCTGCACCACCTTCGTGTTGCCCTGCTCGTTTTTCAGCGTCACCGTCTTCGTGTGCTTTTGCTTGTTGCGCATAAACGTCACCGATACCTTATCGCCAGGGCGCTTCTGCGCCAGCAGCTCCTGCAGTTGGGCCATCTTCGTCACCTCCTTGCCGTTCACCGCCGTTATCACGTCGCCCTCTTTTATGCCAGCCTCCTGGGCCGCACTCTCTTCCATAGCCTTAGCCACATAAATGCCCTCCATGGTGCCCAGGTCTACCTCGTTGCCCTTTTCCTTTTGCGCGTCAACATAGGTTTTCACGTCCTGGCCCTGTATGCCCATCACGGCGCGCTGCACCGTGCCATACTGCTTCAGGTCGGCCACCACCTTGTTCATAATGCTGGTAGGTATGGCAAAGCCATAGCCGCTGAACGAGCCCGTTTGCGAGTAGAGCATCGCGTTAATGCCTATCAGCTCGCCCCGCGTGTTCACCAGCGCGCCACCCGAGTTGCCAGGGTTTATCGCCGCATCAGTTTGTATAAACGACTCTACACCGTTTTGATACAGCGAGCGCCCCTTGGCCGACACTATGCCCGCCGTCACCGTGTTAGTAAGGTTAAAAGGGTTGCCCACGGCCAGCACCCATTCACCCACCTTAATGTTTTCGCTGTCAGCAATAGTGATGGCGGGCAGCTGTTTGCCATCAATCTTTATCAGCGCCAGGTCGGTAGTCTTGTCAGTGCCAATAATGCGGGCCGAATATTCTTTGTTATCGTTCAGCGTCACCGTCAGCTCGTCGGCGCCCTCCACCACATGGTTGTTCGTAACAATATAGCCATCGGCCGAGATGATAACGCCCGAGCCCGAGCCTTGCTGCCGCGGCGTGCGATACTGGCGCTGCTGCTTGCCGCCACCAGGGTTGCCAAAGAAGCCGAAGGGGTCAGAGAAAAAGTCGCCAAACGGGTCGCTCTGCACCTCCACCGTTTGCACCTTGCTGTTGCGCGTACACAATATGTGCACCACCGAGGGCAACGACCGCTCGGCAGCCACCGTCAGGTCAACAGGCTGGCCCGCAGCCTGAGCCGATACCGCCGCCGTGCTGGCAGCGTTCACCTTCATAAAGGCGCCAGCCGAGAAAGCCAGCGCCGTAACGCACATAGCGCCAAAAAGATAGTTCTGATACTGTTTCATATTCGTTTTTCCTTTCTTTCTTAAGTCTTTTTTTCGTAGCCCCAGCACCATCGCCAAGGGCCTTTCTGCCTGCAAAAATAAAAAGCATTTTCTATAACACAGCATCTGCCACACTTTCTTTATCCCATTTTAACATTATCATTTTACATATTAACGGCTCTTAAACACACACAATGAATTTTTTACAATTGTTTACTTGAGGGGGAAGGGGGGATTAGTGTAGAGAAATATAAAAGTGACAAAATAATGTGTTTTATGCGATATTATTATTATCTTTGCTTCGTTGCAAAACGTATAAAACCATATATTATTACTATATTACTATGAAGACTTCACAATCAAATCCTATGACTTCGTGGGATGAACTGTTGGCAGCTCTTGACAATGCCTCAATAAATACTTACGATGCCCTTTGGCGAATATATTGGTATCTTAAGTCGATGATAGGAAAAGAACCTTCGATAAATGTACGTATGCTACTTACTATGTATATGTATATGCGAGAAAAGCAACCGACGGTTCTTAATTCGTTAATGTTGGGCTTGGCTGTAAAATGTAGTGTCGTATACGGTGATTTTAAATTTGCACGCTTTTTGAAGATATGGGGATATCCTTCGTTGCTTCGAGATGAGGATCGACAGCCAGGTAAAAATCCTCATGGTAAACCATTTCTTTCATTACAACAGCGTACCGATCGTGCTTTGCAAGTTTATATGTTGCATCATCCTGCCGAGCGTATCGAACAGACCGAATGGATACGACCCATGTTGGCGGCACGTTTTGTTGTGAAAGAGATAAAGGGGCGCAAGCATACTTTTGTGATACTCGTTGATACAGAAAATAGATCTTTATTGGCTGATTGTAGACAGTTGCCTTGTCGTATAAATGAAATTCAAGGAAAACTATTTGATGTGTTAATATGCACGTCGACTCTGGGCGTGGAACGAGTGGATGAGATAGTGTTATCTAATAAACAGCCTGCTGATATATTTCCTCTAGTAACAGGATACGTCAAAGGTTTTGATGAGAAACGCGTACAATACCACATATATGATGCTCAGTCGAGACATTTTGTGGCTGAGCGTCCTACCATTCCGTTGACGAATGGATCATATGTGTTGTTTATCCCATTTATTCCTGTTGACGATAATTTTAAAATGGCTGTTATTCAAGGATGTTTATCAAAAGAAGAGGGACGTTTGTCGTTTGGACAAATGCCTGCAACAGTATTGTTTGTAAATAAAGAGAAAGGATACTTGAAGTATCGCTTAGATTATTTGCCTGAGGCAACACCAGAAGGGGTTTATACTTTTGAGGGATATGCTGATTTATCAGCGTTTGAATCGGATACGCCTATTTCAACAGTAAATGTGGGTGATCGTCTTGAACTCACCCTGTTTCTTAAACGTGGGAAGGATGGGGTTAAGCGTAACTTCGTCCCCCATTATCACCGACTCATTCCCTCTTCGAAATAAAAAATATAGCGTAGCAGATGCTTGTTGAATGAAAAAGTTTTATTACTTTTGCATGTGGTAAGGCAGTGGCCTGGTTTGTCGCTGGCCCTTTTCTCCCCCTCTCACAGTTTACAGCCAGCC
>USAI01000006.1 GCA_900552675.1 uncultured Prevotella sp.
ATTTCAGTAGGTACCTGGAAAGTAGCACCACCGATACGACGGCTCTTAACCTCCACCTGGGGAGTGATATTGTCGAGGGCCTGCTTCCAAATTTCAAGAGCGGGCTTCTCTTCTTTTTCCATCTTGGCCTTTACGGTATCAAGAGCGTTATAGAAAATTTCGTATGAGGTATTTTTCTTACCATCATACATCAAGTGATTTACAAATTTCGACACTTTCTGGTCGTTGAAGACGGGATCGGGTAAGATCACGCGCTTCTTGGGTTTTGCTTTTCTCATTTTTACTTAAAAATTAAATTCTGCATGGGGCTGTAACTTGTTTCTTCAACGCTCACTCTTGAGCATTTACTCAACCTGATTTAACGCTTCCAGCAAAACTAAAATAAACTTGTTTTTATCGTCCTAGTATTAATCTTCTCCGATTATTACTTCTTAGCGGCTTTCGGACGTTTTGCACCATACTTAGAACGGCGCTGTGTGCGGTTTGCAACACCTGCGGTATCAAGAGTACCACGAACGATGTGATAACGTACACCAGGAAGGTCTTTTACACGACCACCACGAACCAATACGATTGAGTGTTCCTGCAAGTTGTGTCCTTCTCCAGGGATGTAAGAGTTCACCTCTTTCTGGTTTGTCAAACGAACACGGGCAACTTTACGCATTGCCGAGTTAGGCTTCTTAGGTGTGGTAGTGTAAACACGAACGCAAACACCACGACGCTGAGGACATGAATCCAAAGCTGGTGACTTGCTCTTGTCTACGAGCACCTTTCTGCCTTTTCTTACTAACTGTGAAATAGTAGGCATAATTGAAATTATTTTAATTTATATATTTATGTGTATTTTCTTATCCAATTGGCCATGGAAATACCATGCCGTTTCGGGCTGCAAAGGTACGAACATTTTTTCTAATATCATAATAACACGCTATACAAATTTACAGACAAAGTAATATTTTAAATATAAATAACTATCGTTAACACTTTAAAAGAAGTCAAAACATTTACGAGCAAAACGGCCTATAAATAAATAAACACAATGATAGTACAAATACAACATCAATAGCAAACAATTTGAATTAAAACAGCGCACCCCTACCCTATCGCCTTTTTGTATATTTATGCAGAATAAGACTAAAACTGTATATTTATTCACTTTCAGGTTTTTACATTTCTTTACTTAATAATCACTAATTTACTTACAACCTATAAGCGATAAGAAACATTTTACTTACAGTTTTCATTCTTGATACCTTTCAAATGAGAAAGCATGGGTTTCACGTCGTGAAAGCATGGGTTTTAGGCTGTAAAACCCTTGGTTTCACGACCTGAAAACAAGGCTTTCAGACCGTAATTTGATGCCTTTCACAACGCACTCTCCCTATTGCATATTTATGCAATTATGGCAAGCCACCTTTCAACACAAGAGAAGCACTATTTTCAAATCAACCTTAACCGATAAAACGGTCGAAAGCGCACGCACTTCATCCAAAGACACGAAACAAGAAGGGCTCAGCTGTTTATAAACGCGTAGTAATAATTTTTTCTTTTACTTTCGCTACATTTCTACACTCATTTTTACCAGTTTAGGGCAAGATGTAAAAATTTCGTAATATGTAGCAAGGCAATTCAGTTATTATTTGTAACTTTGCAAGACAGTGTATGCATGGCGCACATCAAGCCCAAAAGTGCCGATGCAAAGCAAAAGAAATAGTAAAGTCAAAAATAAAAGAAAACAGGAAAGGCAATGACCCAAATAGTATACGTGCTATTTTATACCCTATCACTACTACCATTCCGCATACTCTACGGTATGGCAGATATCGGCTACGTGTTGCTATATTATATAATAAGGTATAGAAGAGGCGTGGTGCGCAAGAACCTCGTCACCGCATTTCCCGAGAAAAGTATTGACGACATCAAGACCATTGAGCGAAAGTTTTATCACTGGTTCAGCGATTATTTTCTTGAAGCCATAAAGCTGCTTAGCATCAGCGATAAGGAGCTACGTCGTCGCTTTACCATCATCAATAGCGAAGAGGTAGAGCAGTGTTTTCAAGAAGGGCAAGATGTGGCCGCCATTTTGGGGCACTACTGCAACTGGGAATGGCTATCATGCGTGGGCATGAACCTGCCTTCTGAGCGCGAAATAGGCCTCATCTATCACCCCCTACGCAACAAAACATTCGATTATCTGTTCCGCAAGCTACGGTCGCACGAACAAAACAGCCACGTCATTCCCAAGAAAGACATCTTGCGCTATGTTGTTACGAAAAAGAGAGAAGGTGTGCGCAATATATGCGGATACATTAGCGACCAGGGACCGAAGTGGACCAATATTCACCTGTGGCTGCCATTCCTCAATCACGAATATACGCCCGTGTTTACAGGTGGCGAACGCATTATGCGAAAGATGAATAACGCAGTGTTCTATGTTGAGATGAGCCGACCCAAACGTGGCTACTATACGGCCACCTACAAACTCATCACACGTGAGCCCAACACCCTTCCGGCCGACGATATCACACGTCGTTTCTTCTGTTTGTTAGAAGAAACCATCAGGCAAGAGCCCGCCTTTTACCTATGGAGCCACAACCGCTGGAAACGCACAAAGGAAGAGTTTGATCGCCGCTTTCAGGTAATAAACGGAAAGGTTGTAGAGCGCGCTTAGCCCCCACCAACGCTCAAATGAGCACATAACACTGCCCCAAACCTATCGACAAAAGAATGTATATTAAGACAAAGATAGCCCCACAATACGCACATCTCGAAACATTTGCCGCCAGCATGCCGCAAATATTCGAGAAAGAAGGCGACGTCATATACCGTGGGCGCAACCTCATCAAAACCATTACAGCCCCCGATGGCACACTGGTAAACGTGAAACGTTACCATCAGCCAGCAGGCCCCAACCGCCTCATCTACTCGTGGGGGCTGCGCGAGTCGAAAGGCAGTCGCGCCTTCCGTTTCCCTGCCATTCTCAGGGATAAAGGCATCGGCACCCCCGACGCCATTGCATTGGTAGAAGAGCGCAACAGCCTCGGATTGCTGGGCTACAGTTACCTCATCACCGTGCAAAGCCCCTACCCTCACACCCTATACGCCATGGGCGATGCGAAAGAGGGCGAATATGAGGCGCTGGCTGAAGCTTTAGGACGCTTTGCCGCCCACCTGCATGAGCAAGAAGTGCTGCACAAAGACTTCACCCCTGGCAACATCTTGTGGATGCACGATACTGAAGGCTATCACTTCATGCTGGTCGACATCAACCGTATGGCCTTCGGGCCTGTCAGTAAAGAAGTAGGCCTCAGCAGTCTGTGCCGCCTATGGGGGCCAAAAGCCTTCATCCGCATCATCACCGAAAGCTATGCTCAGGCACGCGGCTACGATGTAGCATCGGCCGTGCAATATGTAATGAACCAGCGCGCCCGCTTCTGGCGTCGCTACGGCAAGAAGCACACCATCAAGTTTAAACTTGAACTATAACCAAGAAAACAATACACACACAACGACACGCTATGAAAATATTGCTGTTTTGTGAAAACAAATATGCCATCGACATCCTCAACCCTATACAGGAGTATGTGACAGACAACCATCTGCCACACGAGGTGTTATGGTACATTCATGAAAAGAAAATTGATGCCTTTGCCTATGCTGACAAGGTGCGCTGGACAAAGTCGATACAAGAGGCATACGACTTCAGTCCAGAAGCCATCTTCGTACCAGGCAACATCGTGCCCTATTATCTGCCAGGCGTGAAGATACAGGTGTTTCATGGCTATGCTGCCGAGAAGAAAGACCACTGGATTATACGACGCTACTTCGACACCTACTTCACACAAGGCCCCTACTTCACCTCACACTTTAAGGCATTGGCTCAAAAGTATGGCGACTTTGAAGTGGTAGAAACAGGATGGCCCAAGCAAGACTGGATAAAGAAAAACCTGCACCGCTACGATGATGAAAAGCAGGCTCTGCTCAAGAAGAGTGGCAAACAAGCCATCATTCTCTATGCCCCCACCTTCTCGCCCAAGCTCACCTCGCTGCCCTTACCCGATATGAAAGAGCAGCTCGAGCGCTTGGCACACGAGCGCAACGCCCTCATATTAATGAAGTTTCACCCCCTCACCCGCCAAGAGTGGGCCGACGAATATAAGGTATGGGCCGAGAACCACGACGACATCATATACATTGACAAGGGCGAAAACGTAACCAAATATCAATTGATGAGCGACGTGCTTATCAGCGACACCTCATCAACCATCTACGAGTTTTTGTTGCTTTCACGACCCGTCATCACCATTGGCACCCTGTCAAAAGAAATATATTGGGAAGACATTGCCACCCCCGAAATGCTACTCCAGGCCTACGACCATGCCCTCACCGACCCCGAGGCCATTGCTCGCCGACAGTGGATTGTAGATAATTATGACCCATATCTTGATGGCCACGTGTGCGAACGCATGCTGAACGCTGCCGCCGACTATATCCGTCGGCACGGTGTGCCCGCCAAGCGTCGACTAAACCTGTGGCGCAAATATACCAGCATCAAGACATTCGGAAAGGTGCACAAAAGATAAAAGGTAAAACCATACAAGAAAAACGATACACCATCGTTTAAAGATAAAGTAAAAGGAAAGATATGCTTAATTTTACAGTAGGACCTGTTATGTCGAGCGAGGCGGTTTGTGCCATTGGCGCCGAACAGGTTCCTTATTTCAGAACTGCCGAGTTTTCGGCTACAATGAAAGAAAATGAGGCTTTGATGACACAGTTTTCCAAAGCTCCTGAAGGCTCGCGCGTGGTATTTATCACGGGCTCGGGCACAGCATCTATGGAGGCCACTGTGATGAACGTGTTTACCCCCGCCGACAAAGTATTGGTGGTAAACGGAGGCAGCTTTGGTCATCGTTTCGTACAGTTGTGCGAAATACACGACATACCTCACACTGAGATAACTCTTGAAATGGGCCACAAGCTCACCGCTGAACACCTTGCGCCCTACGAGGGTCAGGGCTATACAGGCTTCCTCGTCAACCTCGACGAGACCTCTACGGGTGTGCTCTACGACATCCATCTCATCAGCCAGTTCTGCCATCGCAACAACATCTTCTTGGTGGTAGACAGCATCAGTTCGTTCCTTGCTGACCCCTTCAACATGCAAGCCTTAGGCGTTGATGTTATGATCACAGGTTCACAAAAGGCATTGGCCTGCCCTCCGGGCATCTCTATCATCGTCTTGGCACCTCAGGCCGTTGAACGCGTGTGCAGCCGCGAGGTAAAAAGCATGTATTTCAACCTGAAAGACGCCCTGAAGAATGGCGAGCGCGGACAAACGCCCTTCACCCCTGCTGTGGGCATTTTACGACAAATCTATGCTCGACTGAAAGAAATTGAAGCCGCTGGTGGCGTAGAGAGCGAGAACCAACGCATAGCTGCCCTGGCTGCCGACTTCCGCGAAAAGATTAAAGCATTGCCTCTCACCATCGTGTCACAGTCGCTCAGCAATGCCGTTACCCCACTGCATCCGCATAACGTGTCGGCCTACGACATCTTCCTCAAGCTGAAAGACGAATACAACATTTGGGTTTGCCCCAACGGTGGCGACATGGCCGATAAGGTGTTCCGCGTGGGACATCTCGGAGCCCTCACCCCCGCCGACAACACCACATTGGTAGCAGCCCTCACCGACCTTCACGAGAAAGGGTTTCTTTAAGACATCACACACACTCACACATACTGACAGCGAACGATAAAAATCAATATCAAGCATGATAAAAGTCATCACCTACGGAACATACGACCTATTGCACTACGGCCACATTCGATTATTGAAACGTGCAAAGGCACTGGGCGACTACCTCATCGTGGGCGTCACCTCCGACACATTCGACCGCGAGCGTGGAAAGATTAACGTGCAGCAATCGCTCATGGAGCGTGTAGAGGCCGTGCGCGCCACAGGCCTGGCTGACGAAATTATCATCGAAGAATATGAGGGTCAGAAGATTGACGACATCAAACGCCTTGATGTAGATATCTTCACCGTGGGAAGCGACTGGCGCGGAAAGTTCGACTACCTCAAAGCTTACTGTCAGGTGGTGTACCTTGAACGCACAGGTGGCGTGTCGAGCACCGAGATACGCAGCGAGCAAAAGCCCGTGCGCTTAGGATTGGTAGGCGAGTCGCCCATACTGAATAAGATTGAACGCGAAAGCCAATTTGTAAACGGACTGGAAGCCGCACAGGTATATACCATTAACGGCAAATATCTATCTGAATCGCTGCAAAAGAAAGAACGCCAAACGGCATCCTTTCAAGCATTGCTCGACGCATCAGATGCCATCTACATCATATCGGCGCCCGAGTGCCATTATGCACAGATAAAGCAAGCGCTCGAATGTGGCAAGCACGTGCTGTGCGAGTCGCCCGTCACTCTCGACGGTAAACAATGGGATGAGTTGAAACAGCTGGCCACAGAGCGCAAACTGGTGCTAATGGATAGCATAAAGACAGCCTACTCGATGGCTTACCACCGCCTACGCTTGCTGGTTAAGGGCGGTATTGTGGGCGACATTGTGAGCGTAGATGCCACTTGCACCTCATTGCTCGACTTCGACCCCACACAAGACTCAAGCCGCAGCCTGTACGAGTGGAACAGCATCTGCGCCTGGGGCCCCACTGCTTTGCTACCCATCTTCCAGATGCTGGGCACCAACTATCTGCGCAAAGACATCCTTACCCGCTTTGCCGACGACAAACATCGTTACGATGCATTTACAAAGATAGCGTTTGTGTATCCGCATGCTGTGGCCTCGCTAAAGGTAGGTCAAGGCGTTAAGTCGGAAGGCGAATTGGTGATATCGGGCACCAAGGGCTACATTTATGTGCCTGCTCCCTGGTGGAAGACCGAATATTTTGAGGTGCGCTACGAAAACCCACAAAATAACAAGCGCTACTTCTACCAGCTTGATGGCGAGGGCTTGCGCTACGAGTTGCTCACCTTCTTCAAAGCCATCAGCACAGGCAGCAATTTTACCTACGTGTCTGACGACATTTCACACAGCATCACACAGATAATAGAAGACTTTTATGCCCAGCGCGACATGACAATTATCTAAAAGAACGGTGAAAAGTGAAAAACTCGATAGAAACAGAAAAGGTAAAACAGAAGATAGGAAGAAGACAGAGACAGAAAAGAAAGAAAGAAATAATAAAGAGACAAAACAAGAATACATTTATCCTATTGCATTGATTATAAGGATTTCCAAAACATTATGGCAAAGAAAAACATACAGGAAAAACGTATTAGCGACGAGCAAACACGAGAGCTACAAAAATACATTCTCGACATGTTGCTCGCCATCGACAAGGTGTGCCGCGAGCACAACCTATGCTATTATCTCATTGCTGGTACCATGTTAGGCGCCGTGCGGCACAAAGGATTTGTGCCTTGGGACGACGATGCCGATGTGGCCTTGCCCCGTGAAGACTATAACGAGTTTGTAAAACACGCCAACGAGTGGCTGCCCGAGCGCTATGAGTTGGTGAGCGGCTTGCAAGACCCCATGTACCCCTACCAGTTTGCACGCATACAAGATAAAGAAACCACCTATATCTTACGTCGCAAATTCAACTTCGTAGGCGGTCTGCCCGTCGATGTGTTTCCGCTTGATGGCATGACTGTTAACGAGGAAGAGCGTCGCAAACACTACCGTCGCTACGCCATCGCTAAAAAGATACTCTATTATTCAACCATCGACCCCAAGAAGCATGGCTACGGTCTGCGTTGGCTCTTCGCCAAGTTTATGCACAAGGTTATATCGCAAGACAAGGCTCACCGCCGCATGAACGATGTGCAGCGCGAGTTCAACTACGATGCCTCGCCCTTAGTGGCCGATCACGATAATAAGCCCGAGCGTGGCATCCTGCCCAAAGACGTGTATGGCACCCCTACCCCAGTGCAGTTTGAGGGACATACGCTGATGGGTGTGCAGAAGCCCGACGAATATCTGCGCTACTGCTATGGCGACTATATGAAGATGCCGAAGCAGCTTCCGCCTCAAAACTTCCGCTATCTCGACCTTCACACCCCTTATCGCGAGTATCTCAAACGAAAGAGAAAGAAGTAAACCGACACGCTGTGTCGCAACACGCAATACAGAGGTTGTCTACATTGTGAACATTGCATACATTTTCTACATTGTAATGCAACAACGTTGAACAACACGAGACAACCTTAAACAATTAAAGGACAATATAAACAACAGTTTTTACTTTTTTTAGTAAGAAACCAACGTTGTTTATATTGTCCTTTTGTTGTTGTATGTTTATAACCATTTAGTTTGCTCACTTCCTATGTCGCTCAATATATTCGGCCGTCTGAATATTAGAGAACACATAGCGGCGTAGGTCAGCAAACGCCTTTTCGTTTTTATTCTCGTGCAGCGATCCATCTTCGGCCACATCATAGCAGAAACTCTTATCCATTGAAGGATTATAGATAAAGCAACGTTTATCATCGCGCGCCACAATCTGGTTGTCGGCCGAATAGAATACCATGGGCCTACGTGTGTGCAACAGGTCAACGCCAAAACCTTCATAGGTATAGCTGGCACCCATCAAGCTCAGCAGCGTAGGCATTACATCTACCTGCATACCCAGGCCATCATACTGCATCTGCGGCACTCCAGGGCCAAACATAATGAGCGGTATATGGTTCAACGATTGTGGCAGTTCGCCCTCAGCGCCACCCACAATTTTTCCATGGTCGGCCTGAATAACAAACAGCGTGTTCTTATACCACGGCTCTTTGGCTGCACGCTTCAAGAAGTCGCCCACACACCAGTCGGCATATTCCACTATCTGTTGCTCTTTCTCCTTACTCTTCGGCTTAAACCACGACGGTATAATGTAAGGCGGATGATTGCTTACCGTGAGGATGGTAGCCATAAACGGTTTGTTTGTAGCTGCCTTACGGTTAATGGCATCGAGGGCGTAACCAAACAAGAAGTGGTCGCTCACGCCAAACGAGTTTACCACCTCGCTCTTAGGATAGTTTTCTTGTGCATAGATATCGTCGTAACCATTTGTGGCAAAGAAAGCCTTCATGTTATCATATTGCGCCTCGTGGGGCATGAAGAACATATTATCATAGCCCTTCGTCTTCAACACCGTGGCAATACCACTGCGGTGAGGCGTAACCGTGCCCTTCATCAAGTTGCGGAACATAAGAGCAGGAAACGAATAAAGTGTAGCCGTCATACCATGGTTGGTATGTATGCCTGCACTATAAAAGCGTGTAAAGGCCAGCGAGTGATGATAAAGCGAGTCGAGTGTTGGCGTGAGGTGTTGCTTGTTACCAAAGGTGCCCATCAGGTTAGCCGACAGGCTCTCCATCAAGATAATCACCACATTGCGTGGGGTGGTAACCACCGTGTCGGCCTTCACCTCGCGGCGTAGCACACAGGTGCTATCCACCTTTCCATCAATGCCCAGCCAGCCTCGTGTGTTGTTGATAGCCTCGGCATAAGGCATAAGGTGCAGTTCACGGTTCTCCTTACGCATATCGTCGAGCACACTGGTTAATAAGTTGAAGGCGGGGTTAATGCCCAGTTGGTTCAAGAAGGCATCCTCACAATAGTAAGCTTGGCTCACCTTGATGGGGTTATAGCCCATACGGCCACGTATGCCAAACACACAAGCTCCACCCATTATCAGGGCCAAGGCCACGCCACCCGTTGCCGTAGGCCATTGCGGCATACCCTTTTCGCACAGCGTGGGCGTCATTCGACGCATCAGCCACACCAGTGCAAGAACAAAGAGAGTGGTGAGCACAAAATACATGGCAATGTAAAGCCAATACGACGACTCTTGCACCAGCATACCCGCCGTGGTGCCTACATAACCAAACCATCCGAAGATGCTTGAGTTGATGTTCTTAAAAAAGTATTGGAAATAAGGAATATTGGCAGCCGACGGAATGAAGGCTATACCAAACAGCACGCTATACCACACGGTGATGGCACGCAACAGCCAGCGCCTACACACGCCAAAGGTGGTGGTGGCCAGCACCACCACTACGGGCAGCACCGAGATATAACAAGCTATCACATTGTCAAACCACACACCTTTCACAAAGGCGGTGACCGACGATGCCGACTTCTGCACAATCATGCCATGCAGCGCAATGTATTGAGTGAGACGATAGAGCGTCATCACCAAGAGTGCTAACACATGAACAGCCAGCACATAACCCAGAGCTTTAAATATTCGTTTCATTTTTTCTTTTCTATTTTCGTTCTTATTTCGGTCCATGCCACCTTGGCCGCTTGCCTACCAAGAAACAGTCAACCGACCTACAAAAGTATAAAAATAGAAATAAATATACAACCCAACGCCTTAGAAACAGATAATTATTTGTAATTTTGAAGCAGAAACAACACAGGAGCCTCAGCTCCACCACCTTTTATATATGAAAATAGAATATAACAAAGCATTATGGATAGTGGCCGTACTGGCCCTTGTGCTCACCATGCCAGCGCTGGGGCTGGCCGACTTTTATAGCAAAGGAGAACCCCGCGAGGCCATCGTGGCCTACACCATGCTCGAGCATGGCAACTGGATATTGCCCATCAACAACGGTGGCGACATACCCTACAAGCCACCCTTCTTTCATTGGTGCATAGCATTGTGCTCGTTGCTGCAAGGCTACGTCAGCGAGTTTACATCGCGCCTACCGTCGGCCATCGCCTTGGTGCTCATGGCCGTGGGCGGATTTAAGTTCTTTGCCCGTCGGCGTGGCGTGGGCCTGGCGCTGATAGCCACCGTGCTCACCCTTACCGCCTTTGAGGTACACCGCGCAGGCACCAACTGCCGTGTAGATATGGTAAACACCGCCTTCATGGTGGGTGCCCTCTACCTGATGTATGCATGGTGGGAGCGTGGCAAGCACGCCCTACCCTGGGGCGCCATTTTATGTATGAGCGGAGCCGCACTAACCAAGGGGCCTGTGGGCATCTTGCTGCCCTGCTTTGTTATGGGCGTCTTTATGCTCACGCAGCGCGAAAACGTGTGGTCGGCCTTTTGGCGTATGGCGCTCAGCGCCCTCTGTGCCATGTTGCTACCCCTGTTGTGGTATTATGCCGCTTGGCAACAAGGTGGCGACGAGTTTTTACGACTGGTGAAAGAAGAAAACGTTGACCGACTGCTGGGCAAGATGTCGTACGAGTCGCACGAAAACCCCTTCTGGTACAACGTCATCACCCTTATCACAGGATGGCTGCCCTACACCCTTATGTTGCTATGCTCGCTCTTTGTCTTGCCCTGGAAACAGTTTAGCAAGACACGCCTGGTGCAGAGCATACGCAAGGCCGACAGCCTACAAATGTTTACATGGCTCAGCTTCGGCCTCATTCTGTTCTTCTACTGCATACCCAAGAGCAAGCGCAGCGTATATCTGCTGCCCTGCTACCCCTTCATGGCCATGCTCATGGCACAATATATCGTGTGGTTGATGAGCAATAAGAAAGATGTGGTGCTGAAAGCGTTTGTATGGATAATGGCCGCCATAGGCATCATCCTCACCCTGGCCTTTGTGGTGCTGAAGTGGCAATGCGTGCCCGACACCATCTTCCATGGCAAACATGCCGCCAGCAACATTGCCATGCTACATGCCCTTGAAAACATTGCCCTCACACCACGCACCATGTTCCTGTCGTGGTTGCCAGGCATCGTGGGCGTGCTGGCCGTCAGACATCTGTGGCCCAAGAGTGGCCGATACCAGTCGAACCGCGCCATCGACTTCATGCTGTCGCTGGTGGTGTGCATCTTCCTTTCGCTCGACAATGTGTTTCAGCCCGCCGTGCTGAACACCAAGGCCGACAAAGCCCTGGCGCCAGAGATAGAAGAGCGCTTCGACATGCAGCACCTATACAGCTATATGAGCGCACCCATGCTACACTTCTTCAGTCTCAACTTCTACCTGGGCGATCGCATACAGCAGTTTGACAAGGTGCTGCCCGAAAAAGGTGTGGTAATGCTGCCCGAAGACGACAAAGAGCAATTTCTTTCTACCTGTGGCAAGGGCTATCAGCTGCAAAAGGTATGGCAGATACCACGCGCCGTAGAAGAAAAACACGAGGTGGGCTTCTATCAGTTTAAACGCGCAGAAAAGTAATGAACAATGGCATAGCAAGTTACAAACACATACGCTTAAAGGGCCGTAATTTCCTGTTATTTTCTTTGGCTGTTTGCAGAATATATGCTATCTTTGCAATAACCAAATCGAATATTACAATATCTAAATCATTAAAATAATAACAAAAATGGAAAATCAAAAACCGCAAGAACAACCCCAGAACACCCTTGACATCATGCCCGAAGCAGTAGCAGGTGTATATTCAAACCTCGCACTTATCACACACTCTCCCTCTGAGTTTGTTGTCGATTTCGCTTCTATCCTCCCCGGTATGCAGCGCCCCACCGTGCGCAACCGCATCATCATGGCTCCCGAGCACGCTAAGAGCTTGCTGTTTGCCCTGCAGGAGAACATCGTAAACTATGAGAAGACATTTGGCACCATCACCATGCCTCAACCCAAGGAGCAGGCTCAGCCCGAAGGAAGCCGCACCATCGCTCCCTTCGGCGACGGCACCACAAAGGGTGAGGCTTAATGCCACATAAATAAAAGTTTTAAAGCAAAGCCCGCTATCGATTGTTATACACCGATAGCGGGCTTTTTCTGTATCTATAGGCCATCACGTTCTTTTTATCCACCCTAAACACTTGCATCATTAAAAAAATAGTGGTATATTTGCGACAAACAATAATAATGAAGAATAAACAACAACAAAACCAAGCCAATATAACAAAAAAAGAATTAATATGAAAAAACATCTACTGCTTCTTTCTGCATGTATGACCCTTACTGTGCAAATATCGGCACAAGAAGTAAATGGAAAAGCCACCCGACTGCTATCATGCGACTATACGTATGATAACAAAATGAGCAACCAGGTAGACCATGACACCTACACCTATACGTACGATGCTAACGGCTTGCCCAAAGTGGCCATGAGAGGTAAGACCCGCTACGAGTATGAATTTGATATGAACGACAAAGGCTGCTGGACCAAGCGCACCATCTACATGGCACCCGAGGGAAAGACACGCACCATGACCGAACAAACCACGCGCCTGTATGACGAAGAAAACCGACTGGTAGAAGAGAAAACGTTTGAGCCCCAAGACCCCAACAATGCCAGCAGCCTGGTACTGAAGACGCTGAACAACTATAAATATGACCATGGCACAACAGGTTATTGCAGCCAGCACATATCTTATACGGCTGAGAATGAGGTGAGCAGCATTAAGCAAAAACTGTGGTTTGAAGCCCTACAATCGTTTAAAACAAACGAATGGAGCCAAGAACAGCAAGGCAACCGAAGAACCGAAATAGAAGTTGATAATGCGACCAACACCTTTATCTCTCGCGTGTACTCCAAAATCAGCAACACCGAACTGCTAGACGAGACAAAAACAACATATATAACGCTGGCTGACAACCTACCAGTAGTAGCCAAAAAAGTGGATTACTCGTATTGGGGTGACGAACTATCAACAGTGCGCGGAAACGCCTACGACTACACCTTTGATGCTACTACAAACATGATAACGCAGAAGATATACAGCGTATTACTGGTCGACGGCGAGGCGGTGACAATGACCACGCCCAGAATATGGACAAAGAAGTCGATGAACATGTACACCCATGTGCCCTGGACACAAGCCAACGGCAACCGCTACATATACGAGTATGATGTAAACACGGGCAACATAAAAACCACTACCACCTATGAGTGGCAAAGCAAAAACATTGTAAAGGAAATACAAAACGGCATCACTCAATATTCTTATTATAACGATAAGGGCATTCAGCAAGGCCATGTGCTATTTAACGGCGACCGCAGCTACACCGTAAGAGACAACCGACGTGAAAGCCTACAAGACTATAAAGACAATGCCATATACGTAACGCAATATAACGCCGATGGCACCATAAAGAAAGAACTAAGGCTGATTGTGAACGAGTCAGACGAAACCCTTTATCAAGCTAACATCCCAGCAAAGGTGATGATAAAGAGTGGCGATACATGGGTGGCAAGTGGTCAGCAAAGTTTTGCTTATTTACACGAATCCTCAAATACAGATATGTATGCAGTCACCACCGATACCTACGGACGCATCATTGATATACAAGAAAAAACGATATCGAGCGATGGCTCTATCATAAGCAGCGCACATGAAAATAGATACAGCTATACCTACGTAAACGACAATAACGTAAAATGCGTATATTACACCTACGACAACAAGTATGACGAGAGCTCAAAAAAAGCCATTCAGTTTTATCAAGTAAACAAGAACGACCTGGGCCGAGAAATTATCTATTATAGCGATGCCACCTTCAGCATGCCACAAACAAAGCTTGTGTACGACCTTGAGACGCACAGCCTAACCGAATACAGCTACGAGGCCACGGGGTGGAAGCAAGACAAGGTAAAAGCGTTCTCTGAAGGACATTATGAAGGCGACATTGAAGTATTCTCAATATACACCAA
This sequence comes from uncultured Prevotella sp., assembly GCA_900552675.1. Classification (GTDB taxonomy): domain Bacteria; phylum Bacteroidota; class Bacteroidia; order Bacteroidales; family Bacteroidaceae; genus Prevotella. Next base: position 14,622 of record USAI01000006.1, read on the forward strand.
TGGCACCGATGGCACCATTCAGCCTCTTAGAAAATGGGAGACAGGTTATGAGGGTTCTGTGCGATGGCGACGTTACTACAATTGGGACAAAGACAAAGCTAAATGGGTAGGCACTTACGGCAACAATACGATTAGAACCACTACGCAAGAGTTTACTTTCATCGAGCCAGACGCTTTCATTGACAGCTACGACCCCTACCGTTACGGCAAGAACGAAGCTCAAACCGTATGTACCGCTTATAGCTTAAGAAAGAACATACAGTTTGAGTGGGACAAAGACAACGACTGCTGGCTAACGACGAAAGAGGGCTACGAGGTGACGAACGATGGCCTCACCTGCACATATACCTGTACAAGCGATGAGGGCGAAATGAAGTCGGTGTATGAGCGCAATGCTGCTGGCCTACTGACATCTTATCGTAGCACCATGAGCATGGGTGGCTCCGAATATGTTAACAACCAAACCTACACCTACGATACCGATGGCCGCGTACTGAAACTGGTGAAAGAAACCAAACGCCCATCCTTAGAAAGCGTTATCACCTACACTTATCATTACGGCGATGTAACGTTGTCGGCCGTTGATGACCTGTCGGCCGACATGGTGGGCAAGGTGCAAGTAAACGGGCGCACCTTCAGCCTCAACGGCACACAGTTGGCGTTATACGACACCGCTGGCCAACTGATCACTAAGGGGAAAGATGCCGTAACGGCTCCCGCTGCTGGCCTCTATCTGCTGAAAGCCGATGGAAAGACGCTGAAGGTAATGGTGAAATAAATTGAATGTAAAGTTTGCATGCCATTAGCATGCTGATAGCGAATAACAAGACGAGTTTTTGCTGAAGCAAGAACTCGTCTATTTGTTTAATTGTCTGCTCGCTTACGAGCCAAGAAGAACTGCCTACCCGCCATGAAGAATAGCAATACGCCACAGGCATTTTCAAACGCCACCATCCAGAAGGCAGCACCATAGCCCCAGTGTTCAGCCACTACGCCTCCTAACAAGCAGCCTATACCGAAGCCCAAATCCCAACCTGTAAGGATGCTCGAATTGGCGGTACCACGCTGGTCGTGTCGGGCCACAGCCACAAACATATTTAGAAAGGCGGGATAGAGATGTCCGTTGCCCAAGCCAATGAGGCCCGCCGACAGATAGTAGGTCACAGGATGTGGCACAGCTACAAACAAGACGAAGCCTACCAACGATAGGCACATACCCTCCATAGCATTTTGCGTAAGGCGACCATCGCGCAACGCCTTGCGCCCTTGCAAACGCGAGAGGAACAAGCCACACGACAAGATGGCAAAATAGGTGCCCGTTCCGCCCGTTATGCCAAGGGCTTCTTTGCTGTAGATGGCAAGATAATTGCTCAGCACACCCCAGCAAAAGCCAAACATAGCAATGTTGATGGCCAGCAGCCAAGCGCGGGTAAGGAAGAAACGGTCGAGCGACAGCTTATCTTTATTTTTAATAATAGCCTTTTCGGGCAACGTCAGCGTGCCAGCAATGGCTACGGCACTACCTGCCACAACAAGGGCTATCCAGAACAGCGCCTCATAACTATTCATAGCATCGTGCAGCCAGATGCCCACCGATGGCGCTATGGCCATAGCAAAATTGTTACTCAAGCCATACAGCCCTATGCCTTCATTACGGCGCGAGGCGGGCAACACATCAATGGCGCAGGTGCTGTTGGCCACGGTTACAGCCCCAAAGGGGGCGCCATGCAGCGTGCGGCAAATGGCAAACATTAGGATGGTGCCCGCAGCAATATAGCCCGCAAAGCAGATAAAGAAGGCGGTGAGACAACACATCAGCACCCGTTTGCGCGAAAAGCTGTCTACCACATATCCGCAAAAGGGGCGCACCAACAGCGCCGCCACAGTATATCCGCTCAGCACAATGCCTATCGTATCTTTTGTAGCGCCAAACTGCTCGCTAAGATATAGCGGCAGCAGTGGCGTGAGCAGATAAAAGGCAAAATAGAGCAGAAAGTTGGTGGTCATCACCTTTATATATTCGGCGTTCCACAGCCGTTCCGTCATACAATCGTTAGTTTGTTTCATCTTGTTTGAAGTTCCTGTATAAAGTCGTCGGCCACATAACCGTTGCTCATCAGATACAGTCCGGTATTTTTGTTATGCAGTAAGGCACATGTCTTGCTACGATAAAAAAGATCAAGGGCTTGCGTGGGCGCAATATTAAGACGTTGAGATAGTTCGTAAGCAATACCACCTATCTGATAGCTCAATATCATTTCTTGTATCTCAGGCGTCTTCGTATTTATTTGCTTATACTTTTTCGGTTCCATCATAAACTAAATATTTATTGAGAAGTTCTTGATTGAGAAGACATATTTGATTATTGGGTTTATGATAGGCTAATTGAGCCAAAGCCATATCTGCATCGTAGAAGCCTGTCATATACAACTTCACAGTGTCAATTACTCGGTCGTTAGCAATACCACCCTCTATATAATCATAATCTTTTGCTACATTTTGGCCATTTCTGTTGGCTACGATAAAATCAAGCCACTCTTTATCATAGGCATTAAATATCTTATACCTTGCTTCGGCCAAGATACTATCTTTATCTAACTGATAAATATTTACCACAGGTGCTTCCTTTCTTTTATCGGCCAAGGACATAGCCCATTTAATGGCTTGTTCTTTAATGTCTGTAACATAAAAACCTTGGCCAAAATCGAGCTTTGGCCTACCTATATTACAAATGGGGGCATCAACAATCTGTGTAGCCCCATGATAAACAGTTATCTTCATACGCTCTTCTCCCAATTGTGTAAACACTCAATAACATCATCAATGAGATATTCGCTACTTTCGGTATGCAGCACGTCATAGTTTGACATGATATATTTATCAATCATATCTACACGCTTCATCCGCTCGTATACATCTATATAAGGAATACCTAACCGACGCGCTACGCCCTCTACGCACGAAGCAACGAAGGCGAGTTTTATTTCGTCAAGGGGCAACTGTATTCTATCTTTCATATCATGTGCACAAATATTATTGTGGCGTAAAAATAAGCATTATTTCATAACCTTGCAAATATTTCAGATAAAGATTATTGCCTTAAGCGTAAAACAAACGCTTAAGAACAAGAGTTTGTAGCTCAAAAGAGAGAAACAAATAGTATGCCATAAGTAAAAGCAGCCTTCTCTCGTTACATTTATACCACAAATATGTTATATCAGCTACCCCATTTGGGCGATACAATTTACCAACTTTTGGGTATTGTGAGAAAGGCATCTGATACTTAATTTTGCAAAATCTAATTCGATAATAATAGCGACAATTGAAAAAGATAAAGTTGAGATGGGAAAAAGAAAAGATACAACAGAGAAAAGCACAAAAATATATGGCATTTAATTTCAAAACAATAACAACATCGTTCGTCATAATTCTCGCCACATCAGCCAACGCGCAGACACAGACATACAAGGTGTCGGGAACGGTGAATGACAACAACGGCAAGGCAGTGGAGCTTGCTACCGTGAGCCTCAACAACGACCTCGTAACCAGCACCGTGGCGGGCGGACGCTTCGCGCTCAACAACGTACCCAAGGGCACCTACACCTACAAGGTGACGTTCGTGGGCTACCAAACAGTCACAGGCACCCTTACCGTTAATGCCGATTGCACCGTGAACGTTACACTCAACGAGCTGGGTCTGCAACTCAACGACGTGGTAGTGACGGCCAAACAGGTGCAGATGGGGTCGAAGTCGGTTGTTGGCGAGGACGCCATACGCCACATCCAACCTAAGAGTGTGAGCGACATTCTTCAGCTTGTGCCAGGCAACTTGACAGAGAACCCTAACCTCAACAAGTTGTCACAGGCCCATATACGCGAGATTGACGATGATGACAAGAACAACGCCCTCGGCACGGGAGTGGTGGTTGACGGCACGCCCTTAAGCAACAACGCCAACCTTCAGGCTCTCTCCCCCACACGCTACGGCTCAAACTCGGGTGCACAGGGCGACGGTATGAACGATCAAACGACCGCAGGACAAGGTGCCGACCTGCGCACAGTGAGCGCTGGCAACATTGAGTCGGTGCAAGTAGTGCGCGGCATTCCAGGAGTAGAGTACGGTAACCTCACATCGGGTTTGGTAGTAGTGAAGACCAAGTCGGGGCGCACGCCGTGGGAGGTTAAGGTGCAAGCTGACCCATTTTCTAAACTGGTGTTTGCAGGAAAGGGCTTCGCGCTAAAGGGCGGTGGAGCCATTAACTTCAGCGTAGACTGGTCACAGTCGTGGGGCGACACGCGCCGCCACTATCTCGGCTACGACCGCATCACAGCAACGGCAGGTTACAGCAACCGCTGGGGCGGATTGTCGTTCAACCTCAAAGGCTCGTTCTACTCTAACATTAACAACCGCAAGCAAGATGCCCAATATCAAGAGCAAGATTTGCACTATAAGAACAAAAACATAGGCGCGCGCCTATCGGCCAACGGTAGCTGGAGCTCGAGTGAGCGTTTTATTACACGCGTTGACTATAACCTGTCAGCTCAGGTATCGAAGAGTAGCGATGAGCACTATGACCTCATTTCCAACCCCGATGGCGTAATTACCGATGTGCGCGAGGCTGGCATCCACGAAGCCATGTTCAAGAACAAGAGCTACCACTCTGAGTACCGCATTGCGGGTCTTCCTATCAATGCCTACGCGCAGCTTGTGGCCAATAAGTATGTAAGTATTGGTAGCAACAACCACACCACGTTCAAGCTCGGAGCCGAATACACCTACGATGCCAACAAGGGCGACGGACTAACCTTCGACATGGCCAACCCTCCACAAGCCATGGGAGCGCAAACATTGCGTCCGCGTGCTTTCAAGAACATTCCTGCACTGCACACCCTCTCAGGCTTCTTCAGCGACAAGCTGTCACTGGCTCTTGGCACCACACGCACCGATGTTGAGGCAGGAGTGCGCGTGAGCAACCTCTTCCTCAACGCCGACAAGAGCGGTGGCAACAGTGGCATGTTTGTGGCCGAACCGCGTGTGAACGCTTCAATTAACTTGCTCAACAAGCGCAATAACAGTTTATTCGACGACTTGTCGATAACAGGTGGCTTCGGTCTGAGCAACAAGATGCCCACGCTACTCTACCTCTATCCCGACAACGTTTATTACGACAACGTGAGCCTTGCCAAGTACGGTGATGCGGCAAAAGACCGTTTGGCCTTAGTATCTACCGATGTAATTAGCAACACTACGAACCCTGACCTACGTCCTGCCCACTCACGCAAGTGGGAGGTTGGCCTGTCGTTTCGTCTTGGGCAGGTGAACGGTTTCGTAACCTACTTCAACGAACGCCACACCCATGAGTTCGGATTTTCGTCACAGCTATACTGGGCCAACTACATAAAGTACAACGTTCCAGCCACGGCAACCGACCCAGTATATAACGCTGCTACTGGCGATGTGTCGTACATCTATAATAACGTGAAGGCCACGGCCACAAAAACCTCAATGACCGATATGTACACATGGGGCCGCCCCTCAAACAACTCGCGCTCACTGAAGCACGGCATTGAGTACGGTCTCAACCTCGGTACGTTCAAGCCACTGCGCACCTCGTTAAACATCAACGGCGCATGGTTTCATGTGTCGCGCACCGAAGAGCAGACATCGCTCAACTACATCAACCGCAACTACGACTATGTGGCCGTGATGCCGTCGGGCTACGGCACGGTGAAAGACCGCGTAAACACCACGTTCCGCTTCATCACCCATATTCCTGCTGTGAGGATGATTTTTACCACATCGGTACAGGTGGTTTGGTACGATGGCGAGCGTATGGTCTACAATGACAACGCGGGCAAAGAGCGCACGCGCACCGTCAACTATCAGGGCCGCGACTATTTGGCCGTTGACCCAATAGGCTATTACGACCGTAAGGGTCAATACGCCCTATGGCAACCGCAAATGGCCAATGACGCTACACTCGGGCTGATGCTTCAACGCTACCAGACCTATGCCTTTGAGAAGGATGTGGTGAAACCGTGGGCATTACTCAACTTCCGCTTCACGAAAGAGATAGGGAAAATAGCCGAGCTGTCATTCACGGCCAACAATTTCACTAACACGCGCAAGTGGCACACCAACAAGCACACCCTCGCCAAACGTCAGCTCTATCCTGACATGTATTTCGGTGCAGAACTAAAGATTAAGCTTTGATTTTTAAGTTATTTACGTTTCGCAATAATATAGAATTAAAGAATAAGGATTTAATAATTAGTATTTTAAAATATTATTTTGATTATGAAAAAAACATTTTTAAAGACCCTTGGGGCACTGCTTGCCATTGTGGCCATGGTGCCATTTGTATCATGTTCTGACAATGATGAGCCTGGAGTGAAATCATATGAGGTAACCGTGAACCTCACTTTCCCAGAGGGCGTAGATGCTGCATCGGTACAGGACCTGAAGTTAGTAACAACCAAAGGCACCGTGAGCGACACCATCAGCCTGAACACTACCACTGCCGAGAAGATAACGCTGGCGCAAGGACAGTACACATTCTCTGTGAGTGGCAAGATTAAAGACGATGCAACTGCTCATGTTGTAGCCACAGGTAGCGCAGACGTTTATGCCGATCAGGCCGTGACACTGGCCCTTCAAACCATATACCAATCACCGCTTGTATTCAAGGCTCTCTACACCACTGGTGGAGTTGCTGGATATGTGAAAGACTCTTATTTTGAGATTGTCAACAACTCTGACGATGTGCAGTATCTTGACGGACTCATTTTGTCGGCTCCTACAGGCAACCAAACAAAGGCAAACGCATGGCAGGCAGCAGGCATCACCGATCGTTATGAGTGCGGACAGGGCACAGTGGTAGCCTTCCCTGGCGTGAGTGGTGGCAAGGAATATCCTTTGCAGCCTGGCGAGAGTGTGGTGGTGGCCAATGATGCTGCCAACCACAGCAAGCTTGCTAATGCAGGCAACAACTGCCCTGACCTATCGAAAGCCGACTGGGAGATTCAGATTACCAATTCAGGCGATCCCTCTTACATCGACCGCACGCTATCCGTTATTTTCCAGAGCAATCAATACATGAAGGCTTTCGGTCTTGGCTTCTTCGGACGTGCTTACATTTTGGCCAAATTGCCCGATGGCATGAGTCCCGAGTCTTATGCCGCCGATGCCAACAATTTGATGACCACACCAGGTTCTACATCAACAATGCAGTATCTGATGATCCCCAGCAAATATGTGCTTGATGCTGTTGACATTTGGAATTCTAGCAACGAGAACAATTATGCCACATTCCTTCCAAAGGACGATGCACAGGGTGTGCTCGCCTCAACCGCATGGGCAGGCAAATGTGTGAGAAGAAAAGTTACGAAGATTGTAAACGGACGCGCCTACTATCAGGACACCAACAACTCGTCAAACGATTTTCTCAACAACCAGCCCCTCACTCCAGGCGTAAAGCCCACTGAAGTAGACAAGTAATTTAGTTCGTAGAAAAGTGGTTTGATTGGCGGGTTCTTACATTAGAAAGGACCCGCCAACTTATCAACTCATCAACTCGTCAAGTTTATAACAAATGAATAGATACTTGCTGTTATGCCTTGCCACGGCCCTCGCGGCACAACAGGCCAAGGCTCAAACCGAGTTTGCCAATGCCGCTAATTTGTGGCATGATGGTGCTGTGAACGAGCTTTATAACATCCGTTATCATAGCTTCAACCCCACGCGCCTTGCCTACAACAGCCAGCAGACCACAGGCGAGGCTCTCGTGTTCTACAACCTCACGCGCGGCGATTTCAACAACGCAGGCGCACCAGACAATGTAAACAACCTCAACGTGCAGCTCGGCGGACTGAAACACTTTGAGCGTGTTGACGTGTCGGGCTTTCTACACTACAAAAACACGAGCTATAAAAATCAGGAATGGAACTCAACACTTTTTCTCAACCCAAACAACCCATTTGTGCTCGCCGACTCGGTGACCAGCGATGGCAACATTGAGACCTTCGCCATGGGCGCAGCACTCTCTTACCGTTTCACCCCTAAGATAAAAGGTGGTATAGGAGCCGGACTGACTGTAGGAAGCCTCAGTGACCAGACCGACCCACGCCCCAAAACCAACACGTCGCGTTTCAACATCACGGCAGGTGCCGATGCCATGCTCACCACGGCGTGGACACTCGGGCTGGCGGCACGCATTGAGCTGTTCAGCAGCAACCTGTCCTACACTATTGTCAATCCGCTCATCAACCACCGCTATTTTCTCATGAAGGGTATGGGCGACTACTTCCGCCGTTCCAGCGGCGAGGACGCTGGCTACCAACGCGACTACAAAGGCACCACCTATACGGGTGAACTGTCGGCCACGTTCAAGCCTTCTGGCTCGCCTTTTCAAAATGTAGTGATACTGTCGGCATCTGCTGGCAACGAGAAAGCAACTGATGGTGGGTCGTCTTACACATTCAAGGGTGGCGACTACCATTTTACCCATTTCGCCCTCAAAGACCGCTTCATGTGCTCCTACAACGAGCATGTGCTGCACAATATAATTGTAGGTGCAGAAATGGGCACTGGAAACTCTGACTGGTACGATCAGAAGAAGCTAACCGACACTGAGCATGGCAATATTTCTTATTATGAGGTGCTGAGCAAGACGCGCATCCAGAAACAGCAAGACATGGCCGTAACTGCCGAGTATCGCTTCGACCGCCTCGCTGACAGACAGCCCGACTTCTACGCCTCGTTGCTCGCCACGCTCGCCAACACCACCCTAAAGCACTACAACGACAACGGACTGCAGAAGCAACAGTGGACCAACCTCTCGCTCAACCTCACTGTTGGTAAGCACTTCACCCTTGGCAAAGGTCAGTTCAACGCACAGCTCAATGCAGGATACGTCATGCCGGTGAAAGACCGTCAGTTTGCCACGGGCACGAACGTCTCGGGCAACGACGACATCACGGCAGTGTATGTAACGCGCCAGTTTGAGTGGGCCTCAGCCAAGCGGGTTTGCCTCGGCGGGTTTGCCGACTACAATTTTCCTGTGGCCAAAGCCGTGCGCCTCGGACTCTTCTGCAAGGTCAACTCTACGCTTTATGAGGATGACGCACAATACTTTGCCGACTTCAAGTCGACATCGCTCACACAGGGAGAGTTCGGTGTGTATGTTAACTTTTAAGGAGAGTGTTCATACACCTTCTACAAACAATTATTCATAACATTTAATAACAACAATGTCGGTTAAAAATTTATTTAAATCGTGTTGCCTTGGTTTGATTTTCTTGTCCACTGCCCTGTGCGCAACTGCAAGAGATGGCGTGGCGGTGGTGGTTGATGTCGTTAGCTACTGCAAGGCACGCGCCGAGCTTGACGGATATGTGAAAGCACTTGAACAGAAGCAAGGCTACAAAGTGTATGTCATTATTGACCGTTGGCAGGTGCCCGACAGCATTCGCGCACGACTGATGGAGTTGCACACACAGAAACACGATGCCATCGTGGGTGCTGTGCTTGTGGGTGACATCCCTGTGCCTATGGTGCGCGACGCGCAGTATCTCACGTCGGCCTTCAAGATGGACCAATCGCGCGACCGCCGCGAGTCGTCAGTGCCGAGCGACAGGTTCTACGACGATTTCAGTTTGCGGTTCCGCCCTCTCGGAAAAGACGACACACTGCCATACTATTATTACTCGCTCTCTGCCGAAGGGGCGCAAAGGCTTTCGCCCGACATCTTCAGCGGACGCATACGCCCCACCGACGCCGGGGGCACTTCACGCTACGACAAGTTGCGTGCCTACCTACGCAAGGCCACGGCTGCCAAACTCAATCCAGAGCGTTTTAGCTCAGTATTCGTGTTCACAGGCGACGGTAGTATATCTGAATCGAAGCCAGCCCACATCGACGAGTTTCGTGGACTGATGGAGCATTTTCCACAGTTGGCCGCCACACCTGGAGCCTTCAGTTATATGGACTATGACGATGCCACGCCCATACGTTTCAGCATGATGAACGAAATGATGCGCCCAGACCTCAGTTTGGCCATGCTACACCACCACGGCGACTGGGACACGCAGTATCTAAACATGCGCACTAACGATAACCTTACACTGAACGAGATAAACAAGTATAACTTCCGTCCAAACGCCCGTTGTGTGGTGTTTGATGCCTGTTTCAACGGATCGTTTCACCGCGACGACTGCATTGCCAACGAATACATCTTTCGCGATGGAAAGACGGTGGCCACACTGGCCGGAAGTGTTAACATCATTCAGGATAAGTGGTACGACCGCTACCTCGGTTTGCTGGCCTGTGGCGTTAGCATTGGTTACATAAACCAGCACACGGCCTACCTTGAGTCGCACGTTATCGGCGACCCTACATTTGCCTTTCTGCCTACGCCGCCATGCAAAGGTTCTGCTGACCTTTTGTGTCGAGACATGCTTGAACACGCCTCGCGCTACTCAGACAAGGCACTTCTACATACGCTACGCACGTCGCCTTTGGCCACGGTGCGCCTACAGGCTTTCACCATGCTCACCGACCGCCGCTCAAACATTCTCGACGATGCCATTGCAACAGCCCTTGACGACAACTACGAGATGCTACAACGGTTTGCCGTAAACGTGATGGCCAAGCGCGGCAGCGAGCGCCTGGTTCCAGCCTTTGCCCGGCTGCTCACGCGCACCAATTTGTCGAAGCGCGTAGCCTTTAATGCCGACCAAGCCATTCAGTTCTTTAACAAACAGCTGCTTGCCAAGGCGGTGGACAGCTGCCTGGCACAGATGGAAGGACGACTTGTGAAGGCCGACTCGTTCTGCACCGCGGTGCGCGGCCAGGTAGAAAAGATGGGGGCACGCTGGGACAGCGACATAATGAGTTTACTCAACGACAGCCTTGATCACAAACATGCCTTGCGACAGGCTGGGTATATGCGCATCTACTGCCCGGCTTATCTTCTCCCAAAGGTGGCCGATTACACCCTTCGCTGCACCGACAACGAGGTGCGCAAGGCTCTCCTCAACGTGATGGGATGGCACCGTTTGGCCTATACCTCTGATGTTTGCCTTGAAGTAGCACACAAGATGGCAGCCGACCAGTCGTTACCACAAGATGTAAGGGATGAGGCGAGACGATGCGCATTGCGAATTACGAATTAGTATTTTTGAAATTAAATTTTTGATTTTTGAAATTTAATTATTGATTTATGAACTGTAAAAAAATATTCTTGGCATTTATGGTTGCTGCCTCGTATGTGTCGGTACAGGCACGCGACGGCTTTGCCATCGTCATTGACCCCAAAAGCTACAACGAAGCAAAGACACAGGTAGAAGCCTATGCCTCAGCAGTGGAACAGCTGCACGGCATGAAGCCCTACATAGTGATTGACCGCTGGCAGGTGCCCGACAGCATTCGCGCCACACTCATCCGCATGCACTCGCAGAAACAAGACCCCGTGATAGGGGCAGTATTTGTGGGCGACATACCCGTGGCCATGGTGCGCGACGCCCAGCACATGACCAGCGCTTTCAAGATGGACCAGCGGCGTGACCGTCGCGAGTCGTCGGTGCCCAGCGACCGATATTATGATGACTTTGGACTGAAGTTTCATTCGCTGGGTAAGGATGAGACGAAGCCTTACTTCTACTACTCGCTCAGGGCCGACAGTCGACAAAACCTACAGCCAACCATCTTCAGTGGACGCATACGACCCACCGATGCCGGAGGTACATCGCGCTATGAAAAGCTGCGTGCCTACCTCAGCAAACTGGTTGAGGAAAAACGCCGTCAACGCAGCCTACAGCAGATGTTCTATTTCAGCGGACACGGCTACATAAGCGAGTCGAAGGTGGCTCGCATTGACGAGAAAGGGTCTTATCTTGAACATTTTCCCGAGCTGAGAGGACGCGTCAACCGCATAGGCTATCTTGACCACAGCGACCATAACCCCGTAAAAACCATGCTCATGGACGAGCTTATGCGCACCGACCTCGACCTGGCCGTGCTACATCACCACGGTTACTGGGACACACAGTATCTTAACACCCTTGTGAAACCGCAGACGGTGCGTGGCGCCAAAGACTTCATTACACGCTACTGCCGCGAGCATATATACGAGGCCAAGCAGCGCGGCAAGAACGCCGATTCGCTGCGCGTAGCCCTTGAGAAGAAGTTTGACCTGCCACAGTCGTGGCTGGCCAATGCGCTCGACCCGAAGCTCACGAAGCAAGACTCGCTTGACGAGGCTGCCTCAGACCTGCATTTAGAAGATTTCAAGGGCTACGGCTTCCGTCCCAACGTGCCAGTGGTGGTCATTGATGCCTGTTTCTGCGGCTCGTTCCATCAAGACGATTGCATTGCCAACGAGTATCTGTTCCAGCCAGGACGCACCGTTGTGTGCATTGCCAACACGGTGAACGTGCTACAAGACAAGTGGAGCGATCGCCTGCTCGGACTGTTGAGTAACGGTGGTTGCGTGGGCGATATAGCGCGATACAGTACCTACTTGGAGTCGCACGTCATCGGCGACCCCACCTTCCGCTTTGCCCCTACCAACGGCAAGGCGCTCAACCTCGACCACATGATTAACGAGGACAAACCATCGGTGTGGAAGAAGCTGCTCAACAACGACCACCCCGACATCCAGGTTCTGGCCATCGAGCATCTGTTCCGCCACAAGCTCATCTCGTCAGACAAGTTGCGTTCCATCTACGAATCGTCACCATACGCCACGGTGCGCCTTCAGGCTCTAGAAAAAATTGCACTCATGGGCGATGACAATTTCATCGAGGTGCTGAAAGAGGCTTCGCAAGACAGCCATGAACTGGTGCAGCGTCAGGCTCTGCGCCTCATCGGTAAGAGCGGCGACGAGCGCCTCATCCCAGCACTCATAAAGGTGTGCATTAGCAACAACACGTCAGACCGCTGCAACTTCAACGCCATAGCCGACCTTAGCGTGTTCCCCAAAGACAAGTTGCTGGCCGAGTTTGACCGACAGTTCGACTCGCCTACCGTGTGCTACATGCAAAAGGATAGTGTACGCACAAAGATACGCCGCACCATTGAGCGCAGCGCCGACAAATGGACGAAGGACACAGAGCTAATTGTCAATCCCTCGACCACGGCCAAGAAACGCATCATGTACATACGCCAGTGCCGCAACTTCATGGCACACGGACTCATACCCATGCTCATCGACTATCTGCCGAAGGCCGATTCCGACTCGCAGAAAGCCTTGCTTGAGGCTTTCGGCTGGCACAACTACTCGATTATGGTTCCGCGTATGATTGAGGCCGCCAAGGCCATAGCCGCCGACACCCGTTACGACGAGGCTGTGCGCAACGAGGCCACCAAAACCATTGCACGACTGCAACAAAAATAACAATATTCTTAGAGGGTGTGTCAAAATAGAAGTTAAAAGAAGTTTGGGCTTCGCCCGAAGTTAACAGAAGTTAGCGGACATATGTATAAATTGCTGAAAATAAAGCATTTGTCTGTTAACTTCCATCCATCGTAGATGGATTAACTTCTTCTTAACTTCCTCTAACTCCTATTTTGACACACCCTCTTCATCTAAAATGCAATATAACATTATGATAATATGAGACTTAAACAAGCACTGATACTTTTATTTCTGATATTTACGGCTGTTGTAAGCGCGCAAACCATAACACGCAAGGCTTATCCCGCGCCTAAGGTCACGCCCGAGGTGCAGCGCATACGCACAACCATGCACCCCATGCGTGTCGAGGCAGAGGGGGTGACGCTACCCGAAGCAGTGGACAACTCGAAAAGCAAATATTTTCCGCCCGTCATCAATCAAGATGGTGGCTCATGCGCACAAGCATCAAGCATAGGCTATGTGTTTACCTACGAGGTAAACCGCCTGCTCAACCGCGATGCCTCGGCCTCGGCTGACAACCGTTTCGCCTACAAGTTTTCGTGGAATATGCTCAACGATGGCGAAGATCAAGGCGGCTTTGCCGAACAGGGTTTCTATTTAGCACAGCGTTACGGCATGATGACCGAGGCCGACTATGGCGAGTCAGGACTGTATCAGTTTCGCTGGGCCACGGGCTATGACAAGTATCTGAGGGCCATGCGCTACCGCGTGAAGGACATTCTCTCTTTCGATGCTACCGACCTCACCTCGCTCAAACGGTGGCTCTACGATGCCGCCGATGGAAGCAGCACGGGCGGCTTGCTCACTTTCTCATCACAATCGAGCGGATGGACTATCAACGACCGCTACGACGGCCCATCGAAAACAGGCTACCACTCGCTTCTTACGCGCCTTGCCACCAGCGGTGCGCACGCTATGACAATTGTGGGCTACGATGATCTCGTAGAGTTTACCGACCCTAACGGAGCAACGCATAAGGGTGCTTTCATTGTGACCAACACCTGGGGCACTTTCTCTCACGACAACGGGCGCTTTTATCTGCCCTATTGGTTCTTCACCACCCACCAGCACACCGACCTGGAGCTGTCGAGCAAGATGCAAGCTGTGCGTGTGATGACCTACGAACCTAAGGCAGTGTTTAAGATTAGGCTGAAGTACAGTTCACGCAACGACCTGTCATTTGGCACAGACTTCCGAAACGACGGCAACACCACCTCTACCCCGCTGTACACCTACGCTCAGGCGTTCTTCAATGCTGGGGGAGACTATCCTATGCAAGGACAATATTTAGGCGATGAGATTGAGATTGCTATCGATGCATCTTCAAAGGCTGGGGCTACGGCCACCAACGGCGATGTGTTCTTCCTTTCCGTAAAGAAGGCTGCCATAGGCAAGACCGTGGGTGATGGAACGGTTGAAGCCGTGTCGCTCATCGATTATCGAGGGGCAGAGCCTGTAGAACACGAGTGTGTGGCGACAAGCCTACCTACAGCCGTAAAACCAGGCATCACCGCGTTCTATGTCAAGCTATCTGACAACAGCAAGAGCCGCTACATTGTGTCGGCCTCGCCCTACAAGTATGAGGAGAACGGCACCGCATCATCACGCACCTTTGTGGTGCGCACTGCCAACGGCAAAGCCATGAAGATGGGCTTCGGCAACATGACTGCTGACGGACAACAGGTAGACATCAGAATAGGAGATTAAAAAATACGGTTAAATAAACGAAGAGATAATAAAAAAAACGATTAGATAACCGAAGAGATAATAAAAAATAATTGTTATGCGAAAAAGAGACAACTTGTTTTTTGCCACCCTATTGGCCATTGGCCTCACAGCATGCAGCACGAATAACGGCGGCGATAGTCCGTCGTCAAACGAAAAGGTAATGCACGTGCAGCTGCAACCAAACACATGGACATACATTTCGCTTGCCATGGGGGCGACCGTCGGTACAAGCAATCTCGGCGACACCGAGGCCGACAAATCGTGGCATGACCGCACCGACTGGGACGTGGCCCTCTGCAACGGAGCCATTCGCACTAACGGTGGCACCTCTGGCAAAGGGCAGGGCTCAATAATGTCGACACCCCAAAACTTTGACAACGTTAACCCGTCGGCTATCACATCGCTCCATGCCGATGCTGACACGGTAACGATTGGCAGAAGGGCCAACTGAATTTGCTGCCAATGACACTAACGTAATGTAGCTATTTAAACACCGTTAGGGCGTGATGAGAGCAGCCATGCTAAATTGATGTCTTAGAGTAATGCGCCGGCCCTGAGCACATATTGCGCCACTTTGGGGCTATTTCAGAAAGCCAATCGGTTGGCTTCATACAATGAAAGCAGTATTTTTTAAAACAAGAACCCGCTACAACAGCTGAGCCTTGATGCCAATAGAAAGGCCAAACATTTCCCAAAAGCCGATGCTGCCTGTGTGAACAAGGTGCATGATGTAGATATCGTTGGTGCTAAGCTCGTAGAAGACGCTCAGGCTCTTGATATACTTCCGGCGATTATTGGGCACGGCCTTGGTGAAGCGCTCGCCCACAAACACATTGGGGCGAAGGCGGGTAGAGAACGGATAGTAGCCGCTATCATACTTGGTGGGCTGTTTGGTCCAGAAGTCGTGACCAAACACTGTATTGAGGTAAAGGCCACACTGCAGAGGCTCAAAGCTCCAGTCGTTTTTCATATATATCGACCACGGTATATAGTTTTGCTTCAGCGTCATGGTAACCTTGGTGTTGTGGCTATCATATTTTGGCACAATACCAAAAAGCAAGTGGGTTTCCCATTGCCGACGCTTTCCATAATCCCAACCAATGCCCACCGATACAAGGCCCATATTGCCACAAAACTGCACTACCTGTTGTGTGGGGATAAGGGCATTCCAGCTGCGGCGGTAGCGGTGTATGCGCCGGTCGTAACGGGTGATGGTCACAGTGCTGTCGATAACGTTGTCAGGCTTTTCTATGTTTATGGTGTCGGTAACGGCCGCTTGGGCCAAACAGGGCATCAGCACACACCCTATAACAAGCAGCACTTTGGCGGCAGAAACGGCGGCGAAAACAGATTTAAAAATCGATAATCTCATAACTGTACGTTTCGGGTGTGATGGTAAAAATATAATATTGACGTTTGGGGGCGTTGCCCACCTCATAATAAACGATGCCATTTTGAAAGATATCGTGCTGCTCGGTATGATGGCCGTGGCCATAAAGACAGAACTGCAAATGGGGGAAATTGAGGGTATAATAGTTGAACACCTTGGCCACATTGTTGTTAAACTGCTCTGAATAAGGGGCGGCATGCATACAGATAACGGTGCGATCAAAGCGGTCGGCATCTTTCGTCACCTCTTCTTCCATAAAATCGAAGTTGGGCACAGGGCGCGAGTAGTCGTACTCGATGGCGTTTGTGTTCAAACACACAAACTTAACGCGGCCCGCAATAAAGCTGAAGTTGGGATTGCCAAAAACGACCTCGTAGGCTTGGTTACCCGTGCCCAAACAGTCGTGGTTGCCCAGCAAGGTAACAAAGGGTTTATTAAGCGTTTTCAGTAGGTCGCGGCTCCAAAGATATTCTTTCGTGGCACCAAAGTCGGTTACATCGCCACCATGTACCACAAAGTCGATGTCGGGACGACGGTTGATGTCGCGTATCTCGGCCTTGGCATCATCAAACCACTGATGGGTGTCGCTGATGAAGGCAAAACGTATGGTTTCTTTGTCGTGTGTACGCTCTTCAATAAGGGCAATTTGTTTTGCATTGATGTTCTTTTCGCCCTTGATATTGACGTCGTAGGGATGAACGTCAAACACCTTGTCGCAAGCAGTAAAAAGGCTTACGACGGCTATAACAACGGCTATATATCGTTTTTTAAATACCATGACAGACGTATTTTCGTACAAAAATAAGGAAAAAACGCCACAGGAAAGAAAGACCCAAAAAGAAAAATAAAATAGATACGACTTTTTGACATGTTTTTAGGCAAAAAGCGATACTACGGAGACAGGCTATACTGAGTATTGAGGTTCAGACAATATTGTTTTTAATAATCTATTTCGCGCTACGCACGTTTTTACTTGGACACGAATTTACATGAATTATCCATAAATTATCCCAGTAGGACGGGCCTATTCAAGCAAGTGATATCATAGTAGGACGAGGGCCTCCGCGCCCCGTCCTCCCTGTGATAACTTTCGCTTGCACTTGGTTGGGTGCTGGAGGACGGGGCGCGGAGGCCCCTGTCCTACTAAAGTTTGCAATAGAGTAATTAATCCATTGTTAGCAAGGCCATTCACTTACTTCACGCCTAATTCGGCAATGCCCACTTGGTCGTTATCCACAATCATGCGGTCGGCCTTCAGTTTGAGATAACGCGTCGTGGTGGCGGGGAAGGTGATGGTTTGCAGCACGGGGTTGTTCTGTATGTTTGAGAACTCGCCCGAACGTAACACCTTCTCGCCAGTGCCATCGGCATTGCATGTGGCAATGGTGTAGCTGTGTATGAGGCCATGACGTGTTTCGCTGGCATCGGGCTGATACATCAGCGTGGTGAGTTGGGTGTCGCGTCCAAGGTCGATAATCAGTTCGCGCTTATCAGTAAACAGCACAGTTGAGAGGTCGCGGTCTACCACCTTGGTGAGCTGTGCCTCGTCGAAGCCTACCAGGGTGAAGGGTTTCGACTTGATAGCATCGGCCGAAGGGCTCCAGGTAAGTTGTGCATCGGCACCACCGTCATATACACCTATGTTGTTCATACAGATGGGACCACGGGCATCGAGTATGCGCACACGGATGCCTTTTGACGAAACAGAGCGGAAACGTAACAGGCGCTTGTAACCAATGGTGGTGGTTTCTTCGCCCTGCTCTACAGCCGTCCATTTGCCATTGGGCAAGAGATATTCAACCGCAAACTTCTTCACGCGCTGACCCAGCGGTATATACTCTTGCAGCATGATGCGGTTCATGGTAACCGGACGCTTAAAAGTGAAGGTGATGTCGGCAGAGGTTACGCCATCGCTTGTTGCCCAATAGGTGTCCCACGAGGCATCGGTCAGAGCATGGGCCGAGAATTGTTTGCCACGCTCGTTGCTCACCTTCGGTTTCATGCCAGCCACGAGGTTGTTACTCAGCTCGCGAGTGATGAGTTTATGAAAGTTGACAGCATTGGCCGAGTCGGTGGGATGGATAAGGCCATCGCGGTTAACAGGGAAGTTGAGCAGCAAGGTGGCATTGTGGCCTACGCTGCGGTAGTAGAGATCGGCGAGCTGCTCGGGCGATTTCACCTTACCATCTTCTTCGGGGTGATAGAACCATCCTGGACGTATCGACACGTCACACTCGGCTGGCGTCCACTGGTCACCATCGGGATAACCATATTGAAGTTCGGGATAATTGGGATAGCCTGGATAAACACGACCTTTGGGAAGGAACGACCAGTTGGTTTCGCCCGCAAAGCCTTTCTCATTGCCCACCCAGCGACAGCCAGGACCACCATCGCTAAACACTACAGCATTGGGCTGTATGCTATCAAGCATCTGGTAGATGTGCGGATAATTGTAATAGGTTTTGCGGTCGATGGTGCGTTTATCACGAGCTCCACCATAGTAGCCGTCGCCACCATTGGCACCGTCGAACCACACCTCAAACACAGGACCGTAATGGGTAAGGAGGTCGCGCAGCTGAGCATAGAAATAGGTGAGATAGGTGGGCGTGCCATAGTCGGCGCGCGAGCGGTCCCACGGCGAGAGATAGACGGCAAACTTAAGGCCATGCTTCTTACAAGCCTCTGACAACTCTTTCACTACGTTGCCCATTCCATCGCGCCAGGGCGACTGGCTCACATTGTAATCGTTTCCACCAAAAGGCCATAGACAAAAGCCATCGTGATGCTTGGCGGTAAGTATTACGCCCTTCATGCCTGCTGCCACAAGGGTTTTGGCCCACTGCTCGCAATCAAGACGCGTAGGGTTAAAAACCTTCGGGTCGGTATCGCCATATCCCCACTCGCGGTCGCTAAAGGTATTGAGGCCGAAGTGGATAAAGGCGTAGGTTTCCATGCGTTGCCAGTCGATTTGCTTCTGTTCGGGCAGAGGCAACAAGGGCTCAGGAGCCTTCACATCGTCTTTCGCAAAAACAGGAGTGGCTACCATCACTGTACAAGCGATAGCCGCTAACGTTTGTCTTAATTTTCTTGTGTTCATAAGTAGTAATGTCGTAAGTAATATTGCAAACAATATTGCGTTAGTAAAATCGTGTATATATTTATATCATGTAAAATATTTCGTTTCAGATGTATTTTGTCTCAGATGTATTTTGTCTCAGATGTATTTTGTCTCAGATGTATTTTGTCTCAGATGTATTTTGTTTCAGATGTATTCTTGTACCAAATGTATTTTGTTTCAGATGTAGTGTAAATGTAGTGGATATGATGTAGCATACAAAAATAAGCATTTTATTCGACTTGGCAAACACAACAAGTATAAATTCTTTAAAGAACCATTGCAATGACAAGCATAAACAAAAAAAGGACAAACCTCACGGCTTGTCCTTTTTCATTATCTTCTATTGTCTGTTAAATCAAACTATTGTTGTCTGTTAAATCAAACTTTATTGTCTGATGATATCAAACGTGTAGTTTGAAAGAGCAACGTAGCTTATTCAGCACCCTTCTCGCTTGAGAAGTCGATGACATTCTTGCGGTTGGCCTGAATGCGCTCGTACTCTTCTTTCGAACCTACCACGAGACGTTCCCATTCGCGCAAGCCAGTACCTGCGGGGATAAGGTGACCTGTGATAACGTTCTCCTTCATACCCTCAAGACGGTCTACCTTTCCACGGATAGCAGCCTCGTTGAGCACCTTCGTTGTCTCCTGGAACGAAGCAGACGAAATGAAGCTCTTGGTTTGAAGAGCGGCACGTGTGATACCCTGCAAGATCTGTGTAGAGGTTGCGGGGATGGTATCGCGCACCTGAACAAGACGCAAGTCGCGGCGCTTGAGGCTTGAGTTCTCATCGCGCAGCTTACGAGCAGAAATAATCATACCAGCCTTCAAGGTATCGCTGTCGCCAGCATCGGTGATGTATTTCTTGCCCCAGATGCGGTCGTTCTCCTCAGCGAAGTCGAGCTTATCAACAATCTCTTGCTCGAGGAAGATGGTGTCGCCCGGCTCATTAATCTGAACCTTACGCATCATCTGACGCACGATAATCTCGAAGTGCTTATCGTTGATCTTCACACCCTGCAGACGGTACACATCCTGTACCTCGTTAACGATATACTCCTGTACGGCAGTGGGGCCCTTAATGGCCAGAATGTCGCTGGGAGTAATCTCGCCTGCAGAAAGCTTGGTACCAGCGCGCACGGCGTCGTGCTCCTGAACCAGGATCTGCTTTGAAAGGCTTACGAGATACTTCTTCTGGTCGCCAGTCTTGCTGGTAACGATAATCTCGCGGTTACCACGTTTAACCTTACCCATAGTTACCTCACCATCAATCTCAGATACGATAGCGGGGTTGCTGGGGTTACGAGCCTCGAACAGTTCAGTAACACGAGGCAGACCACCGGTGATGTCACCAGCGCTACCAGCAGCACGCGGAATCTTAACGAGGGCTACACCAGTGCTTACGGTCTGACCATCTTCCACTACGACGTGTCCGCCTACAGGGAAGTTGTAAGTACCGATAATCTCGCCATTGTTGTCGAGAACATCGCAGGTGGGCACCTTCGACTTATCTTTCGAGTCGGTGATAATCTTCTCGGTAAGACCTGTAGCCTCGTCGGTCTCGGCACGGTAGGTTACGCCTTCGATAACATCGTTGAAGCGCAAGGTACCAGCATACTCGGTAACGATTACGGCGTTGAACGGATCCCAACGAGCAATCAAGTCGCCCTTCTTCACCTCGTCGCCATCCTTGAAGTAGAGTGAAGAGCCGTAAGGCACGTTCACAGTAGAAAGGACAATATCGGTGTGTGTATCGATGAACTGCAACTCGGTGAGTCGGCTGACAACCATCTTGCAGTTGATATCCTTTTCACCGTCGTTCTCAACGTAGGGAACGACACGTATATCCTCGAAGTGCAGCTTGCAATCGTTCTTTGCAACGATAGAAGCATTGGCAGCAGCGTTACCAGCCACACCACCGGCGTGGAAGGTGCGCAGAGTAAGCTGTGTACCAGGCTCACCAATAGCCTGAGCGGCAATCACACCTACAGCCTCGCCCATCTGCACCATGCGCTGGGTAGCAAGGTTGCGGCCGTAACACTTCATGCAGACGCCATGCTTGCTCTCGCAGGTGAGCACTGAACGAATTTCAACACTCTCGATGGGTGAGTTTTCAATGGCGGCAGCCTTGGGTTCAGTAATCTCTTCGCCAGCAGCTACGATGAGCTCGCCAGTAGAAGGATTAATAATATCGTGTACTGACACACGTCCTAAGATACGCTCGCTGAGTGATGAAACCACCTCGTCGCCATTCTTCAGAGCGGTGCATACCAGTCCGCGCAATGTACCACAGTCTTCTTCGTTGATGATCACGTCATGCGAAACGTCAACAAGACGACGGGTAAGGTAACCAGCGTCGGCAGTCTTCATAGCGGTATCGGCAAGACCCTTACGGGCACCGTGCGAGGCGATGAAGTACTCGAGCACTGACATACCTTCTTTAAAGTTAGAGATAATTGGGTTCTCAATAATCTGGTGGCCTTCGGCACCTGCCTTCATAGGCTTAGCCATCAAACCACGCATACCCGAGAGCTGCTTAATCTGGTCTTTTGAACCACGGGCTCCTGAGTCAAGCATCATGAATACAGCGTTGAAGCCTTGGTCAGCCTCGGTCATCTCCTTCATCAAGACGGTGGCCAAGTCGTTGTTCACGTGTGTCCATGTATCAATCACCTGGTTGTAACGCTCGTTCTCAGTGATGAAACCCATGTTATAGTTGTCCATAATCTGGCGCACCTCATCATGACCACGATCAACAATCGACTGCTTTTCTGGCGGGATGATGATGTCGTCAAGGTTGAACGACAGACCAGCAACATAAGCCATATGGTAACCAAGGTTCTTAATGCCATCGAGGAACTCGCAAGCACGAGCCATACCCACAGCCTTAATAACGCTTGAGATGATGCCACGCAGCGTTTTCTTTGAAATGATGTCGTTGAAGAAGCCTACCTCGTCGGGGATAATCTTATTGACAATCACACGACCTACAGAGGTCTCAACCATGCGCTTCTGAATGGTGCCGTCAACAAGGTCGTTAACGATAACCTTTACCGGAGCGTGCAAGTCGCACTTGCCTTCGTTGTTGGCAATCAGGGCCTCTTCTGGGCCATAGAAGGTCAGGCCAGAACCCTTAGCACCTGGGCGCAACTTGGTGATATAGTAAAGACCGAGCACCATATCCTGTGAAGGCACAGTGATAGGAGCACCGTTGGCAGGGTTCAAAATATTGTGGCTCTGCAGCATGAGGATTTGTGCCTCAAGTACAGCCTCGTTGCTCAGGGGGAGGTGAACAGCCATCTGGTCACCGTCGAAGTCGGCGTTGAACGCAGTACAAGCCAGTGGGTGCAACTGAATAGCTTTACCCTCGATAAGCTTGGGCTGGAAGGCCTGGATACCCAAACGGTGCAGTGTAGGAGCACGGTTCAGCAATACAGGATGGCCTTTCATCACGTTCTCAAGAATATCCCAGATAACGGGCTCGCGACGGTCAACAATCTTCTTGGCACTCTTCACCGTCTTCACGATGCCACGCTCAATCAGCTTGCGAATGATGAACGGCTTATACAGCTCGGCAGCCATCAACTTAGGCAAACCACACTCGCCCATCTTCAGTTCAGGACCTACAACGATAACTGAACGTGCAGAATAGTCGACACGCTTACCCAAAAGGTTCTGACGGAAGCGACCAGCCTTACCCTTCAACGAGTCAGACAACGATTTCAAGGGGCGGTTGCTCTCGCTCTTCACAGCGCTCGACTTGCGTGAGTTGTCAAAGAGGCTATCAACAGCCTCCTGCAACATACGCTTCTCGTTACGCAGAATTACCTCAGGAGCCTTAATCTCAACCAATCGCTTCAAACGGTTGTTACGAATGATAACACGACGGTAGAGGTCGTTAAGGTCAGAAGTAGCGAAACGACCACCATCCAGGGGCACGAGCGGACGGAGCTCAGGCGGAATAACGGGAATAATCTTCATGATCATCCACTCGGGTTTGTTCACACCCTTGCTGCTACGGAAAGCCTCTACTACCTGCAGACGCTTCAGCGCCTCGGTCTTACGTTGCTGTGACGAGTCGTTGTTAGCACGGTCGCGCAGCTCGTATGACAGAGCATCGAGGTCGAGGTTTGCCAAGAGGTCGTAAACAGCCTCGGCACCCATCTTAGCGATAAACTTGTTGGGGTCGTTATCCTCAAGATATGCATTGCTGGGATCGAGCTTGTTGTCAAGGATGTCGATATACTCCTCCTCAGACAGCAGGTCCATGCAGTGCGAACCATTCATTTCCTCGCCATCCTCGTTGGTACGACCAGCAAGAGCACCGGGCTGAACCACTACATACTTCTCATAGTAGATAACAGCGTCGAGCTTCTTGGTGGGCATACCGAGCAGATAGCCTATCTTGTTAGGCAGCGAACGGAAATACCAGATGTGTGCCACGGGCACCACCAGCTCGATATGTCCGCTACGCTCACGGCGTACCTTCTTCTCAGTAACCTCTACACCACAACGGTCGCACACAATACCCTTATAACGGATGCGCTTATACTTGCCGCAGGCGCACTCATAGTCGCGTGTAGGACCGAAGATGCGCTCGCAGAACAAACCATCGCGCTCAGGCTTATAGGTACGATAGTTGATGGTTTCAGGCTTGGTAACCTCACCAAACGAGTTTTCCAAGATTTCCTCGGGCGATGCAAGGCCGATGGTTATCTTAGTGAAATTATTTTTTACTTTTGTATCTTTCTTGAAAGCCATATCTAATCTTAATATTTAGGGTGTGTGGATTAATCAAGTTTGATGCTCAGACCCAGACCGCGAAGCTCGTGCAGCAACACGTTCAACGATTCAGGGATGCCAGGAGTAGGCATAGGATCGCCCTTGACAATAGCCTCGTAAGCCTTCGAGCGGCCCACGGTATCGTCTGACTTGATGGTAAGGATTTCCTGAAGCACGTGGCTGGCTCCGAAGGCCTCCAGTGCCCAAACCTCCATCTCACCAAAACGCTGTCCACCAAACTGTGCTTTACCGCCGAGGGGCTGCTGAGTGATGAGTGAGTACGGACCGATAGAACGTGCGTGCATCTTATCCTCAACCATGTGTCCCAGCTTAAGGAAATAGGTTACACCCACCGTAGCCGGCTGGTCGAAGCGCTCGCCAGTCTCGCCATCATACAAGTGTGTAGAGCACAAGTGGGGCAATCCAGCCTTGTCAGTCCATTCAGACAGGTCTTCAAGCTTAGCACCATCGAAGATAGGAGTAGCAAACTTCACGCCCAGCTTACGGCCAGCAGCACCGAGGATAGCCTCGAAGATCTGACCCAAGTTCATACGTGAGGGCACACCCAGCGGGTTCAATACCAAGTCGACAGGAGTACCATCCTCAAGGAACGGCATATCTTCTGTACGAACGATCTTAGAAACGATACCCTTGTTTCCGTGACGACCAGCCAGCTTATCGCCTACGCCAATCTTACGTTTCTTAGCCACATACACCTTAGCCATCTGCAGGATGCCTGAGGGCAGCTCGTCGCCGATGGTGATTGCAAACTTCTTGCGCTTCAGTTCTGCATCGAGTAATTTATACTTGCGTATGTAGTTCATGATAAGCTTCTGGATCAAGCCATTGGTGTGCTCATCTTCAGTCCATCCGTTCGACTGAACGCCGTCATACTCAAGGTTCTTGAGGTTGGTGGTAGTAAACTTGCTACCCTTTGTAATGATCTCAGCATTGCTATAATCCTTTACGCCCATAGAGCTCTTGCCCTCAGTAAGGGTGAGCAGCTTGTCAACAAGGATGTCCTTGAGGTCGTTGTTCTTAGCCTCATATTCCTCGTCAATCTTGGCCAGGATAATCTTATCTTGCTTCTTCGACTCACGTGTCTTAACAGCACGCGAGAACAGTTTCTTGTCGATAACCACACCGCTCAGTGAAGGATTGGCTTTCAATGAAGAGTCCTTCACATCGCCAGCCTTATCGCCGAAGATAGCGCGCAGCAGTTTCTCCTCAGGTGAAGGATCGCTCTCACCCTTGGGCGAAATCTTACCGATAAGGATATCACCGGGCTCAACACGAGCACCGATACGAATAATACCGTTATCGTCGAGGTCCTTGGTAGCCTCTTCGCTTACGTTAGGAATATCGCTGGTGAATTCTTCAACGCCACGTTTTGTTTCACGTACGTCGAGTGAATATTCGTCAACATGAACAGAGGTCAGCACGTCATCGCGTACCATACGCTCTGACAATACGATAGCATCCTCATAGTTGTAACCCTTCCAAGGCATGTAAGCAACGAGCAAGTTGCGGCCCAATGCCAGCTCACCATTCTCGGTAGCGTAACCCTCGGTAAGAATGTCGCCAGCCTTCACACGCTGTCCCTTCACACAGATAGGACGAAGGTCGATGGTCATGTTCTGGTTGGTACGACGGAACTTCGGTATGCGATACTCTTTCAGAGCCGGTTCGAAGCTTACAAACTCCTCGTCGTCGGTGCGATCGTAAAGGATGCGGATGGTAGTGGCATCAACATATTCGATTACACCCTCGCCCTCGGCAGTAACCATTGTGCGCGAGTTTTCGCACACCTGCTTCTCAATACCAGTACCTACGATAGGGGCATCGTTATGCAGCAAAGGAACAGCCTGGCGCATCATGTTACATCCCATCAATGCACGGTGACCGTCATCGTGCTCCAAGAAAGGAATAAGGCCAGCCGAAACAGAGCCAATCTGCTGCGGAGCCACGTCCATCAAGTCAACATCTGAAGGCGGCACAACGGGGAAGTCGGCATCCTGACGACACTTAACGAGGTCGCGGATGAAAGTGCCATCGGCACGCAGCGGAGCGTTACCCTGACCGATGATGTGATCTTGCTCTTCCTCAGCGGTAAGATAAACCACATCTTCGTTCTTCAAGTCAACTACGCCGTTAACGACCTTACGATACGGTGTCTCGATGAAGCCGAGGTCGTTGATAGTGGCATATACACAGAGCGAAGAAAT
Organism: uncultured Prevotella sp.; assembly: GCA_900552675.1. Taxonomy (GTDB): domain Bacteria; phylum Bacteroidota; class Bacteroidia; order Bacteroidales; family Bacteroidaceae; genus Prevotella. The sequence goes on from USAI01000006.1 coordinate 41,280, forward strand.
AAGACCGATGTTCGGTCCCTCAGGGCTCTCGATAGGACACAGACGACCATAGTGTGTATAGTGAACGTCACGCACCTCGAAGCCAGCACGCTCACGCGACAAACCGCCAGGACCAAGAGCCGAAAGACGACGCTTGTGAGTAACCTCAGCCAAGGGGTTGGTCTGGTCCATGAACTGCGACAACGGGTTCGTTCCAAAGAACGAGTTGATGACGCTTGAAATAGTCTTAGCATTGATCAAGTCGGTAGGAGTGAACACCTCATTGTCACGCACATTCATACGTTCGCGGATGGTGCGGCTCATACGTGCAAGACCAATTGAGAACTGGTTGCTAAGCTGCTCACCAACGGTGCGAACACGACGGTTTGACAAGTGGTCGATATCGTCGACAGAAGCGTTCGAGTTAACCAACTGGATGAGATACTTGATAATCTCGATGATATCATCCTTAGTCAGCACACGTACATCCGAGTCGGTATTCAATCCGAGCTTGCGGTTGATACGGTAGCGGCCTACCTCGCCCAGGTCATAACGCTTGTCAGAGAAGAACAGGTTCTGAAACACCTCGCGTGCGCTGGCGTCATCGGCCGGATCGGCGTTACGCAGCTGGCGATAGATGTACAGCACAGCTTCTTTCTCCGAGTTGCTGGGATCTTTCTGCAGGGTATTGAAGATGATAGCATATTTGTTTGCAGCGTCAGCATCTTTGTGCAGCAAGATTGACTGTGTGCCGCTCTCGAGGATATCCTCGATATTATCTTCAGTAAGCTCAGTCTCGCGCTCCATGATAACCTCATTGCGCTCGATAGATACTACCTCGCCCGTATCCTCATCAACGAAGTCCTCGTTCCAGCTCTTCAGCACACGTGCGGCCAGTTTACGGCCCAGGGCAGCCTTCATGTTCTTCTTGTTAACCTTGATTTCGTCGGCCAAGTCGAAGATCTTCAAGATGTCCTTATCAGTTTCATAACCGATGGCACGCAGAAGGGTTGTTACGGGCAACTTCTTCTTACGGTCGATATAGGCATACATCACATTGTTGATGTCGGTAGCAAACTCAATCCACGAGCCCTTGAACGGGATGATACGTGCTGAATAAAGCACGGTACCGTTTGCATGAACGCCTTGTGCGAAGAACACACCAGGTGAACGGTGCAACTGTGATACCACGACACGCTCGGCACCATTGATAACGAAGGTGCCATTGCTGGTCATATAGGGAATGGTGCCCAGAAAGACGTCTTGTATAAATGTACCGAAGTCCTCATGATCAGGATCAGTACAATACAATTTCATTTTGGCCTTCAAAGGAACACTATAGGTCAAGCCACGCTCCAAGCACTCGTCAATAGAATAACGAGGCGGGTCGATATAATAATCGAGGAACTCGAGCACGAAGTTGTTCCTTGTGTCAGTAATGGGGAAATTCTCAGAGAAGACCTTATACAAACCGTCATTCTTGCGTTCCTCAGGAGGAGTATCCAACTGAAGGAAGTCTCTAAACGACTTTAATTGCACGTCGAGGAAATCCGGATAAGGCATCGGATTATGCACGCGGGCAAAATTTACTCTGTTGTCAACAATTTTTGCAGCCATTAGAAGATATTAAAAGGGTGTTATGTTTCTAAAAGTTTTAAAGACACAAAAAGGTTAGAACCCACCTACTTAGCAGATTCTAACCATAATATCAATAAGCGTCATGTTTTGTGCGACATGAAACGCTTGTCAGCTCAAAATTACTTCAGCTCTACCTTGGCACCAGCGGCCTCGATGGCCTTCTTAAGAGCCTCAGCTTCGTCCTTAGACATGCCTTCCTTAACGGTAGCGGGAGCACCGTCAACGAGATCCTTAGCTTCCTTCAGGCCCAGACCGCAAGCTTCCTTAACGGCCTTAACTACCTGGAGCTTAGCTGAACCAGCCTCAACGAGGACTACGTCGAACGAAGTCTTCTCCTCAGCGGCTGCAGCAGCACCACCAGCAGCGGGACCAGCAGCTACAGCTACAGCTGCAGCAGCGGGCTCAATACCATACTCATCCTTCAGGACTGTTGCCAACTCATTTACTTCCTTTACTGTAAGATTTACTAACTCTTCAGCAATAGCTTTAATATCTGCCATTTTATTTAATTTTTTAATTGTTTTAAATTGAATGATGTTTTTTTAAGATTTACTCAGGACGCTCTCCCAATGTCTTGAGGACGCCATGGATGGTGTTGCCACCAGACTGCAGAGCAGAGATAACGTTCTTTGCGGGCGACTGCAGCAGAGCCACAATCTCGGCAATAACCTCGTTCTTGCTCTTGATAGCTACCAACTCGTCGAGCTTGTCAGCACCTACATAGATGCCTTCCTCGGCGTAAGCAGCCTTGAGTGAGGGAACACCAGCCTTAGCATACTCTTTGAGGAGCTTAGCAGGCAAGTTAGCAGTTTGCGTGAACATCACTGCGGTGCTACCCTTGAGTGAGCCATACAGGCCCGAGAAATCAACGTCGGAAGTCTCAAATGCCTGATGCAGCAATTTGTTCTTCACAACGACCATTTTGATGTCGTTCTTGAAGCACTTGCGGCGGAGCTCGCTAGTAGCCTCAGCGTTCAGTCCGTGAACGTCAACAAGGTAGAAGTGAGGAAATTCCTGCAGCTTCTTGCCCAGTTCGACAATGATAGTATCTTTTACTTCTTTCTTCATGATTTAAAAACTGTTAAGTTACTCAACTGTTTTGGGATCAACCTTGATACCCTGACTCATTGTGCTTGAAATAAAGATACTCTTAATGTATGTACCTTTAGCAGCAGCAGGCTTGAGCTTGATGACAGTAGCGATAAACTCCTTAGCGTTCTGATAGATCTGCTCGGGAGTGAAGCTAACCTTACCGATTGAAGTGTGGATAATACCAGCCTTATCAACCTTAAAGTCAATCTTACCCTGTTTAACCTCCTTAACTGCCTTAGCAACGTCCATAGTAACGGTGCCGCTCTTGGGGTTAGGCATCAATCCGCGGGGGCCGAGGATACGACCGAGGGGACCAAGTTTACCCATGCATGAGGGCATCGTGATGATAACATCAATATCTGTCCAGCCACCTTTGATCTTCTCGATATACTCGTCGAGACCAACATGGTCGGCGCCAGCCTCTTTGGCAGCAGCCTCCTGATCAGGAGTACAAAGACAGAGAACACGCGTAACCTTTCCAGTACCGTTGGGCAGAGAAACCACGCCGCGAACCATTTGGTTAGCCTTGCGAGGGTCAACACCCAGACGTACGTCGATATCAAGAGAAGCATCAAACTTGGTAGTGGTGATTTCCTTTACCAATGCTGCTGCCTCCTCTAAAGAGTATGCTTTCCCTGCTTCAACCTTATCAGCGACTGATTTTTGATTTTTTGTCAGTTTACTCATTTTCTTAATTGAAGTTTAAAAATTATTCAGGGAAGTCCCCTTTAACAGTGATACCCATACTTCTTGCTGTACCGGCAATCAGCTTCATAGCAGAATCTACTGTGAAGCAGTTGAGGTCATTCATTTTGTCCTCTGCGATAGCCTTTACCTGCTCCCAAGTTACACTTGCGACTTTCTTACGGTTAGGCTGAGCAGAACCGCTCTTTACCTTAGCTGCCTCCTTGAGCTGTACGGCTGCGGGAGGAGTCTTGATAACAAAGCTGAATGACTTGTCAGTATAGTAAGTGATAACGACAGGAAGAATTTTTCCAGCCTTATCTTGGGTTCTGGCGTTGAACTCTTTGCAGAATCCCATGATGTTAATTCCTTTCGAACCCAGAGCAGGTCCTACTGGAGGAGAGGGATTCGCAGCGCCACCTTTAATCTGTAATTTGATTAATCCAGCAACTTCTTTAGCCATTTCTTTTGTTATAATTAAATGATTATTATAAGGAAAAGCTTTAGAACTCGTAACACTGTTCTATTAGCCTTCCTTCTCGACTTGCATAAAACCTAACTCCAATGGAGTTTTACGTCCAAAGATTTTCACCATCACCTTGAGCTTCTTCTTCTCAGCATTAACTTCCTCAATAACACCCGAAAAGCCGCTGAAGGGTCCGTCAGTAACTTTGACAGTCTCATCAACAACATAGGGGATATCGATTTCATCTTGCAATTCAGTTTCCTCAACATTACCGAGCATACGGTTGATGTCGGATTGAGGCACTGGAGAAGGGTTATCGAGTCCGCCAAGGAATCCTAACACGTTAGGCATGAAGCGTAAGGTATGTGCTACATCGCCAACAAGGCTGGCTTCAATAAACACATATCCAGGGAGAGAAATTTTCTCCTTGATTACACGTTTGCCATTACGCAAAGACGCATGTTTCTCCATGGGCAAAAGCACCTGAAAAACATGTGACGAAAGGAGTGCGTTGTGCTTCATTTCAGCTTCAAGATACTCTTTTACCTTAGCTTCTTTTCCGCTAACAGCACGAAGGACATACCAATTTTTACTTGTAGTAGTCATCTTTCTTTAACGAATTAACCGGGATAAACCATACTCATGACCCATTTGAACAATGAGTCCATTGCGAACACCACAACTGCAATGACAAGGGAAGCAGATAATACAATCACTGCACTGTGAGTAAGTTCGGCACGTGACGGCCAAGTAGTCTTATGCGCAAGTTCGTCGTAACAAGTCTTGCAATAATTTACTATCTTCTTAAACATATTATCTTCTTTTTAGCACGGAATGAGAGGCTCGAACTCCCGACACCTGGTTTTGGAGACCAGTGCTCTACCAACTGAGCTAATTCCGTAAAATAGGTTCCCAGCCCCATAGAGGATGGGAACCTTTATCTTTATGACGTTCACACGAGGTGAACACTCACATTAGTCTTCGAAGATCTCGGTAATCTGACCTGAACCTACTGTACGGCCACCTTCGCGGATAGCGAAACGCAGACCCTGGTTCAGAGCAACAGCGTAGATCAGCTCAACAGTGATCTCTACGTTGTCACCAGGCATTACCATCTCAACGCCCTCGGGCAGAGTGATCTCACCAGTACAGTCCATAGTACGGAGGTAGAACTGGGGACGATACTTGTTACCGAATGGTGTGTGACGACCACCTTCTTCTTTCTTCAGAACGTAGATAGAAGCCTTGAACTTCTTGTAAGGCTTGATCTGTCCGGGATGGCAGAGCACCATACCACGCTTGATCTCGTTCTTGTCGATACCACGGAGGAGCAGACCAACGTTATCGCCAGCTTCACCCTCGTCAAGGATCTTACGGAACATCTCTACGCCAGTAACAACTGACTTCTTGTCCTCACCAAGGCCGAGCAGCTCAACCTCGTCGCCAACCTTAACACGACCAGTCTCGATACGACCAGTAGCAACAGTACCACGACCAGTGATTGAGAATACGTCCTCAATAGGCATCAGGAAGGGTTTGTCGAGGTCACGGGGAGGCTCCTGAATCCATGTATCAACAGCATCCATCAGCTCCATTACCTTGTCTACCCATTTCTCTACACCGTTGAGTGCACCAAGAGCAGAGCCGCGGATGATAGGAGTATCCTCCTCGTATCCGTACTGATCGAGGATCTCACGAACCTCCATCTCAACGAGCTCCAGCATCTCCTCGTCGTCAACCATATCGCACTTGTTCAAGAAAACAACCATGCGGGGAACGTTTACCTGACGAGCGAGCAGAACGTGCTCACGTGTCTGAGGCATAGGACCGTCAGTAGCAGCAACAACAAGGATAGCACCGTCCATCTGAGCAGCACCAGTTACCATGTTCTTTACATAGTCGGCGTGACCCGGGCAGTCTACGTGTGCGTAGTGACGTTTAGCTGTTTCATACTCGATGTGAGCAGAGTTGATAGTGATACCACGCTCTTTCTCCTCAGGAGCATTGTCAATCTGGTCGAAAGACTTAACTTCCTTGCTACCGAAACCCTTATCAAAAAGAGTCTTAGAAATGGCAGCGGTAAGAGTAGTCTTACCATGGTCAACGTGACCAATAGTACCAATGTTAACGTGCGGTTTGGTGCGCACAAAAGTCTCTTTAGCCATAGCTTATTTTTTATTTATATAAATTTGAATAGTCGTTTTTCTTCAATATCCTTAGGTTTCTAAAGAAAAAGAAGTAGAGCTGTAACTGAGAGTTGAACTCAGGACCTCTTCCTTACCAAGGAA